>JAGIAP010000611.1 GCA_017744805.1 Chitinophagaceae bacterium | reverse complement strand
CCCCCACACAGCGGCGCTTATCCCAACATAACACAACCTGCTTCCAACTGATGAAAGAGAAATGATCCTGCAACCAGTCGATCTTATCCTTCAGAGAGTTGGGGAATTCCGTAGCAGCCGATACGATGAAGAGCTCATATTTTTCATTGATCTCTTTCAACACACGCTGACTATCTTTCATCACAGGCAGGTGGCGGAAAAAACCCGGTTCATTCAATCTCTGCCTGATCAGTTTTTGGTGTTGTTCGGGGAATCCAAAGGCCCAGGAGCCATTCATTTTTGTGTAGTCCACTTCCAGGCCATATTCTTTCGTATACCAATCGATCATTGCGGTCATGGGGTCTGCAATGACCTCGTCCATATCAACCAAAACTCGTTTCATATATTTTTATAGTTCGTCTTTCAGGAATTTGCCGGTGAAGCTTTCCCTGACGTTCACCAGGCCTTCCGGCACGCCTTCATAAAGGATGCGACCGCCGCCATCACCACCTTCCGGTCCGAGATCGATCAGGTGATCGGCCACTTTGATCACATCCATATTATGCTCTATCACCAGTACCGTGTTGCCACGCTCCACCAGTTTATTGAGCACATCCAGCAGGTGCTGGATATCTTCGAAGTGAAGCCCTGTAGTGGGCTCATCCAGTATATAGAATGTTTTACCGGTATCTCGCTTACCCAGCTCCGTTGCCAGCTTCACACGCTGGGCCTCGCCACCACTAAGGGTTACAGCGGATTGGCCCAGGGTGATATAGCCCAGTCCTACTTCTTCCAGTACTTTGATCTTACGGTAGATATAGGGAACATTCTCGAAGAATACTACGGCATCCTCCACCGTCATATCCAGTACATCGCTGATGGATTTGCCTTTGTACCTGATCTCCAGGGTTTCGCGGTTGTATCGTTTGCCCTGGCATTTTTCGCAGGGAACATACACATCCGGCAGGAAGTTCATCTCTATCACGCGCATACCGCCGCCTTCACAAACATCACATCTTCCCCCTTTCACATTGAATGAGAACCGGCCTGCATTGTAACCACGGATCTTGGCTTCCGGAACGGCTGCAAACAGGGTACGGATATCTGTGAAGAAGCCACAATAGGTGGCAGGATTGCTTCTTGGCGTACGTCCGATAGGCGATTGATCGATCTCGATCACCTTATCGATATTCTCCAGGCCTTTCACGCTCTTGTAGGGCATGGGTGTCATGCGACTATTATACGCATGTTTGCTGAGGATAGGATACAATGTTTCATTGATCAGCGTACTCTTCCCACTTCCACTCACACCGGTGACCACGATGAATTTCCCCAGCGGGAATTTCACACTGACATCTTTCAGGTTATTTCCTTTGGCACCCTTGATCTCCAGGGTTTTTCCATTTCCTTTCCGTCGCTCTTTGGGCACGGCGATGCCGCGATGACCATTGAGATAGGAAGAGGTGAGGGTATCCAGTTTCAGCAGGCTCTGGGGATTGCCCTGCGCTACTACCCTTCCGCCATGATAACCGGCCTTGGGGCCGATATCCACCAGGTGATCGGCAGCCATCATGATATCTTTATCATGTTCCACTACCAGCACACTGTTGCCGATATCACGGAGATGCTGCAGGGCAGTGATGAGGCGCTGGTTATCGCGCTGGTGCAGACCGATACTGGGCTCATCCAGGATATAAGTGATGCCCTGTAATTGAGACCCGATCTGCGTTGCCAGCCTGATACGCTGACTTTCGCCACCGCTCAATGTGCGGCTGGCGCGATTGAGCGTAAGATAAGTAAGCCCTACATCCAGGAGGAACTGCACCCTTTCACGGATCTCTTTCAGGATATCTTTTGCAATCACATTTTGTTTGTCGCTCAGCCTCTCTTCAATATTGTTGAACCAGACCATGAGCTTATCCAGGTTGAACTCGCTCAGTTCTGAAA
>JAGIAP010000610.1 GCA_017744805.1 Chitinophagaceae bacterium | reverse complement strand
AACGCCCTCTATTTCTTCTTTGGCATACGCTATACTGCTGGCGGTTGTTTTCCTTAATTTGATGAGTGCCTGTTCAAGACTGCCGGCTTCAAACCGGATACTGAACCGGGTATCCTGAGCCCGTGTCATTCCGGGCAGGAGGGCCAATAACAGGGTAGTCAGGACAAATATTCGCCTGAGGGGTTGCTTCAACCGATTAGGTACCATAAATTTGCTTTTGCTTTTTTGTTGTTTTTTTACAATGAAAAAAATGGCATGGGCCCTGTTCGTAGCAGGGCTTTTGCTTTTAAGGGATGTCAATATATCTCGTATGTTGTTGGATCGGTTTGGCGGAAACTGCATCCTGCAAATGAGCAGAATACCTCCAGTATGCCGTTGGCTGGTTGTTTGCTGTTGAAATTCACGCTGACGCTGGTTTGCAACTGCTCCGTATCCCGCTTGCTGGTAAGGGTGATGCCATAATGGTTTTGCAAGAGGATGACCAGGTCGTTGAAATGAAGATGCTCGTAGTCCCATTCACCTTTGGTCCAGCCGGTGATACTTTCTGTGTTCACATCATGTGAGATCGTAAAGGAGCGGGAAATCTTTTGATAGCGGATGGCTTGTGCCCTGGTAAGTGTATCCAGCCACTGGCTTCCTTTATTGACCGCTACGATGCCGGACACTACCGTAATGCGCGTTTCCTGTCCTTTATCATAACTCTGTATATTGAAGCGGGTCCCCAACACGGTGGTGGCCAGGCTATCAGTGGTTTGAACAGTGAAGGGATGGGCTTTGTCCCGTGTAACCGTGAACAGGGCTTCTCCATGAAGCCGTAGGTGCCGGTGAGTGGTGAAATCAGGATGGTACTCCAATATCGAATTGGCGTTGAGTACGATCACCGAGCTATCTGGTAGCAGGAATTGTTTTACTTCTCCTTTGCCGGTTTGAATGATCCTGTAAGCAATGGCTGATTGTTGGTTGAATAAAGACCTGACGAGGCCTGATTTCCAGGTGGCCGCACCAGCGGAGACCAGGAGGCCAGCCCATACCGCTGCTGCCTGCCAACCGGTGAAGGCTATGCGCAATTTACTTTTGACTATGCTGCCGGGCAATACTGGCTGATGGTCCTGCGCAGCATGTATCCTGGATCATAATTGCTGACGGTTGGCTTCGTCCATCACCAGATCAGGCTTGCCGGTATCCCCTCCTTTTTCAAACCACTCTTCCATGATCGCTTTTTCCTGCGCGTTGCAGGAGCCTGCGAGGTATTTTTCCAACAATTCCCTGAAGTATTGCTCTGTTTGCATGCGATTCGCTGTGCAGAAGTTATTATGGTGCTCCCGCATTAGAATAGAGTAAAAGAAGTGGCGGGTAACTACTCAGGAATTCCGGGTTAATGATTTGGTAACATGCAAGGGAGTAGCTGTTCGCTAAGAACGGACCAGAAAGAAATGGAAAACAGGAACGATGCGAGGCGGGAAACTATAGCGTATAATCGCTTTCGAACTTTGGCCAGGTGGTTCCTGACGGTCTGCGGGGCCAGTTGCAAATGTTCGGCGATGGCTGAAACACTCATGCCTGCTTCGGTATTCAGCAGCCATACCTTCTTCATTTGTTCGGGCAGATCGGCAATGGCCGTGACCACAGACTGATCGATATGGCGGATGGCAGCGTCACTATGTTCTTCGGGCAGGGAATATTTTTCCAGTATTCCCTCAAACAACTCCAGGCTTTCGGGGCGGGTGTTATGGGTCTTGATAAAGCGCAGGACCCGGTACCGGGTGGCGCTATAGAGATAATTGAAAAGAGAGGACCGGATGATGATCTCTTTTCTTTTTTCCCAAAAATCGATGAAGACTTCCTGTACGATGTCTTCTGCATCGTTGCGGTTGGGGACATGCTTATAAGCCATCACAAACAATGGCGAAACGTATTGGTGGTACATGGCGTTGAAGGC
>JAGIAP010000060.1 GCA_017744805.1 Chitinophagaceae bacterium | reverse complement strand
CGGGGAGCGGGGTTGCCGGTAAAGCGGAAATAATCTTTGTTATGTTTCACTTCTTCTACCACGGTGGCGGCTCCTTTAGGAGCATCGCGACGGCCACGGAGATCGGCATAGTATTTTTCGGAGGTCTTCACCATGAAGTCTTTCAGCACATCCTTGAATTTCTTCTTGGCGATCCTTTGTGAGGCGGTATTGAGGTTGCGGTAAACCCGGGCGAGATAGAGGAAGTAGGTCACATTCTCTTTTTTGTAGGTATCCGCGATATAGTTCCAGAAAGCGTGGCCGGCCAGCAATGGCTTTTCGTAGGCAAACTGGTAGAAGTTCCGGTATTCCCCGGAGAGGAGGGCCAGTCTGAGCTCATTGTCCAGGTCTGTGTTCCAGCTTTCACCGGCATAATCAACATACCCGTCTACGAGCCATTTGGGGAGATCGAGCAGGGCCTGGTTGGCGGCAAATTCGCCGAGGTCATCACCGAAAAGGAGATTGTCTACCAGAACACGGGCGATACCCTGACGAACCTGTTTGCGGAGATGTTCGTGGTTACCATCGAAATAAACGATCATCTTGTTGTTCACCAGCTTGGTGATGCCGCCGGTGGTCTGCCAGTCGAGGCTCAGGCCGATATTGGACTGTTGCAGTTCATCGAAAGTATTATAGATAACGATATTGGCACGGCGTTGAAGGCCATATTCAACAAATTGTTCCATCGCCGGAAGTTCTTCTTCGGCTACCTGAGCTACAAAATTGGCAATGGTCTTACCATTCTCGTAGAAATAAGTATTGAAATTGGTGGATTGATAATACTCCCATTTGAATTTCCTGAACTGAACGCGGTTCTTTCCATACTCAACAGTATTGACCTGGGCGGTCAAATCAACATATAGCAGCATTATAGCAAGGAATACGAAAAATACTTTTCTCATTGGCTTAATCTGTTGAAATTCCATAGCCTCTCATTAATCTTTTAAAGTTAAAACAATCCGTATTACCGAAAAAAAATACAATTTGCGCTAAACCGCGTGTACCCATGCTTACCATAAAAAAGCTCCCTTTCAATCCGCTTCAGGAAAATACCTACATAGTGTATAATGAGCATTCGGAATGTCTGATCGTTGATCCCGGCTGCTATTTTGAGAACGAGCGCAATGAGCTGAAACGATTCATCGATCAGAATCGCCTCTCGCCCAAATATTTGTTAAATACACATGGCCATTTCGATCATGTGTTCGGCGATCTTTTCGTGTTCAACACCTGGGGGCTGAAGCCTCATCTGCATGAGGCGGAAAAGCCCGTGTTCGAAAGGGCTTTGACGGCCTCGTTGCGCTGGGACATGAGCTTTGAGCCTTATACCGGGGACCTCATCTTTTTACGCGAATACGATACCATACGGTTGGGTGAAGATGAGTTAACTGTGCTCTTCACGCCCGGTCATTCCCCCGGCCATATCAGCTACTATTGCAAAGAACAAAACTTCATACTGAGCGGGGATGTGCTGTTCCGCGACAGTATCGGCCGAACCGATCTTCCCGGAGGGGACTTCAACCAGCTCGCCGAAAGTATTAGAACCCGTTTGTATGTGTTACCGGATGAGACCATCGTATACAACGGCCATGGCCCTGAGACTAGGATCGGTTACGAGAAGCAACATAACCCTTTTGTACGGGAATAGACGGCATCAGGCTGCCGGCCTTGCGAAGAATTTGCCTACGAAGGGCAGCTTTACCAGTTCTTTCCGCTCCACTTTCATGATCAGCAGGGTGAACAATCCAATGAAGACAACGCTGGTGCCATAGTAGATTAATTTGTAATGGGAGGCATGCGGATCCAGGTTGCGGGCAATCGCTTCGTGAAGGATATACATCAGCGTAACGATCACCAGGTAGGTGATCAGCTTCTTTTTCGGGTAGGGGATACGGTAGTATTTCTGGCCCAGCACATAGCTGATCACCATCATGAAGAAATAACAGAAGAAGGTGGCCCAGGCGGCTCCCGTATAATCAAATTTGGGGATCAACAATACATTGAGCAAAACGGTGAGCACCGCTCCGGCAATAGTGATATAGGCCCCCATCATATTCTTATTGGTGAGCTTATACCAGACAGACAGGTTGTAATAAATGCCCAGGAAGATGCTGCCCATGCTCAGGATCGGCACAATATGCAAGCCTTCCGCATATTCCTTATGCTTGGAGGCGATCAATACTTTCCAGGTCTCCAGGAAAAGTGCGATCACCAGGAACATGAAGCAACAGGCGATCACGAAGAATTTCATCACCCGGGCATACATCTTCTGTGCGCCCTCATGGCGGCTCTGGTTGAAGAAGAAAGGCTCTGCCGCCATCCTGAACACCTGGATGAAAATGGTGATCAGTACGGCCAGTTTGTAGTTGGCCCCGAATACCCCCAGTTGAAATTCCCTCACATTTTCCGGCGCAGGGGAAACCTTCTGGTACACCAGCCGGCTCAACATTTCGTTGATCATACCGCCAAAGCCTACAATGATGAGAGGGTAACTATATTTCATCACTTCCTTCCAGAGCTTGAGGTCGAATTTGAAGCGGAAAGAAGTGATCTCTTTATACAATAACAGCAGGCAAACCGCACTGGCTATGACGTTGGAGATAATGAAGTACCCAATGCCGATCTCCGGTCTGTACAATTGGGCCAGGAATGTGTAGGGATTGGTTTCGCGGGCTGGTTTGGCCACGTAGAAGAAAAACAATACCAGGGCCACATTCAGCACCACGGCAAACATATTGATGAATGCGTATTTGCGTGGCCGTTCCTCCTGGCGCAGCTTGGCCATGGGGATGGTGTACAGGGTATCGAAGAAAACGATCCAGATCATCCAGGTCACGAATTGTGGCCGTTTTTCCATTCCTATAAAATCGGTTATCGATCCTTCGAACAGGAAGAGGATACCGGTGAACAGAATGGTAGTAACGATAATGGATACGTTCAGGGTGTTGTAGAGTTTCTGACGGTCATGATCCTGCGCAAATCTGAAATAACTGGTCTCCAGTCCGTATGTAAATAAGATGTTAAGGAAGGGGATTACGGCATACACCTGGGTAAAAGCATAAGATTCACTGGGCCCAAACAGCCTGAAGCTCAGCAAGCTGATGCCAAAGCTGAGGAACCTGCTGAATATCCTGGGAACGCCATACCAAAGGGTTTGGCCGGCTAGTTTCTTTATGCTCAACGAGAATTTTTTATTAGATCAGGGTCAAAATTAAGGGTTAGCGTGAGAATACCCTCCTAAATTCATACCATATCTATCTGAT
This sequence comes from Chitinophagaceae bacterium, assembly GCA_017744805.1. Taxonomy (GTDB): domain Bacteria; phylum Bacteroidota; class Bacteroidia; order Chitinophagales; family Chitinophagaceae; genus Pseudobacter. The sequence goes on along the minus strand of JAGIAP010000060.1, from coordinate 16,286 downwards.
ACAGCCTTGCAAGGTAAAACAATGGGCCGGATCCGCCTGTAGAGATCAATTACATGCGAATATTCTAAACAGTTATGTATTTTTAGCCCGTTAAACCCAAGTTGTAAAGTATGAAAAGAAGAACCCCTTTGTTCAGCCTGATGGCTGCATCCCTCCTTTTTACCGCCACCGCATTCTCCCAAACTGCAAATGAAGGTAAAGTTGAGCACACTAAAGGTGATAAGGCAGCAGCCGTGATAGAGCTTCCTTATCCGGAAGATGAAGTTGCACAAATGCTTAGCGATGAAATGGCCGCCAGAGGCGTAAAAGGCGATAAGGCCAAAGGCTTTGTGGTGTATCGCAATGTAAGGTTGAACGACAAAGACCTGGACCTGAACGATCTCCATTTCAAGATCGAGCGCAAGAGCCGTAAAGAAAAGGATATCACCAATGTGTACCTGATCATCGGCAAACCCAGTGAAAATATCGGCCTCCGTGCAGGGAACGATTATCACAAGATCGAAGAAGCAAAATCCTTGCTGAATACCCTGGTGCCCAAAATGGAAGCCCATCACCTGGAAGTGCAGATCAAGGAGCAGGAAACCATTCTGACCAAGGCCGAGAAGAAATTCCAGGGCCTGGTAGAAGATTCAGTTTCTTATGTTGAAAAGTTCAAGGCACTGGAGCAAAAGATGAACACCAATCGTACAGACAGGGCTTCTCAGGATGTTGAAGTGAAAAAGCAACGTCAGACGCTGGAAGCGATGCGCTCCAGGAGAAAGCCTAAATGATCATACCTCGCGTTTCGCCTCCAGGGTGAAACCGATGGTGGTTCCCACATCAGGAGTACTACGCACATGGATACTTTGTCCATGTGCTTCTATGATATGTTTACAGATGGCCAATCCCAGGCCGGTACCGCCCTTGTCTCTGCTACGGGCGGTATCTGTTCTGTAAAATCTTTCGAAGATGCGATCCAGGTGCTCTTCTTCGATACCGATACCATCATCCCCGATCTCGATCAGCACATGTGAGTCGTCCGTTTTGTACACGCTGGCCACGATGGTGCCACCGTTCTTGCCGTACTTGCAGGCGTTTTCCACCAGGTTGATGAGCACCTGCTTGATCTTTTCCTTGTCGGCAAACACGGTGATAGGCGCTTCGCAACCCTTCTTGATGGAGGTCTTGATCTGCCTTGCCTGTGTTTTGATGGAGAGGGAATCGTAGGTTTCGCGGATCAGGTCCTGGATGATGAAGTTCTGTTTGTAAAGCAACTGTGCGCCGCTTTCCAGGCGGGAGATCTCATCCAGATCGTTCACCAGGTTCACGAGCCGGTCCACATTCTTGGAGGTATTCTGCAGGAATTTCGTTCTTACTTTCTCGTCCTCTGCAGCCCCGTCCAGCAGGGTTTCCACAAAGCTCTGGATGGCGAAGATGGGCGTTTTGAATTCGTGGCTGAGGTTCTGGAGGAATTCCTTGCGGAAGGCTTCGTTGTGACGAAGCGTTTCTATCTCCCGGTTCCTTCTTTCACCCCAGGCTTCCACATCTTCCCTTACTTCATCGATACTTTTCTGCGGGAGGATATATTTGAAATAGACCTCTTCTTTTTTGGTAGCTTTTGTCTGGTAGATCAGTTTGTAGATCAGTTTGATCTTACGATAAATGAATTTTTCCAGCGTGAGGATGATAAGGGAATAGCTTCCTGCAAACACTACGAAGAGGGAGATCAGTCCGATCTTCCAGTTCATGGTGAGCAGTGCGATGCCGATAGCTACAGGTACCGAAAGGATGCCGGCAGTGAATGCGGCTAATTGCCGGGGAGACAGGTTTTTCGTGGAGAACATACCACAATATTACAGATCAAACTTATAACCTACACCTTTTACTGTTGTGATACAGTCTACGCCGAGTTTCTGGCGAACCTTCCGGATATGGACATCGATGGTGCGGTCGCCCACAATCACATCGTTACCCCATACATGATTGAGTATCTCGTTCCTGAGGAATACACGTCCGGGACGAGAAGCCAGAAGATACAGGAGCTCAAATTCTTTCTTTGCCAGAACTACCGAGTTGCCGTTCACTTTCACTTCAAATTTCACCGGGTCGATCTCCAGGTTATCGATGCGGATCACCTTGTCTTCCGGTTCATCTTTGTTCACCCTTCTGAAGAGGGCGTTCACGCGGCTGACCAGTACTTTGGGACTGATGGGCTTGCTCACATAGTCGTCGGCGCCGGTTTCCAGGCCTTTGATATGAGAGCTTTCGTCGTTCAGGGCTGTGAGGAAAATGATCAGGGTGTCTTTGAATGCGGGCTGCGCACGAAGGATCTCACATACTTCCACTCCATTCTTCTTTGGCATCATTATGTCCAGGACGATCAGTTGGGGCTGGCTGGCCTTTGCCTTGGCGAGGGCATCATCACCATCTTTTGCCGTTACAACATCATACCCCTCGCGGGACAGATTGTATTGAATGATCTCCAGGATATCAGGTTCATCATCAGCGATTAAGATCTTCTTTCCTTTAGAGTCCATGTTAACAATTAATTTACGCAAAGTTAATTTACCGATGCAAGCCACAAGTAGTTAATCGATTATGAAATTGTTAACTGATCTAATACGGGAATAATTGATTTTCCGGGTCATACGGGCATTTGGTCGTATTTTTGCAAGGTATCAACGGAGTCATCGCACCGTATGAAACTATCAATACCTATCGTCATCTTAATGAGCCTGTTCTGTGGTGCTGGTTTTGCCCAGACCCAGGTGGCTGCTCCCTACCAGATCGCCAAAGAGCGATCCCTTTTCCATGACAATATCGATAGGGCCCAGCTCCGGCTGACCCTGCAGTTCCTGGAGGCTAAGAACAATGTAGACACTACCACCAAGCTCCAGATCCATGACGCCATGATCCGCCAGGTGGATGAGATCCAACAGGATATCGAGCTGGATTCCACCCTCGCCCCCATGGGTAAGGTGAAATACCTCCGTACCCTGGAAAATATGGTCCGCAGCTTCAACGACAAACTCAATAAACGCGACTTTCCCGCCTCCATGGCTCCCGCCCTGGTGAAGGCCTTTGAAGCATGTTATAAACTGGATAAGAATAAAGAAAGCATCAAGCCCGTGATCGACGATGTGGATTACGGTATCGGTAAGATCCTGGTGGATTGCTTCGATGTATATGCTTCCGACAACCCCGGGATGGCCGGCTCCAAAGTGACCCTGCTCCGGAAATATATCGCGCTTCATCCTGATCAGTCCCTGCCCGTGTTGCGCGACAATCCCAATGTGTACTTCGCCGACAGCCTCATCAAAGTGGTGGCCCAACAGGATACCCGCAAATTGTATGACTATGCCGCCGCCCGCAATAAGCTCGGCGATCGCATCCGGAATCACCCCGATACTTTCGTGAACATGGTGGCCCGGATGGCCAATAGCAAGAGCGGCCAGCTCTACTTCCCCTTTCTGGATAACCTGCTCAAAGGAAGGATCACCCTGGCCGAGATCGATAGTGTGAAGGAAGATGACTTCAAATATTTCCGGCTGATGGTGAAAACGCGCATCGACTATGCAGGTCGCCTACTGCCGCCACTCCGCGATACAGCCCATGAAATGAAAGCCCTCACCGCCATGATGGCGAGCAAGGCCAAACAATATTTTGTCCGTGAGATCAATGCCCTCCATGATGTGAACGACTCCCGTGTCCGTTTCAAAAGACTGGAAGGCCTCACCCCACAGGAGCTTTATTATATCTCAGTGCTCAGTGAAGATGAGCTCTACACATCCAGCTATGTGAGTGGTGTATATCCGCGCATCTTCGAGCGGATGGCCAACCCACGCGGAGATAGTTTGCTGTTGAGCGTTCATGGCGATTTCTTCCGTAAGTTCATCAAGATGGCCGCCGGTTACAATACCCTCAACCATTTTTTAGGAACGATGGGAAAGGATAACGCCGCCACCTTGATGCAGTCCTTTGTGATCGGTCTCGAAAGGCCCAAGCCAGGCGATGAACTGGAAGATGCAGTGGACGTGGCCGACTCCTACAGCAGCATCATGGATAAGGACAAGGAAATGGCTGGCTTCATCCTCAACCAGGTGCGCTGGAGTTATGAAAAGAATGTGAGGGAGAACAACAAGCGCGGCATCGTGATCTACAACCTGCTCAAGATCCTTTTCCAATCTGCCGATACCACTACCAAAACCGATCTTTCTGCCATGCTTGGCATCCCATCGATCTATGATCAGGATTACAGGGGGCTGACGGATGATAGTGGTCGCGTGATACAACAGGTATTCTTCTATGGCGATGAGGACAAGGACGGACAGAATAGCTTTATCAATTTTATGAATATGTTCCGTGGCCGGGCCGAATGGAGGATCAATGAAAAGAATCCCGAATGGGTCACCATCACTTCCACCAAAGGCAAGCCCGTTTGGATATTCGCCAACCGGCCATTGCTGGGTGATGATGATCCGGATGATAAGGCCCAGAACAAACTCATTTCTTACCTGGAAGACCATAATCTCAGGCCTACCGTGGTGATCCATCGTGGACATAGTTATCACCTGGCATCCACGTTGAAGAAGCTGGCGCCGACTGCTAAAATTGTCGTGCTCGGTTCCTGCGGCGGATACAATAATCTGAATGAAGTGTTAACTATTTGTAAGGATGCACATATCATTTCTTCCAAACAAGTAGGAACAAAAGTGGTGAACGAGCCCATCCTGCAAGCCATCAACAATAACCTGGTAGCAGGCCGGAATATCGACTGGATCAGCATGTGGCGCGAACTGGCCGGTAAGTTCAGGAATGATGCAGCCGCCAGGGAAAAATTTGACGACTATATCCCCCCGTATAAGAACCTTGGTGCCATTTTTATCAAGGCTTATCGTAAAGCAATGGGTGAAGAGTAATTATCACACAAACAGTACCTATCTTTGCTCCCTTGTATGTCAGAAGGGAAGGAGAAAAAAATATTCAACTTTGGCTTGCTCAGAAGGGTGTTCCAGTTCGCGGCCCCTTACAAGAGAAGATTCTACATTTCGTTGGGCCTGGCGATACTCTTAGCCGTATTATCACCCATCAGGCCATACCTCATTCAACTTACCATCAATGATTATGTGAAGGACGGAGCGGCTGCCGCATTGGTAGACAAGATCCGGTTCATAGATATCATCGTATGGGTAACCGTGATACAGATCGGGCTGCTGCTGGTCGAATCCGCCTTCCGGTTCTGGTTCTCTTTCCTCACTGCCTGGCTGGGCCAGTCCGTGGTGAAGGACCTTCGTGTGAAGGTATATCAGAAAGTACTTGGGCTCAACCTCTCGCAGTTCGATAAAACGCCCATCGGTACCCTAACCACCCGCACCATCAATGATATCGAAGCCATCAACGATATTTTTGCAGATGGATTGATCCCCATCATTGCAGACCTCTTGTCTATCATCGCCATCCTCATCTTCATGTTCGTGAGCGACTGGAAGCTGACCCTGGTGAGCCTGGCGCCATTCCCTATTCTTATTGCAGCCACGTATGTGTTCAAGGAAAGCGTGAACAAATCGTTCATCCGTGTACGTAATGCCGTGGCGGCCCTGAACGCATTTGTGCAGGAACATATCACGGGCATGAATGTGGTGCAGGCCTTTGCTGCCGAGGACCGGGAGCTGAACAAATTCAACAAGATCAACCGGGAGCATCGCAATGCCAATATCAAAGCCATCTTCGCTTATTCGGTATTCTTTCCCGTAGTGGAAATTGTACTGGCCGTAGGCACCAGCCTGCTCGTTTGGTGGGCCGCCACCCATGCCATGCAACTGGAAGGCAAATCCGCAGAAGACCTGATCGGTAAGATGATCTCTTTCTATCTCTGCCTGAACCTGCTCTTCCGCCCGCTCCGCGTGATAGCGGACAAATTCAACGTATTGCAGATGGGCATGGTGGCCAGCGAGCGCGTGTTCAAAGTGCTAGACAATGATGATTATGTGAAAAAAGATGGGAGTTTCGCTCCGGCACATACGAAAGGTAAGATCGAGTTCGATCATGTGTCCTTTGCCTATGTTGATGACCGTTATGTGCTGAAAGATGTCAACTTCAAGGCCGAGCCAGGCGAAACCATCGCAATAGTGGGCCATACCGGCAGCGGAAAGACCACCATCATCAGCCTGATCAACCGGTTATATCATATCCAGAAAGGCGCTATCCGTGTGGATGATGTGAATATCGAAGACTTCCAACTGGATGCCCTCCGCAAGAACGTGGGGGTGGTATTGCAGGATGTATTCCTGTTCAGCGGCTCCGTGCTGGACAATATCACGCTGAGGAACCCTGAGATCCCCAGGGAAAAAGTGATAGAGGCAGCCAAACTGATCGGTATGCACGATTTCATCATGCAATTGCCCGGCGGCTACGACTACAATGTAATGGAACGGGGAAGCTCCCTGAGCCTGGGACAACGCCAGTTATTATCGTTTATCCGCGCATTATTATACAATCCCTCCATTTTGATTTTGGACGAAGCCACTTCTTCGGTTGATACCGAGAGTGAGCTGCTGATCCAGGAAGCGATCGAAAAGCTGATCGCAGGAAGAACTTCCATTGTTATCGCCCATAGGTTGAGCACTATCCGCAAAGCCACACAGATCATTGTGTTGGATAAGGGAGAAGTGAAAGAAGCAGGTAACCATGAAGAGCTGATGAGGTTGCAGGGCTTTTATTATAAGCTGCACCAGATGCAGTTTGAGAAGCAGGTGGGGTAGTACTTAGTTTTGTTATATTACGGGCGGGTTTCCCAAGGAAATTAGTAAATTGCGGGTATGCAGGAATATCCGAAAGATGACAAGAAGCCTTTGCCAAATGCAAATGAAGCTGAGGTTAATTATGTAAACTCTGAAGCCAAAGAGTTTGAGAGGCTAAAGAAGCATATTTACATGTCTGATATGGATAAACTTCATTCTTTTACTCGCATGCTTATTCGTAATGCCACACTAAAGAAGGCTATAATCACTCATCATAAATAGTCTGCTTTTATGGACGTGCTGGATGAATTATTAATAAATTTTTGGCGCACCTTGAACAAGCATGATGTCAAATACATCATGGTAGGTGGCTTTGCAACACGTTTTCATGGTTTTGATAGAAATACTGATGATTTGGATCTATGGTTGATGGATTCGCTGGAGAACAGAAAAAACCTTCGGGAGAAAAATGATTGAAAAATAATGAATTATGAATTTTGGTCATATTCATATTCCAGGATGAATGCACACTTTGCGTAATTTTCGATCCTTCTTTCTGCTGATTTTGCCATGCCCATCTCCCTTTTTCGCCTCTTTCCCTAAAATACTTTCAATACTCGTTCTTTTTCAGGCGTCCCCAACGTATCTTTGCGGCAAATTTAACGACAGGTATGAAGGTTAGCAGTCTCAAATCCTTTGCTGTAGCGAGTTTCAGCCTATTCATGATTCTTTTTTCTAATGTAACGCTGGCACAGCAGGAACATCACCCTGAACAGGGCCATCCTGCTGCAGATCACGCTGCTGAAGAAAAGAAAGGATTCGATGCCAATAAGGTGATTTTCGACCACGTGTTGGACGGTCATGAATACCATTTCATGGACGTTACAGGCGAAGACGGTCATTTGCATCCCATTTCCCTCCCTCTGCCTGTAATGCTCTATTCTCCCCAGCGTGGCTTCACCGCTTTCCTGAGCTCTAAGTTCGAGCATGGGCATGCTGACCACAATGGCTACCGCATCGTTGACGGAAAGATCTTCCCTGTGAACGAAGCCGGTCAGATCGACGAGAGCGTAACTGTTTACGATATCTCCCTCACACGTAACGTAGTACAGATGCTGGTGGCGCTCACCCTGCTGGTGATCATCATGCTCAGCATCGCTAAGAAATACAAGAAAGGTATTGGTGTTAAACAAGCTCCCACTGGTTTCCAGAACGCCATCGAGCCTGTTATCACTTTCGTGAGAGATGAAGTGGCTAAGCCTAACCTGGGACAAAAAAGTTACCAGAAGTTCCTGCCCCTGCTGCTGACCATCTTCTTCTTCATCCTCATCAACAACCTGTTTGGCTTGCTCCCCGGATCAGCCAACGTAACCGGTAATATCGCTTTCACTGCTGTACTGGGTGTGATCTCCTTCCTGGTGATCCTCTTCAGTGGTAACAAGCATTACTGGGGTCATATCTTCAACCCTCCTGTTCCTGGTTTCGTGAAACCGATCATGGTGCTGGTTGAGTTCCTCAGTATTTTCACCAAGCCCTTCGCATTGATCATCCGTCTTTTTGCGAACATGCTGGCTGGTCACATCATCATTATCTGTCTTATTTCACTGATATTCATTTTCGGAGGACTGTCGAAAGGGATCGGTTGGGGTTTCTCACCGGTATCCATTGGTTTCTCCGTATTCATCTTCCTGATCGAGGTACTGGTAGCATTCATCCAGGCGTTCATCTTCACTAACCTGACAGCGGTGTTCATTGGTCAGGCCATCGAAGAGACCCACCACCATGATGATCATGCGCACCACGATCTGCCGGATGATGCAGTGATCATTTAATTAACGTAGTCATTTTTATCAATTCTAATAAAAACAGAAACATGGATCTTTTAAACATTATGTTGAGCCAGGTAGCATGGGCTAATGCTGGTGGTGCTCTCGGCGCTGGTATCGCTGCTGTAGGTGCCGGTATCGGTATCGGTCAGATCGGTAAAGGTGCTGTAGAAGCTATTGCCCGTCAACCGGAAGCTGCTAACGACATCCGCGCTAACATGATCCTGACTGCTGCGTTCGTAGAGGGTGTTGCCCTGTTCGCAGTAATCGCAGGTATCCTGGCGATGTTCGTTTAATCAACTTTGTTACTGCATCCGGAGCAAAGGGCCGAGGATGCAGTAATCTTTGAATTCTGTTTTTAATTACTGTTGCTATAATTAAAGCTTATATATGATATTACTGAAATCCGGCATCGACTTACTTGTACCAGAGAACGGTTTATTGATCTGGACTGCGCTGGCCTTTATCATCGTATTTTACATCCTGTCCAAATTTGCCTGGAAGCCCATCCTGAACTCTCTGAAAGAAAGGGAAACAGGTATCGCAGACTCTCTGGCTACCGCCGAGAAAGTGAAGGCTGAAATGGCCCAGATGAAGAGCGATAATGAAAGACTGCTGGCTGAAGCACGTGAAGAAAGAGCAAAGTTGCTGAAAGATGCTGCGGAAACAAGGGACAAGATCATCAACGAAGCTAAGGACAAAGCCAAAGTTGAAGCCAACAAGCTGATCCTTGACGCCAAAGCTGCTATCGAACAACAGAAAATGGCTGCCCTCACTGACGTGAAGAACCAGGTGGGTAACCTCGTTATCGAAGTTGCAGAAAAAGTACTGCGCCGCGAACTGGCCAATAAAGCAGAGCAGGAGAACTATATCAAATCATTGGCAAGCGAAGTGAAACTGAACTAATTCAATCTTTATTATGCCCAATCCACGTTTAGCTGGAAGATATGCAAAGAGCCTGGTAGACCTGGCGCTCGAAAGAAATGCACTGGAGGAAGTATATAAAGATATGCTCTTCCTGCAGAAGGTTTGCAAGAACAGCCGCGAGTTCGTGAGCCTCCTCAGAAGCCCGGTAGTGAAAGCCGATAAGAAGGCCGCTATCCTGGATGCTGTTACCGGAAGCGAAATCACTGAGCTCACTGCCTCTTTCAACCGCCTGCTGGTGAACAAAGGCCGCGAAGGCAATCTGCCCGAGATCATCGCTGCGTTCATAGACCAGTACAAACAATACAAAGGAATTCAAACTGTTCGTCTCACCACTGCCATCCCCGTCAGTGAAGATCTGAAGAACCAGATCATCGCCAAGGTTCAGGAGCAGGCAGGTACAAAGAATATCGACCTCACTGCTGCAGTGGACGAAGATATTCTCGGTGGTTTCAAACTGGAGATCGGAGATACCCTGGTTGATGCCAGTGTTTCCTATGATCTGAACAAGATCAAGTCCCAGTTCATGAACAACGACTTTATCTATAAAATCAGGTAGTGAGTAAACTCACACTCAATAAACAACAATAAACAAGGTTATCATATGGTAGAAATTAAACCCGATGAGATTTCAGCGATATTGCGCCAGCAATTGAGCAATTTCAATGCCGCCGCTGATCTTGAAGAAGTGGGTACTGTATTACAGGTGGGTGACGGTATCGCCCGTGTATACGGATTAAGCAACGTACGCTCCGGTGAGCTCGTTGAATTTGAAAATGGCGTAAAAGCGATTGCCCTCAACCTCGAAGAAGACAACGTGGGTGTGGTATTGATGGGTGAGAGCGGTGATATCAAAGAAGGTGCTAAAGTTCGCCGTACCGGTAAGATCGCTTCTATCAACGTAGGAGAAGGTATGCTGGGCCGTGTTGTAAATACTCTGGGCGACCCCATCGATGGTAAAGGCCCTATCAAAGGCGAAAGGTATGAGATGCCCCTGGAGCGTAAAGCCCCTGGTGTTATCTTCCGTGAGCCTGTAAAAGAGCCGCTGCAAACTGGTATCAAAGCGATCGACGCGATGATCCCCGTAGGCCGTGGTCAGCGTGAGCTGATCATCGGTGACCGTCAGACTGGTAAAACAGCCATCGCTATCGACACTATCATCAACCAGAAAGAATTCTTCGAAGCTGGTAAACCTGTATATTGTATTTACGTAGCTATCGGTCAGAAGGCTTCTACCATCGCCGGTGTTATGAAAACCCTGGAAGATGCAGGCGCAATGCCCTACACTACCATCGTAGCGGCTTCTGCTTCTGATCCCGCTCCGCTGCAGTTCTACGCTCCATTCGCTGGTGCTGCCATCGGTGAGTTCTTCCGCGATACCGGACGCCCTGCCCTCATCGTGTATGATGACCTTTCCAAACAAGCCGTAGCTTACCGTGAGGTATCCCTGCTGCTCCGTCGCCCGCCAGGCCGCGAAGCTTATCCTGGTGACGTATTCTACCTGCACAGCCGTCTGCTCGAGCGCGCCGCCAAGGTGATCAGCGATGACAACGTTGCTAAGAATATGAACGACTGCCCCGATTCTATCAAACACCTCATCAAAGGTGGTGGCTCTCTGACCGCTCTGCCGATCATTGAAACACAAGCCGGTGACGTGTCTGCATATATCCCAACTAACGTGATCTCCATCACCGATGGTCAGATCTTCCTGGAAGGTAACCTGTTCAACGCCGGTATCCGCCCTGCGATCAACGTAGGTATCTCCGTATCCCGCGTAGGTGGTTCTGCTCAGATCAAATCCATGAAGAAAGTATCTGGTACACTGAAACTGGATCAGGCCCTCTATCGTGAGATGGAAGCCTTCTCTAAATTCGGTGGTGACCTGGACGCTGCTACCAAAATGGTTATCGACAAAGGTGCACGTAACGTGGAGATCCTGAAACAACCTCAGTACACTCCATTCAAAGTGGAAAAACAAGTAGCGATCATCTACCTCGGTACACAAGGTCTGCTTCGTGAAGTTCCCGTTAAACGCGTTCGTGAATTCGAAGACCACTTCCTCATGGAAATGGACAACAAACTCCCTGATGTACTGGCCGAATTCAAGAAAGGTATCCTTGATGATAACAGCATCAAGAAGATGGTTGATCTGGCTAACAGCATCATCCCTCAGTACAAATAAGATAATTCATTATCATAGTGAAAGTGCTTCCGTTCATCCGGAAGCACTTTTTTTATGTGCTGGAAATCAGCGCCTGACAAGAGTTTTAACAACCCCTGCGGAAAAAACTTTGTGGAGATACTTGCACAATTGAAATATTGTGATTTACTTTGCCTCATCAACTCAGAACACATCCTCCAAATCCCCTCGAATAGCCGTACTCTTTTCTCCATCCAATCTTATTAAGTAATCACATTTTACCAATTTCCACGAAAATGACCTTTTAGGCATTCCAAATTTCCTGTGGGCTACCGCGATCACGATTCTGTTACCCCTTAATAGAAATATATGAAAGCGTACCCTACGGTAATTAATTTTACCCATGTTTTTCGTATCACCTTTAGATCAACAACATTAGTTCTGTTATTTATTGTTGCATCTCTTTTCGGTTACTCCCAGGAGTTAGAATTCAAGAACTCTACACTGGAGCCCGGTTCCCCTGCCTCAGGCAATGATGGAGCTGTATACAGATTCCCTTCTGTAACAAAGGATGTAGACGCACTCGTAACTATCATCAATCGCTCATCATCACTGGTGAAACTGGTTGCTATCGACCTCACTTCATCAGGCTTCGACAAAGCATGGCAACCACAGGTTACCTACAATAATGGAACCACGCCCAAAGGCAAAAGTGACTGGTACATGGAGTTTGAAGTGGCATTCGTGAAGAAAGGAACTACAGTGACCATTCCCGTTGAAACCGTTGATGTTACTGCACTTGACCTCGATGGTAACGGTGGCTCGCTCAGCGAATATGTTACTTTCTTCAACCAGAATTCATTTACGCTCGAGTCCCAAACACAAGTGACCGTTACCAGTGTAAATGAAGTACTGAGCGGCTATGCAGGTAAGATCCCCGGTAAGAAGTTCTCCGGACCAACAACCAACTATACCAATATCGATCCCACCGCTACCAAGGTGATGGTGACCAACAAATACAAAGAAGTAGCAAGGTTCCGTGTACGCGCAGGCGCTGTAAGTGGAGGTAATGATAAGTCTGCCGACAGGATGTATTCTTTCTGGTTCAAATCATTCACCTATAACGACCCTGTAGAAGGCTCACTGCCCGTAAAGCTCAGCTCTTTCAATGCTACCAAAAAGAACGATGCCAAAGTATCGCTCGATTGGGCCACCAGCCAGGAGATCAATGCCAGCCACTTCGTGGTGGAGCGCAGCTTCGATGGGAAAGTATATGATGAAGCAGGACTGGTATTTGCAATTGGTAATTCCAATGTGAGCAATAGTTACAAGTTCACCGATGAACTGAGAAGCAAAGATGCCGCCGTGATCTACTATCGCCTCAAAATGGTGGATATGGATGGTAAGACTGAAAAGTCTGTAGTGCGCATCATCCGTAATGCTGAACAAAAAGAAACGGGAGTAGCGAAGATCCTTACCTATCCTAACCCGGTAGTCAGTGAACTTCGTGTGCAGATGCCCGTGAGCTGGCAGAACAATGCCGTGAATATTGAAGTGCTGAACAGTAGCGGCCAGATAGTGAAACGCCAAATGGCCAATCGCGCCGGACAAACTGAGGTCGTGAACGTGAATGATCTCGGAAACGGTATATACTTTGTACGCGCCAGCAATGGAACTGAATCTGCCACTCAACGTATCGCGAAGATGAAATAAAACTTTACGCTAAACTTTTTATAAGGGTACGATCAACAAATAAAGTCATCCTGTGTCTACAGGGTGTGTTTTTAAGAAGTTCAGCTTTACGTACCTGCTGGATCCTTCTTCTGATCAACTCCTTCAACTGGTTTTTATTTAAAGGGTACGATCAACAACAGCCGGGCTTTTCCAAGCCTGGCTTTCTTTTTTGTTTATTGCCTCAAATGGATATGAAAAGCCGGCTGGGAAATGAACCGCCGCGGGAGAATAAGTATGGGGCTTTTGTGGGGCCAGATCGGCCGGTAGAACCGGGCCAGGCTTCTTCGCTTACATTTCGCAAGGCCGGCTTTTCATATCCATTTGAGGCAGTGGCATGCTGATATTGCAAGACTAAAGAGGCGCAAGAATACAGGGAGCACAAGAGCATAAGAACACAAGCTTGCAGGAGTACTATGTGGAGTAGAAAAGCTTAAAAGAAAATCAAATTGAAAAGAAAGACAGGAAATAAAGGTTTGATAAAAATGTAATGAGATTTGTAACTGAAGTTTTGAAGCAGGCTGTCCGCTGGAATTATTGCTGCCTTATGATAAGATAGGATTGAAGGGCAGCCACGTATTGGTGAAAGGCATGCTGTCCGGCAGGAGTGATCTTGCAGACAGTTTGAGGATAGTTGTTGAGGAACTGCTTGTGAACTTCTATATAGCCCGCTTCGCGCAGCTTATTGAGCTGAACACTGAGATTACCGGCGGTGGCATTGGTCTTTTCGCGAATGAAGATGAAGTCGGCTTCCTGTTGTTGCATCAAGAGGCTGATGACGGCTAGCCTTAGCTGTGAGTGTAAGATCGGATCGAGGTCCTTGAATTCCATTACTGCGTTTTCAACGAATACAGTAACAAATATACAGTCAAAGCGGGGTGATCGATCAGCAGGCTGATTAAAAACCCCGCTTTGATTTTTAATACTATTTGCAACTGGCGATCAGGTCTTCAACCTGCTTCTTACCCCAGTTGGGATGTAGGTCCGATGCGGGTTTGAAGCTCTCGAATTTCTTCAGGGCCTCTTCCAGGATGGGCTTTGCAGGAACACAACCACCACCAAATTGCTCAGGTGTATAGCGCAGGTTCTGTCCCTGGATATAATATGGACGCGGATTGTTCGGGTCCTGGCTCTTGGCATCGTTCAGTGCTTTCTCGATGGCAGGGCCATATTGCTGATAACGTTGCATGGGATTCACGATCATGCGAAGAGTGGCAATGATGGATTTCACCACACTTACCTCCGAATTATTGGGAGACAGCGCATCGGCCTTTGCCACTAAGGCCTCTACCTTGTCTGCATACTGATCGTTATTGGCCGCATCATTTTTGATAAGGGCATAGAGACATTGCGAGTAAGCTGCGTAATAATAAGGAAGCCATTGTTCCTTCTCGGCATCGGCGATGCGCTCGAAGGCAGCAGCAGATGCCAGCCAGTCGTCGGCTGTTTTATTATTGGCCAGTTCCGCTATCTTGGCGGTCATGGCGCCATTGTATTTCTCACTTTGAGCCATGGCTGCCGCGGTGATGAAAAGCACGGCAAATGTTAACAGGATCTTTCTCATATTGATTGATTTGTTTATAAGTTACTATTGATCACATCTTCTGACCGGTCGATACCGAAGCTGATAAAGCACCCCACAAAAAAGAACCTGCGCGCAGTGGGGAGTATTGGCTCTTTACGGGTTCCGTTCCATGAATAATTGTAACCGAATATCTGATCATTACCCAATACATTGTTCAGCGAGAGTACCCAAACGATGAACTTCTTCGTATCTTTTTTTCCAATGGAAGGGAGATAGTTTACACTAAGGCTGAGATTATTATAAGCGATGGTCTTACCCTGGTCTGCTATCACGAATTTACGATCCCAACCATCGAAACGGAAATTATAATAAGGTCTTCCGGTAGCAAAGGAGTAAGAGGCATTGAAGCTGGTCTTCAATTTAGTGAAGAATTTCTTCACTACCAGGCTGGCGGTATGATTGGCCGCAAAGGAGGGTTGGATGGCATATGGGTAGTTCAGGTAATCCCGCTTGGTATCCAGGTAGGAATAGGAGATCCAGTAATCCACGTCCTTGAAAGTTTTGCGGTCGCGCCAGAAAAGCTCGATACCCTGCGCCTTTCCGAAACCGCCATTGGCAGCACTGTCTGGCAACAATCCACCCTTGGTGATATAGGTCTTTACCAGCTCATCATACTTTTTGTAAAAGGCCTCGATGCGCAGCGTATAGTTCTTGCTTACGCGTTGGTAATTGGCGATATAATGCGTGGCCTTGGTGTAAAGGAGATCCGACTGAACATAATTGTTCAGAAAGAAATTGCGCTCGGGCTTTTGATAAAAGATGCCATAGGCCAGGGATACCTGTGCCTGGTTGCTGAGTTTGTAAGCCAGGGATGCACGCGGTACGATATTGGCCTTGTCCAATAACGAAGAGTGCTCCACCCGTCCCCCGATCTTGGCCGCGATATCGTTGGTAAGATAGATATCCGCTTCGGCAAATGCCGCTTTGAAATGATCATCGGCCTCCGCCCTGGCATGCTGCACGTACCGGTTTGTGAAATCCGTTCTGTCTGTGAAGTAGAGATATTCCCCACCAAAGCGGATGGCGCTGAGGCCATACAATCTTCTTTCCAATACCATCTTGATCTGTGCCAGATCAGCGGTGCTTTTTACGTTGAACGTTTTAGTATCATAAGGAACCTGGGCTAAGAATTGTTCCTTGTTTTCCTGATCTTCCAATACATTTCTGATCTTGTCGATATTATTACTGTACGATGCGCCCAGGTTCAATTTCCAATGTTTTCCGATCTTTTCTTTCCAACTCAGATTCGTATATACGTTGAAGTTGTAGAGGGTGAATGCATTCTTGAGTGCGGCGGAATCGATATCCTCCCTGCGTAAGCCCAGTTGGCTGGAGTTGAAATAGCCATAGAATTTAAGCAT
>JAGIAP010000609.1 GCA_017744805.1 Chitinophagaceae bacterium | reverse complement strand
CTCTTGACCTGCCTGCTAGCCCTGTCCTTTTTCCCCAACCTGTTTGCCCAGGATCATTCCCAATGGCTTGACTCCCTCAATAAGGTGATCAGCGGATCGGACCGATATGATGCCGGCAAACAACAGCAGATCCAGGCAATCCGGCAGTCGCCAGGCCTCATTTCCCCACAGCAGCTCTTCGATCTTTACCATCAACTCTTTGAGGCTTACAAAGTATACAAATACGATTCCGCCTATCATTACGCCCAGAAACAGAACGAGATAGCCAGGGCTTTGGGTAATGATAGCCTCATCAATATGGCTCGCATCGACGTAAGCTTCTCCCTGCTTTCCGCCGGCATGTACAAGGAAACACAGGAAACCCTGGACTCCGTGGATATACGAACCCTCCACAATACGGCCAAAGCAGCATACTATGCCCTGCTCGGCCGCTTCTACTATGACCTGGGAGATTTTGATAAAGATGTGAACTATACGCCTGGCTATACCCGCAAAGGCAATGTGTTCATGGATTCCACCATTGCCCTTAGCCCGGCAGGCTCCTTCGATAATCTATATTACCAGGGATTGAAGGATATCAAGTCGGGTGATAATGAAAGCGCCCGCGCAATCTTCCGCCAGTTGCTCAGCCTCAATACCCTCACAGACCACCAGGTAGCAGTAACCGCTTCCACCCTTAGTGATATCTATATCCAGCGTAACCTCGATGATTCGGCTATTGTCCTTCTCATTCAATCCGCCATCGCTGATATCAGGTCTTCCACCCGTGAAACCTCCGCCATCTTCAACCTGGCCGCCCTTCTCTATAAAAAAGGAGACGTGAAGAATGCGTACACCTGCATTCAGCGGGCCATTGCGGATGCCACATTCTACGGAGCCCGCCAGCGCAAGGTGCAGGTGAGCGCCATCCTGCCATTGATCGAAGGGGAAAGGGTGAATATTGCCGAAAAACAGAAGAACAAGCTCATCGCTTATGCCGCGGTAGTCACGCTCTTGCTGGTAGCGGTGATTGGCCTGGCCTTTGCGCTCATGAAACAGATCCGGAAAGTGAAGCAGGCACAGCAGGCGCTCCTGGAAGCGCATGACCGTCTCCAGGTGACCAATGAAAAACTGATGGAGAGCAATACGATCAAGGAAGAATATATTGGCTATTTCTTTAATTATAACTCCGATTTCTTCTCCCGTATCGAAAGGTTCAAGCGCTCGCTCGACCAAAAGATCATGGAAAGAAAACTGGAGGAAGTGAAATTCCTCGTGAACAATATCAATCTCAAAAGGGAGAAAGAAGATCTTCTCAAGAGCTTCGATAAGGTTTTCCTGACCCTCTTTCCCGGATTCGTGGATGGCTTCAATGCCTTGTTCAAACCGGAGGACCAGATCCATCTCAAGGACAATGAACTGCTCAACACAGACCTTCGAATCTTCGCTCTCATCCGGATGGGCATCAGCGATAACGAAAAGATCGCCCATATCCTCGAATACTCGGTCAACACTATTTATACCTACAAGACCAAGATCAAGAACAAGTCGGTTCTCCCCAATGAGGACTTCGAGCAGGCGATCATGAACATAAAATAGGCCTGGTTTGGACTGAAAAATCTACTCAGGAGCGTCATATATTTAATTGTATTATATGTATTCAAGTTGTTGATATTTAGTCTTTTAATTGTCAAATCCTTCCTGAAAAGCCCTTTATTTTCTATACTTCATCCATATAAATTGAAATCCGCTCAACTTGAACCTTTCTTTGATTTCAGGTAGGCAGAAAGTTGTTGCCATTGCAACGGTTCGCTTTCTCCATTAACCTTAATAAAACTGCCGTTATTATGATTAGATCACGATTGCTGCCTGAAGCATTCTTTTGCTTTTTGATGGCCATGCTATTTGCAGGCACTGCCTTTGGGCAGTCCCGGACTGTAACCGGAAAAGTAACTGACAATAAAAGTAGTCC
>JAGIAP010000608.1 GCA_017744805.1 Chitinophagaceae bacterium | reverse complement strand
CCTTTTGATTACGGTTTTTCCAGGTATAGGGCGATAAAGGGCATTCACCATTAATTGGGTGATCCAACCAATGACTTGCGGGTTAGTATCCAGCCTTGTTGTTACGAAAATGTTACTACAGGGTTACCTCAATGTTACCGCGTCAGTCAGGAGGGCGAATATAAACCCCTCCATCGTCCCGAAAAAAATTTTTTCCGATCTATATTTCATCACCCGCAATTCACCGGCGAACCCACAGCATTTGGTGGGTTATCCACATTGATTGTTCAGCTATCCCCAATTTACAAAAGTTTAACACCCCTTCCTAAAAGAAATTCACACAGCTTGTGCGAAAGAAAAAAGGCCTTGAAATTTGGAAAGAACAGCCAGTATTCAAGATGTAGCCGGGGGTTGTTTTAGCTCAATTTTGGCTTTTGAAAACCGATATGCAGAGCGGGTTTGCGGCATGCTGCAGGGCTGGAAGCGGTGCCGCGCAAGTATTTCTTTAAAAAATCGTCAAACAAGCATAGGAAATATCTGTTAATAAACCGAAATTAGCAGCGTGCAGAAACTCTTTTTGGTATGAGAGTGTATCAATTGAAACATTACGAGGTATTGCTGAACGACAGGCAGCCTAAGGAGCTGGCCCTGTTAGACCATTACGAGCAACTCTGCCGTCGCATACTCACTACGGAAGCCATCGCAAATGCCAATGTGGTGGAGATCGCACAGATCACTTCTTTCCCTAAAATGGTCCGTAAGCCCGTCAGGATCCAAAGACTGATGGATATGCGCAAACTCCCCATCTTTCACTTCGTAATTGCCAGGAACTGACCCAGGTTTTTCATCCCGGAACCCAATACCCAACCTCCCCCAATTTTGATTCAGGCGGCTATTTCTGTTCCCCAATAAATATTTTTGACTTTCTTTTGCAATAACTATCGCTAAAACGCGACTAATCTTACTAAATAATCACCAGGTAGTATGAAACAATTCATCGCAATTGCAGCAGTGTTGATCACAGGAGCTGCCTCAGCCCAAACCATAACCCGTAAGGCCGACCTCAAAAAAGGACAACAGCTCGAAGCCAGCAGCACCATGAAAATGGTGATGTCCATGGAAATGATGGGACAGTCCATGGATGTTGTGAACAACTATAAATTCACCAACAAGGTGAGCGTAACCGATGCCAATGCCTCAGAGAACAAACTCACCGCTACCCTCACGCACGTGGTGATGGACATGCAGGCGGGCCCCCAGAGCATGAGCTATGATTCAGATAAGAAAGAAGATGCCAACAGCCAGCTCGGAGAAGCTTTCAGCGGAAAGATCAACAAGCCTTTCAACGTAACTACCGATAAGAAGGGTATGATCACTGCCAGCGATGACAATAGCACCGATGCTGCTGATATGGCCGGTTCTATTAGTGGTGGAATGGGTGAAAGCATGACCAAGGTTGGTACCAGCCTGGAGATCATCGGCAACCTGCCCGCCGGAAGGGCCCTCAAAACCGGGGATACCTGGGTAGACAGCCTCACAGATCCCAAAACCAATAGCAAATTCGTTCTCAATTACAGGGTAGCCTCCATTCAGAGCGGAGTGGCCACCATCTCATATGGCGGAACGGTAGGTCGTAGCGGAGAAATGCAACAAGGCGGCATGACCATGAATATCGATCTGAAAGGCCTTCTCAAAGGAGACTTTACTTTGGACGTTGCCTCAGGCCTGCTCAAGACCAGGAAAGTGAATATGGAAGGAGATGGGAAGATGGAGATAATGGGTCAGGAAGTTCCCTTCAAAATGAAGATAGACACCGATACGGCGGTGACCGGTCAATAACCGGTCAGGCCTCGGATGATAATATTTTATCCAACATTTTTTCCATAGCGGACAATTGCTGTTCCGCTTCATGATCGATCAGCGGCTGGTTTCCGGCCGCTTTTTGTTGGGTGGCATACCAAAGGATCACCATGGCTACATAGTCCTGCAT
>JAGIAP010000607.1 GCA_017744805.1 Chitinophagaceae bacterium | reverse complement strand
AAACCTGTATATGCGGGGCCAACATTAAAAAGTTGGCCCTTTTGTTTTGGATGACGAATGGGTAAATTCTGCAACAGAAAAACCGGATGATCATTTTCTGCTCTGTGCCCCTTCCCAAAACAGGTAATGCATCACCGGGTGGTACAGGCTTTGTGCGCATCCTAATGATATTCCGATTAGGAACGAATAACAGCATACTATGAAGAAGGATTTTTCTTCTGACGGCTCATCAGGCGATTTCAGCTCGGGGGAAAATATTTCCTACTGGTTGGATTCCGTGCGGCCAATGGAAACGAGCACACTGGAACAGGATATGGAAACCGATGTGCTGGTGATCGGTGGTGGCATTGCGGGGCTTACCACGGCTTACCTTTTGGCGAAAGCGGGAAGGATCGTGATGCTGGTGGAAGATGGATTGATCGCATCCGGAGAGAGTGGCCGTACTACAGCACATCTCACCTGTGCCCTGGATGATCATTATCAGCAACTGGAAAAAACATTCGGAGCGGAAGGCAGCAGGCTGGCCGCACAAAGTCATATGGCAGCCATCGACAGAATTGAAGAGATCGTCAGACTGGAGCATATTGCCTGCAATTTCGAAAGACTGAATGGGTATCTTTTTCTCTATCCCGGAGAAAAGAAACAATACCTCGTAGATGAATTGGAAGCCATAAAGCGCACCGGCATCCTGGCACAATGGCTGGATGAAGTGCCGGGAATGCCTGCGGCCACAGGGGCTTGCATCGCTTATCCCAGGCAGGCGCAATTCCATATCACGCGCTACCTGCATGAGCTGGCCCATGTGATCCTGAACCTCGGTGGAAGGATATTCACCAAAACCAGAGCGACGGATATCGATAAGAACGGCGCCAAATGCAATGGATACGCTGTGCATGCAAAACATATCGTGGTGGCCACCAATACCCCTGTGAATGACCTGGTGACCATGCATACCAAGCAATTCCCTTACAGAACTTATGTGGTAGCAGCAAAGGTGCCCAAAGGGAGCCTGCCGCATGCACTCTGGTGGGATACAGGTGACATGGATTCACGATGGATCACGGCCCCTTATCATTATGTACGACTGCAGTCCTTCACTGAAGAACACGACCTCTTGATAGCAGGAGGGGAAGATCATAAAACAGGTCGCGCAGATGAAGAGGGTATTCCCGAAGAAAGGCGTTACCAGGCCCTCATCAACTGGCTGAAAGTGTATTTCCCCAAAGCCGGGGAGATCGCTTACAATTGGTCCGGGCAAGTGATGGAGCCTATCGATCACCTGGCATTCATAGGCCTCAATCCGGGCAACGATAATATTTACATCATCACCGGCGATTCCGGAAATGGCATGACCCATGGCACACTGGGCGGCATGATCGTTTCCGATCTCATACAGGGCATCGAAAATCCCTGGACAGAACTATATTCTCCCAAAAGAAAACCGCTCAAAGATCTTGGTACCTATCTTTCTGAAGTGATGAATATGGCGGCGCAGTATGCCGACTTTTTTACGGAGGCCGATATCAAAAACCTGGAAGAGCTCGCGCCCGGTAATGGGGCCATTTTCGGAAAGGGCATGAAGCGCATGGCCGTATACAAAGAAGAAAATGGGAGACTGAACGCATTCAGTGCCGTTTGCCCACACCTGGGCTGTGTGGTGCAGTGGAATGCAGATGAAAGATCCTTCGATTGTCCCTGTCATGGATCACGTTTCACCAAAGAAGGGCAACTGATCAATGGACCTGCCATCAGCCCGCTGAAAAAGATAGATATCAATGCCAGACAACTTTAAGCAAATATTGGTGCAGCACATAAGTTGATTGGGCGTACAGAAACTGCCTTTCATGCCATTTTGGATATGAGGCGCTGGCGGTAGTTTTTACTTTTATCCTCTTAAATAATCAAGAGGATGAAAAAAATGAGATCACAAGGGTGTTTGCTCTTGTACATTATTCTGGTTGTTGCCACCTTACACGCT
>JAGIAP010000606.1:1751-1992 GCA_017744805.1 Chitinophagaceae bacterium | reverse complement strand
CTTCAGGTGTGGATACCGAATTGATGGCGATCATATTCCTGTTGGTCTTGAAGCTCAGCACAGGCTCGGTCTCTCCTTCGATGAACACCTGTGCATCCACAGGCTCCCAGGCAGGGCGGTTCATGGGCCGGTGCTCGATCCGGTAGGTGAGCATCGATCCCGCCGGCGCTGCGGACTCTTCCAGGAAACCGGCTTGCTGCAATTGCTTTTCCACCAGCCTGATGCTTTCATCAAAACCAGT
>JAGIAP010000606.1:0-1741 GCA_017744805.1 Chitinophagaceae bacterium | reverse complement strand
AAACGCGACGGTTTTCAAGGCATTGGCCGGATTGAAATTTTTCCGCGCCAGTTGGGAATACGATCTTTCTTTGGGAGAAGGTTGTGCCAGCGCCCCAATGCAGAGCAATAACAAAGGCAGTAAAAAGAACCGCATAAAGAGTATTTTAGGGATAAGGTGATAAGATTAATAGAGCAGCGGGTTGCCGTCGCTCGCTGTTAGTTCCAGGCCTGGCCCATCCAAACGGCACCGCCGATACTATCCCTGTCTGCACCGGTAACGGTGGCCATTACGTTGATCTCTTCGCGCCAGCGAAGTACTCCGATCAGGCCCATGATGAGGGCTTCCTTGAAATCCACCAGCACTTTCTCGGGTACCACTACTTCCACACCGATCTCCTGCAGGCGGGCGGTGAGCCTTTCGATCACGAAGGAATTATGGGCGCCCCCACCAGTGATGAGTATGCGCCGGTTGACGGATTGACCTTCAAGAAGTGCTGCCAGACTAGCTTTCAACTGTTCTGCCATATGCTCTACGAAAGTGCGCATGCCATCCTGGATACTGTAACCGGATTTGGCGCACATGGGGAAGATCACATCTGTGCCGAAATCATTGGCCAGGGATTTTGGATACGGTAGTTTGTAATATTCGAGGGCATTCAGTTGCTCCAGCAGTTCGGGTTGAAGGTTGCCGGAACGGGCGATATCTCCGTTGAAGTCGAATTCTTTCCCGGCTTTCTGAGCTATCATATTCATCACGCGGTTGGCAGGGCAAACATCGAAAGCTATATACTCGTCGGGCTTGCGGTAGCTTACGTTCATGATACCGCCGATATTGAGAAAAAGATCGTAATCGTTGAGCAGGAGTTTTTCTCCGATGGGGACGATGGGAGCGCCATGTCCGTTGAGGGCCATATCGATGGCACGGAGATCGCTCACCACATTGATACCGGTGGAGGCAGCGATGGAAGCGCCATCTCCCAGTTGGGCAGTCATTTTTTTGGAGGGCACATGGAAGGTGGTATGACCATGGGAAGCAATGAGCTGCACTTTGAAATCGAGATGATGTTTGTCGATGAATTTCTTCACTTCACCGGCAATATAATGACCGTACTCTACATCCAGTAACTGATAGTCAAGCGCTTTGAGGGTAATGGCATTCCTGAGCTTTTCCACCCATTCTTTGGTGTAGGGGTAGGTTTCCCCCTGAATGATCTCATATTGCCATTTTCCGCCATTCTCCTGGAATTCAACAAAAACGATATCAAGTCCGTCCAGCGCGCTGCCACTCATGAGGCCGAGTACTCTATAAACCATATTTTTACTATTTTAGAAGAAATTGAGTTGCCTAATGGATTAGATTTGCTCATCAAAAGTAACGCATGGTAATCAATCTAAGCGAACAGGATTCTTTGCTCAGTACATGGGTAAGTGAATTGAGGGATGTAACGGTACAACAGGACAGGATGCGATTCCGCCGTAACCTTGAAAGGGTGGGCGAAATAGCGGCCTACCGTATCAGTCAGCATCTTCCCTATGTTGAGCGCGAGATCCAAACCTCTATGGGCGTTTCCAATTGCCGGGTTTTGGAAGAACAACCTGTTTTGGCTACCGTATTGCGTGCCGGCTTACCTTTGCATCAGGGCCTGCTCAATTATTTTGACAAAGCCGATAATGCGTTCATCTCCGCATACCGTAAACACAACAGGGACGGCTCCTTTGAGATCAGCCTGGAATATGTGAGCTGCCCGGAACTGGAAAAC
>JAGIAP010000605.1 GCA_017744805.1 Chitinophagaceae bacterium | reverse complement strand
AGTCTGATCCTCTTAGCCCGGTTTGGGAGAAGCAATATTTTAATTATTTAGGCGCTTCTGCCGATCAGGATACAGTCTATCTCTCCGATCAATATGATATCTGGGTAGTTAGTACAAAGGGAAGTTTTCCTGCTGTTAGCTTAACAGGCAGCCATGGAGCCTTGAATCATATCAAATTCGAATTGATAAAAAGTTTCGGAAATATTATTGAGCTGTCTTCCCTCAAATATCTTACAGCTTTCAACGATCTTACAAAAGAAAGTGGATTTTTTTCCATCGCATCCAGACTGGGTGCACAACCGGAAAAACTTGAATTCGGGCCCTATTATTATGCTGAACAAGGTGAGATAGGGGCAATGGACCCATGCGGGTTATCACTTCCGGTAAAAGCAGAAAAGGCACCTGTGTTTGCCCTGTTCCGATGTAGCGAGAAAGAATCCGTGAATTTATTCGTTACCGCTGATTTCAGAAAGATCAGGCGTATTACCGATATTCACCCGGAGAAAAAATACAATTGGTTGTCTACTGAACTGCTGAGCTGGCGAATGGAAGATGGAGGGATGCGACAGGGAACTTTGTACAAGCCTGAGAATTTTGATCCTTCCAAAAAATACCCGCTTATCATTTATGTTTATGAACAGCTTTCTGCGGGGTTACATGCCTTCATTGCTCCGGAGGAGCTGAAGAAGTCAAGTGTGATCGACATTCCCACTTATGTTAGTAACGGATACCTCGTTTTTTGCCCGGACGCCTACAAGCTGGAGGGAAATCCTCTTAAAGGAATAACAGCCAATATCCGTTCAGCCGTCTCCAGGTTAGGACAGATGGAATTTGTTGATATGGAACGGCTGGGGATACAAGGAGCCAGTTGGGGTGGGATCAGTACAGCTTTTGTCATTACGCAGATCCCTCAATTCAAAGCCGCCTGCATGGCCTCGGCCAGGACCAATCAAATTGCTTTATCGAATGCATTCATGGAAGACAAAACTGGTTACGCCTACATGATCTGGGGACAACCGGTTTTTGGGAAAAATCTTTGGCAAGCACCTCAGAGTTATATTGAGAATTCTGCCATCATGTACGCGGATAAAGTGGAAACCCCTGTGCTGATCATGCATACAACCAATGATGTGTTATGCCCTTTCTATGATATCCAGCAATTCTATTCAGCTCTATGTAATCTCGGTAAAAAAGTATGGATGCTGGAATACCAGGAAGGCAGCCATGGCGTGGAGGGCGCTTGTGCAACAGATTTTGCCACACGTATGCGCGAATATTTTGATCATCTGTTAATGGATAAACCTGTCCCTGCCTGGATGATGACGAAAAGGATGAAAGAATTGAAACCAATTCAATGGAAGACCGGAGCAGGATCACAAATCCTGCAGTAACTACCTTATTATTTAATTTACTGATGTATGAAAAGAATATTGTTTTTGATTATCGCTTGCATTGCCACTTTAATGGTGGATGCGCAATCTGTCAAATTTGAGAGTTCCCTGAACTGGGAGCAAATGAAAGCAAAAGCAAAAAAAGAAAATAAATTGATCTTTCTCGATATCATTGCCACTTGGTGCGGCCCCTGTAAAATGATGGATAAGGACGTGTATGCCAATGATACGGTGGGCGACTATTTAAACAGTAAATTCCTATCTGTCAAGATCCAAATGGACAAAACTGATAAAGATGATGAAACTGTCAGAATGAATTATGGACTGGCAGATCAGCTCAAAGCCGAGTATAAAGTTACGGGTGTGCCCACTTATCTTTTCTTCAATACAGCCGGACAAATATTACATCGGGGAACTGGCTATATGTCTACCCGGGATTTCATCGATCTTTGCAAAACGGCTGCTGATCCATCAAAAAACCTGGTGGGTCGCACTACTCTTTTCAAGAAAAAGACATTGCAGGGGAAGGATTTGCTGATACTGGCGGTGGACCTGAAAAAGAATGGCCAGGATTCCATGGCCTGGCAATTGGCAAAGACTTACAAGAAAACTGTGT
>JAGIAP010000604.1 GCA_017744805.1 Chitinophagaceae bacterium | reverse complement strand
GGCGATATCATTACCCGTGAGATCATTCCTTTCGAGTAATTCTGCGCTTACATCGGCCATACCTTTTACAGCGGCTTTGAAAACGGTCTGGCCTTCCTGGTAGGCATAATGTTCTTTATTGGCCACGGTTTCCATGGAGGCGGGGCGGCGGGATCCACCGGCTTTCATATGCAGGAAGGGTTCTCCGGAGCCATCGCTTCTGAGGATGGTGTCCTTCATGCCGTATCCTTCTTCATTGGGTTCCAGCAGCACACCTGCGGCGCCATCGCCGAAGATGATACAGGTGGCGCGGTCGCTGTAATCGATAATGGAGCTCATCTTGTCGGCGCCGATCACGATCACTTTCTTATAGCGTCCGCTCTCAATGAGGGCTGCGCCGGTAGAGAATGAGTAGAGGAAACCGGAGCAGGCGGCCAGCAGGTCGAAGCCCCAGGCATTTTTCAGTCCTGCCTTATTGCAAACGAGGTTGGCAGTGGAGGGGAACATCATGTCAGGGGTAACAGTGCCTACAATAACGGCGTCGATATCCAGGGGGCTCAGGTTCTTTTTTTCCAGGATCTGCAATATAACCTGAACAGCCATATCGGAAGTGCCTTTACCTTCACCCTTCAGGATCCTTCTTTCTTCAATACCGGTACGGGTTCTGATCCATTCGTCGTTAGTGTCTACCATCTTCTCCAGGTCAAAGTTGGTCAGTTTATCTTCAGGAACATAACCGCCAACGGCAGTGATGGCGGCAGTGATTTTTTGACTCATCGATGCGATTTAGTATGGAATTAAATAAAGGTTTCCCTTTTAAAGCCGACAAAAATACGCCAAAAGTTATCATCATTTCACCAATTCATATCTATATATAAATTAAGCGGTTTTTCCCTTATTTTCGCAGTCATGATCGCTTTTATACGGGGTAATTTCGTGCATAAAACGCCGGCAGTAGTGACGGTGGAAGCCAATGGGGTGGGCTACGAGCTTCAGATCAGTCTGAACACTTATTCCGCTATCCAGGGCCTCGAAAAAGGGCTGTTGTACACCCATCTCGCTATCCGGGAAGATGCACATATCCTGTATGGATTCTCCGATACGGTAGAAAAAGAACTGTTCCTCCAGTTGATCAGCGTAGCTGGTGTTGGTGCAGCAACCGCAAGGATGATGCTGTCTTCCGTTAAGCCGGAAGAGATCGTCCGGGCCATTGTAGATAGCAATACCAAATTGCTGGAAAGCATCAAGGGGATCGGTAAAAAATCCGCTGAGCGCATTGTACTGGAGTTGAAGGATAAACTCAGCAAATCAAGGCTGGATGCAAATATTCCTTCATCATCGTACAATCCTACAGGCCAGGATGCGTTAAATGCTCTGATGGCGCTGGGCATTGCCCGTGCCGCCGGTGAACAGGCTATTCAAAAGGTACTCAAAGCTGAACCGGGCCTTTCCGTAGTAGAAGACATTATTAAGAAAGCTTTAAAAACACTCTAAGCCTATTGTCAGTATCTCTACTTAACTAATTCTTGAGAAAAACAGATTGGCCCGTATATTCAACCACCATAATTGTTTAACAGCAATTTGCCTTGCTGTGCTGATTGCCCTTTGTTCAACAGCCAGGGCAAACTATGCTCCCCAACAGGATACCACCGTCAAAAAGACGGCGGATACCCTTAAATACCCTATTCATGACCGTAGGGGCGACCGCTATAGTGCTCCCCGCAAAAGGTCCTTCGATCTAAACGATCCGGTCAATATCACAGACTCTGTGGTATACGATCCCAAAACAAAACAATACTATATCATAGAAAAGGTGGGTAATTTCTACTACCGGAAACCTACCTCCATGACCTTCGAGGAATTCCTCCACCTCCAGTCTCTCAAGGCGGAGAACGACTATTTCCAGAAGCGTTCCAATGTATTGAGCGGCCTCAACAAGAAACTACTTCGTCCACAGATGAGCGTTACCGACAATCTTTTCAACCGCATGTTCGGCAATGGGAAGATCGAGATCAGGCCCCAGGGCGAAGTGAACCTGATTGCAGGCTA
>JAGIAP010000603.1 GCA_017744805.1 Chitinophagaceae bacterium | reverse complement strand
GGGGCAGGACCGATTATCTGACCATCAAACCCACTAATTACTACACATCCCTCGATGCCTTCAGCAATGCCGAAGGGGAGATCAACACAGACCTCCCACGTGCTGAATGGCTGGTGAGCTTTACAGACAAAGGAGAGCATGCACTGGTGGAAACGATCGTCACCTATAAATCACTTTCTGATCTGGAAAAAGTAATTCAAATGGGAATGGAACAGGGAATGACCGCAACCCTTAAAAAACTGGACGATCTCTTACTGAAACTAAATAATAAAAAAATGAACAACAAGATCACTGTATCAGCTACCATCGCTGCCGACAAGAATAAAGTGTGGGATTATTATACCAACCCTGCTCATATTACAAAATGGAATTTTGCGGATCCCTCCTGGCATTGCCCATCTGCATCCAATGATATGCGGGTCGGCGGAAAATATAAAGCAAGAATGGAAGCCAAAGACGGAAGTTTCGGATTTGACTTTGAAGCAACCTATGATGAGATTGTCAATGGCGAAAAATTCAGCTATACGATGCCCGATGGCAGACAGGCTACAGTGGTTTTCAAGAAGAACGGGAACCAGACCGAAGTGGATGTGATCTTCGACCCCGAATCGGAAAACCCCATCGAGATGCAGAAAGCAGGCTGGCAAGCCATTCTCAACAATTTCAAAAGCTACACAGAAGCCAATTAGGGTTCACAGCGCATATACGATAAAGGGAGCCCGTCATAACCGGGTGGGCTCCTTTACTTTTGTTATTTGACCAACTTTAGTATTTTTGGTCACTCCGATCATATGCAAAAGAATGTCATCTACCTGCTCAGTTTCTGTTTATTGTTTAGCTGTCGCGAACACAATTCTCCAACCGTCGTAATGAAAGATGATCATGAAAACTCGAAAAAGTTCGATAGCGTGATTTCTCACTATCACGAGGAAATTGGAAAAAAATACCATATTGCTGAATACGGGTTTGATGTAGAGTGCATTTACAGTAAGGAAGATCTGACTAAACTGGTTCAGGAGATGCTTGCATTGGGAAAATTCAAACCGCAATCCATAAAAGACAGCCACGATATACCCCAGCAACAATATTTAACCATTATTACATTACAGGGGAAGAGCTATGAATTCCGGACAAGCACAAAGGGAGATTATGTAGACCTGGAAACGGTTTTTCCCACTTTGGAAGCCATCACAAAAGACCTGACGCCCGGATTTGAGTACAATTTCAGCAACCTCGATGGAGGACAGATCGCATTCCTCATTTATGCAAGATCATCTGATCTGGTCAATGCCGTAAATGAGGGTTATCCCTGTTCATTGAATAGTGGAAAATGGGACTGGAAAGATCAATGGCAATGGGGGCTTTACTCCAATATCGAATTGAAAGAGATCCCTGATCTTGCAGGGCTTCGGATAAACTATCACAAGACCTTACAAGAACTATATAACAAAGGGTACAAGGTGCCCAATCTTACGCTGCCACGCATATATATCGATGATCTTTTCAAGAAGAGTACCATCGATATCATTATCGACGGAAACCCTTCCACTACTTCATCCAATGATATCACCGGCAAGCAGATTCGCTGCTTTTGGGATGGCTGGGGCGTTGCCCTCGCTTATACACTGATCAAATATTACGACGGCCAACCGAGTCTCTACAACAAAAAAGAAAAGAATACCATCAATATTTCCCAGGCCGGTTACTTGAAAAAAGCAGAAGCCGCTTTTGGTAACAGGCAATAGGGATCTCTATTTCAGGAATGCTTTCAAAGGTTCGATAAACCGCTCAAACACTTCAATATGCGGCAAGTGCCCAACATTTTCCAGTTCCACTAATTGTGCTCCTGGAATCTTCTTTTGGGTTTCTTTTCCAAGTAACTGGTACTGTCCCATTGTTGCCCGGACCGCTTCATCCTTTACATTATTCTTTCCTATGGCAGTCCTGTCCCTTGTTCCAATAATTAGCAATGTTGGTGTTTTGATATCCTGGAACTCATACACTACGGGTTGGGCAAAACATCCCAATTACCCGGTAGTTGCTATGAACAATGCTCAAACTTCGG
>JAGIAP010000602.1 GCA_017744805.1 Chitinophagaceae bacterium | reverse complement strand
GAGCTCACCGGTACAATCCGAGCCAAGGTTGAATGCCTGCGCATCCATTCTGTAAGTGTCAAAACAGACCTGGTCTTCTGTTTTACAATGAGCCATGAGCGTTGCCAGGCACCAGGCATTGATACGTACCTCATTCTGGCGCATACCTGTTTTCCAGTCGAGGCTGTCTTTCAGTTTTCCCTTTTCAGAAGGATCGATATTGGCAAATATCGGATCCGCATAGGCCGGATTGTGTGCAAATTCAGGTCTGGCTGGCAATCCCGAGAAGTTTGCCGGGTTCAGGAACCCTTTGGCAACCGCCTCCTGGTAAGTTTCGGTCTGCTGGAACATGCTTTCCCACCCGTTACTGTTTGCCTCTATCTGCTGGTATTTGAGCAGTTTATTGTATTCAGGATGAAGCTTCAACAAGGCCTCAGCATAACTTGATTTGAAACGACTCACAAATTCAGCCGGTGCAAACTGCTGTGGGAATTCCAGGTTACCTTTTTCATTCACATACCCCAGTCCGATATCCATGTAGCGGGGTATATGTTGAGCCGATGGATAAAAAATGGAACACTGATCAACATTGGAGAGGTTGGCATATTGTCCATTGGGAGGGGAAACATCGGCCAGCATCATTTCTTTGATGTTCTGATTATTGTCCATCCTGTTGCAAAGGGCATCGCAATCCCGCTTCAACCGGTCGTACGCACGGTCTGCTTCTGCTATCCGCTGTGTACGTTCTTCAACCGGCACATTCAATGCATTGAAATAATTGTTGGTAAACTGGGTACGGTCGCCCAGTTGTGCTGTGCAGTTGGCACAGCTCGGCTCACAAACGAAGCTGGCCAAAGCGGTCTTTTGCTCTTCCAGGAAACTCTCATATGATTTACAGGAATTATGCGCCAGGAAAACAGACCGGTAATAATCCATTGCGGCCTTATTGATGGTCAGTTTTTTCGTCACCAGGTAATTGCCTTCTTCCAGGTTCACCGTTTCATCTACGGAAGGGAAAGGCGCAATGGTTCCGCAATTGGTTTCCAGGGAAACATTATTCTTCTGTATGACCTTTATCGTTTTGCCACATTCATCCGTGATGGTGATCTCCAGGTCGTACCGGCAATCGTAACATACGGGAATATTTTGGCAATCTTTGATGGTAAGGCTATCGGGAATGAGGCTGTACTTGAAAGTATAATCGCCTTTTTTGGGAACGAGCAGGCTTCGGCTAGACTCGATGGAAGTGCCTTTGATCACATTATTGTTCTCGTCCAGGAGCTTCTTCACCACTTTCACTTCTTTGTTGGAAGAGAGTTTTTCCAGGGAAGCAGGCGAATCCCCCGCAAGTGCCGTGGCGATGGTACGCCCTAACATATCTACATAGCTGACGCTATATTGCCCGTTCGCATCACGCACCATATTCTTGAAATAATGACTGCTAAGGCCTACCTCGGTTCCAAACAACGCATCCAGTTCTTCTTGTTCGGGGGTACCATAATAATTGCGCGTAGCATGTTTCCCGATCTGGAATTCATCCCCTACTCCTGACTGTACACTTACCCGGTTTGTATTGTCGGGCAAATAACGGACCTCGGTGAACGGATATCCTTTTGCCTTGGGTATGAACTGGTGTATGCCAGTACCCGCAAGAGGATTGGAGGCCGAATAGTACTGAGCGGCGCCACTGGCAGAATCGAGAGGTGGCGCGCCCGCTTCACAGGCATCGTTCACAGCATATTCCTTATCGTAGAGATCCTTGTCGTATTCATTGTTATTATTGATGGAATTGAATCTTGGAGTATATTGAATGATGCTGCTCAGTGATGGACTGGGCAATACCTGTATCACAGGTCTACCCTGGTAATCATAGAAGCTCTCGGCAATGATCGTTTTGTTGGTGGTATTGTCCTTGGTAATGGTTTGCCTGTTCCTCAAAGAACCATCGAAATATTGCACGACGGATTTCCGTTTGCCTTCTTCCGCAAAGCTGGTGCTTGCCTGCCAGTTATAGTTGCCATCGTGGCCGGCAAATGCATACTTGCCCAATCCGGCTGTAATATCCGAGCTCCAGTTGGCTTCTACACGCTGCACTCAATATTT
>JAGIAP010000601.1 GCA_017744805.1 Chitinophagaceae bacterium | reverse complement strand
GGATAAACCCGTTGAAAGGATCCTGTCGTTATCTACACGGGTATATTTTACAAGAGAATCTATCACACGCAGGATGAGATCATAATAGAATGTGTAAGGAGCGGTACCCCAGTCGGACCAGCAATTGGTGCCGGCTTGCGCCTGCGGATAGAACAGGAAGCCATCGAATGCGCCACTGTTCACCTTGTCCAGGAACGACTTACCGCCATGCACCAGTTGCCTTTCGTTGTTGTACAGCCCACCGTTAGACGGGCAACCAGGCTCACCGGCGCCATGGAAGAATACCATCAGCGGATAGGTCTTGGCAGCACTGTCCGGATTGGAATAGCTTTTGGGATATTTCAGCCGGAAACAAAGTTTGGCACCTCCAATATTGATATAGTAAGCTTTATAAGCCGACGCATCAAAACTTCCACTTCCGCTACTGACACCAGTAGAGGGTGTGCTCACCCATTTTTGCAGACCTTCCAGATTTTGATTGGGATTGGCCGCTGTACCTGAGGCTGCGCTTGAGTTATAGCGAACCTGCGGGTCATTGGCATCGAATACATTCTGCGCATGCGTAACCGCAACGCATAACAATGCACTCATTGTGGAGAGAAGTAAAGCTTTCTTCATAAAAAAGCAGTTGAAGCGTTATTTGAAACGTTAATCTAAATGCTGGTAATACGGTTTGACAATGAGGATATGTTTTCCGGGACTTCGTTAAGTTAAAGACTCAGGAAAGGCATATTGGAGGCAGATATTGTGGTGGTTTTCTCGCAGAATAATGAGGTAATCACAAGCAAGGTAATCCGAGGGATATGTGGAAGAGAGGTTTTCGTAGTAGGGCCAAAAGTAATATAAATTTCCAAAGTGCGAAATTAATTAACAAGCAAGCTACGTGCAATAACCAGTTCAGGGTATTTTTTTCAGTTATGTCAATTTATTTGCTTTTTTTGCAGAACCAATTCATCTCTAAGTATCCATTCAGTACAGATTCATGTCATGTGAAGAGCCTCTCTAAACTATGATCCTGACAATTATCAATTTTATTTTCTGGCTTAGCCTCGGTCTTATTTTTTACAGTTATGTAGGATATGGCATACTGGTATGGATACTGGTGCGCATCAAAAAACTGTGGAAAAAACCTGTGCCTCTGTTTGTGGATGAGGAATCCCTTCCACATGTGGCATTGATCGTAGCTGCATACAACGAACAGGATTTCATTGAAAAGAAGATCGCAAACTCCCTGGAGTTAGATTATCCCAAACATAAGCTGGACCTGATTTTCATCACTGATGGATCTAATGACCTAACGCCGGATATCATCCGAAATCATGCTAATATCCGTTTATTGCATCAGCCTGAAAGACGTGGCAAAGTGGCGGCCATGAACCGCGCCATTGCACATGCGGAGGCTCCCATTGTGATCTTTTGCGATGCCAATACACTGTTGAATAAAGAATGTGTTCGCAATATCGTGCGTCATTATGCCGATCCGAAAGTGGGCGGTGTAGCCGGCGAAAAACGGATCTGGCAAAATACCGCAGACGCGGCCGCCGCAGCAGGTGAAGGCCTGTACTGGAAGTACGAAGGCTTTTTGAAGAAACTTGACAGCGACCTCTATACCACTGTGGGCGCGGCCGGCGAGCTTTTTTCCGTGAGGCGTGAGCTCTTCGAATCCGCTCCCGAGGGAACCATCATCGAAGACTTTGTGCAATCGCTGAAACTCTGTGTGAACGGGTATGTAGTAAGATATGAGCCCGATGCCTATGCGGCTGAAGCGCCCTCTGCATCTATAAAAGAAGAGATGAAAAGAAAAGTGAGGATCTGCGCCGGCGCCTTCCAGGCAATGATACTTCTTAAAGATCTTTTTAATGTGTTCAAATATCCGGTGGTCAGTTTCGAGTTCATTTCTCACCGGATCCTGCGCTGGACACTCTGTCCGGTAGCCCTGATCACTTTGCTCATCAGCAATATCCTGATAGTTGCGATGGCCCCTTCCCCATTTTTTACCCTGGTATTGGTTTTGCAGGGGGCGTTCTACATTACGGGAATCACGGGTTGGATATTCGCTTCAAAGAATATCAGATTGAAGGCAGTGTACATT
>JAGIAP010000600.1 GCA_017744805.1 Chitinophagaceae bacterium | reverse complement strand
CAAAACCTTCCAGGCGGTGGCCGCATCGGGAGGATTTTTGGATTGCCCGTTCCAATATTTCAACAATTGCTGGTAACCCGCACTGGCAGGGATCTCCAGCGGATTATTGATGCCCATTTTCTTGAGGGGCCACCAAGCCCAGCCAATATTGTGCTGCTCCAGCAGGCGGATGGCCTCGGTGAACCATACATTGGAGTTCTCACCGGTCTCTCCCAGCCAAACAGGCACCTGGTATTGCTCCCGCATTTCAAGGATATGATGGATATCTTCCTTGTTATTGTAGTTCCAGTATTTGTGAAAGCTCAGCACCATATTCTTATCCCAGGGAGGCATCATGCCGTTGTAGTTGTTCCCCCAGCCATTGCCTTCTATGATGATGATATGATTGGTGTCCACTTCACGGATCACTTTGGTGATATCCACCAGTAATCCCTTCAACGGGCCATTCCCTTTTTCCTGTAATCCATTTTTATCGGTCGGGTCTTCGAAGCCCCAGTTCGGTTCATTGATGATATCATAGGCCGCTATCATGGGCTCGTTCACATATCGCTTCGCCAGTTCTTTCCAGAGCGCAATGGTCTTGTCCCGGTTGGCCTTCAGGTCCCAGAGGGACGGTTTGGTATCGTCGCGGTCGGAGATATTGAGATCATTCCCCTGCCCGCCGGGCGCAGCATGCAGGTCCAGGATCAGCCATACCTGGTTATCCTTGCACCATTGCAGCAGGCTGTCCGTCATGGCAAACCCTTTCGGCAGCCAGGTATTCTTTCCCGGAACGGGCTCCTGGTCTACCGGCAAAGTGTACAATTCATAGTGCATGGGTAACCGAACACTGTTGAAGCCCCAGGCCTTCAGCGCCTCGATATCCTGGCGGGTAGTATGGTTATTGAGCCAGGCATCATAAAAAGCCCTCGTCTTCTCCTTCCCCACCAGTTTGAGTATCCGCTCACGGATCTTATGTTGCTGTGCTTTATTCTCTATGCGAAGCATATACCCTTCCTGGAGCATCCATCCTCCCAGGCCGATGCCGCGGAAAAGGATATTCTCTCCTTTTTCATTCACGATACTGGTGCCGGAAGTTTTCAGGAACCCCTGGCCCATGGATGGGAAAGAAAATACTGACATGAGTAAAATACAAGCAGGGACCAAAAACCGGGGTACTAATCTTCTTTTGTTCTCCATATTACAAATTACAAACAGGGGTACGCTTTAAGGCATTTCCCTCTACGCCTTTAGTACTACAGCTTTTTATTAGGCGCTGATTATCAATCAATGGCTTTTACGCCGGCACTACTTCAATTTGTTTTTTGTATATTTTAGTACAAACGATCGCTCCATGTGTAGACTGCTTATGGCGCTGCTGTTCCTTATCCCCTGCCGGACCATCGCCCAAAACACCATCGGTTTTCCTGATATTCTCAATTACACCAAACAAGAATACCAGGGAGGCGGCCAGAACTGGGATGCTACCATCGACCAGCGGGGCATCATGTATTTTGCCAATATGGATGGACTGCTCTCCTTCGATGGCCACTATTGGAAACTCTATCCCATCTCCAATAATACCCGGTTACGCTCTGTATTGGCTACCTCGGATGGGCGCATTTATGTGGGCGCCCAGGATGAGTTCGGTTATTTCTCGCCCAATGCCAATGGCATCCTGCAATACACTTCCCTCAAACCATTGGTGCCCTCCAATATGAAACAGATGGCCGATGTATGGGATATCGAAGAATACGACAATGCTATCTGGTTCCGCACCAATAATACCCTGTTCGAGCTACGGAATAATGCATTCAAGACCTATCCTGCACCTGCCGAATGGAGAAAAATGTATAAGACGGAGAAAGGCCTGTATGTGCAGGATTACAATACCGGGCTGCTTCAATTCAGCAATGGCACCTGGAAAACCATCTGCGCAGACAGTGCCCTCAAGAAAATGCTGGTCAGCTCCCTTCTTATCCATCCGGATGGAAGGCTGATGATCAGTACCCTGAAAGATGGCATCTTCCTGATCGATAATGGTCATCTCATCCCCTGGCGCACTGAAGCGGACCAGGTATTCCATTCAGGGCGGATCTTCTGCTCCATACCACTTTCTGAC
>JAGIAP010000005.1:19817-41882 GCA_017744805.1 Chitinophagaceae bacterium | reverse complement strand
CAGGTAGTGGTAACGGATGATTATGAGCAAATACCTGGCAACCGTGAGAGAAGAACAGAAGAGATCAGTCCGGTAAAAGCGCCTGTACAGGGTAGTGATACGGGTTCGAATCCCGTACTCACCAGGGAAAGCCAGCCCATAGAGCAGGCTCCCGTTCAAGAAGTATCTACCTATACCGCTCCTGCGGCCACCAGTCAGGGTTATGGCCATTCATCCACACCGCCCCACCCCGCCGTTTCAGGATGGTCCAACGGCCCGTCCTTACCCACCACGCCACCAGAACCAGGTGCCCCCTATCGTTTCCTCGGAAAGAATGCCCGCCATATAGCCATCGTGGTATTCTCGCCCAATGAGGCTTATCTTCCGGACGACCAGCTCCAGCTCCTCACCAAGATGCTGGATGCCTGCAAGCTCAACCTCGGCGATGTGGCCATCATCAACCAGGCTACCCAGGTAGTCCACTTCACGCACCTGGGCGATCAGTTGCAGTCGCAAAAAGTACTGCTCTTTGGTGTTCAGCCGGAGCAGATCGGCCTGCCCATGAACTTCCCGGGCTACAAAGAGCAGGAATATGCAGGCTGTACCTACCTCCTGGCCAATCCCCTGGGGGATATGAATCAGCCCAATGAAGAAGGCAAGGCCCTGAAGGGAAAATTATGGGGATGTTTGAAAAAAATGTTCAATATTTAGGATAGAATT
This sequence comes from Chitinophagaceae bacterium, assembly GCA_017744805.1. Taxonomy (GTDB): domain Bacteria; phylum Bacteroidota; class Bacteroidia; order Chitinophagales; family Chitinophagaceae; genus Pseudobacter. The sequence continues at coordinate 41,183 of JAGIAP010000005.1, read as the reverse complement.
CAGCCAGGCTTTGCCGGTAGCACATTATAATTTTACCTATGATCAGGATCGTATTTGCCACCAATAATGCCAACAAGGTCACCGAAATGCAAGCCGCCATTGGCGGTACCCTCGAAGTGGTGAGCCTGAAAGCCGCAGGCATCCATATCGATATTCCCGAACCTCACGATACCCTGGAAGCCAATGCTTCCGAAAAATCAAACACCATCCACCAGCTCACAGGAGAGAATTGCTTCAGTGAGGACACTGGCCTCGAAATAGACGCCCTCAACGGAGAGCCCGGGGTGAAAAGTGCCCGGTATGCGGGGGAAGACAAGGCATTTGATAAGAATATCGATAAAGTGCTGACAAAACTGGGCGATGATCCCCATCGTTCGGCCCGTTTCCGTACTGTGATCTCCCTTATCTGGAATGGGGAAGAGCACCTTTTCGAAGGAGTCTGTGAAGGTCGTATCCTCCACGCCCGTCAGGGTACCGGCGGTTTCGGCTATGACCCCATTTTCATCCCTGAAGGGGACGATCGTAGCTTTGCAGAAATGAGCATTGCTGACAAGAACCAGTACAGCCATCGACGCAAAGCCGCCGATAAGCTGGTTCTATTTTTGCAAAATCAAACACAAACCGCTTCGGAGCGTTCATAATAAGTGGATTAGGGAAGAGGCTATCATTTACGTTTCAACACTGAAAGAAAACTTGAGCAACAAAAGCAACTATAATATTACCGAATCCGACTTAATTAAGGGAGCAGTAGCCGGTGACCGGCGTATGCAGGAAGAGCTATACAACAGGTTCGCCCCTAAAATGTATGCCGTTTGTCTGCGGTACGCCAATAACAGCAACGATGCCCAGGACCTCTTACAGGAAGGGTTCATCAAGGTGTTCAGGAATCTTCACAGGTTCCGCGCCGAGGGTTCTTTTGAAGGATGGATGAGAAGGGTTTTTGTGAACACCTCCATCGAGTATTTCAGGAAGAAATCGGCCCAACTCTCCAGTGTCAGCGAAAAAGAAGAGAATACGATTGAGGACAGCGATATCACCGCCCTGGATCAACTGGCGGAAAAAGATATCATTGCTATCATCCAGGAATTAAGCCCCGGATACCGCACTGTTTTCAACCTGTACGTTGTGGAAGGATATTCACACAAGGAGATCGGCGAAATGCTGGGGATCAGCGAAGGTACCAGCAAGAGCCAGCTCGCAAGGGCAAAAGCACTGTTACAGAAAAAGATCAGTCAATATTTAAGCGATACGCGGAAATCATATACGCGGTAAACCATGGGACCCACCATCCAACATACACTGACCTCTCTCGAAATAGCGCCCCCGCAGGGTGCATGGGAATCATTGTCCGCCAGGCTCGATGCCGAGTATGATCAACCCGAGATACAACTTGCCCAGAGAATGAATGAGGCTGTCCTCACCCCACCCACAGGGGCCTGGGCCGCTATCGCCGCCAGCCTTCCGGTGGGTATGGAGCCCGAAGTGAGGGATTTCCTGCCCGTGATGCCCGCCGCCAAAGAACCGGCAAAATTATTTTCCATCCCTGTCCGGAAGATTGCAGTGGCCGCCGCTGTGCTGATCGTTGTCAGCTTCGCTACCTGGCTTCTCTACCCTCCTTCCGCAAAAGACCCACAAGGTCTGCAAAGCAGTGGACCGCAGGCCAGCACCCAGTCCGAGCCTCCCCAGGTTCCTGCCAGCTCCCCCAATGCTTTGCCCCCAGCTCCTGTGATCGCACAACAAACGCCTCCCGCTGTTGCCCGCCCATTGCCTGTCAATCCCGGTAAGCCTGCCAGCGATGTGGACAATGAAGAAGAAGCTACCACGGACAATACCAATCCAGATCTCGGCCAACCCGATCTGCCATCCGCTGATCCCAGGCTCGTGCGCGCACAGGACGTAATGCCCGAAGCCAATATCCCCAACCGCGCTTATCGTGATGCCAACGGAAAAGTAGTGATGGATATGAACCTGCTCACTACTCCGGGCAACCAGTACGTGACGGTTACCGCTCCAAACGGAGAACAAACCCGCATCTCACGCAAATTCCTTCCGGTGCTCACTTTCGTGAATACAGGGGCTGATAATGGCCAGTTCAATTCAACTCTCAAACAAAAGATACAGGACCTTCGCAAACAACTGCTGCACCAGGCAAGTTTTGTACCTTCGGCCACTAATTTTCTCGACATCATGGAACTGAAGGAGCTCCTTCAGGATAAATAGACGCTATGCCACGTATCAAGATCGATCTACCTGCTGACTTTTCCTTTACTTCGCTTATCCCTGTCCGTATCACCGACCTCAACTATGGTAATCATGTTGGTAACGATACCATCCTTTCGCTTATCCATGAGGCCCGCGTTCAATATCTTCATTCGCTTGGTTACGGGGAATTGAACTTTGCCGGCACAGGTCTTATCATGGCCGATGTGGGGATCGAATACAAAGCAGAATTGCATTATGGAGATAAAGTGAAAGTATCGGTGGCAGCAGGCGATATCTCGAAAATATCCTTTGATCTTTACTACAAATTGGAAAAAGAGGAGGACGGGAAAATCATACTGGTAGCGATAGCCAAAACAGGCATGGTTTGTTTTGATTACGACAAGAAGAAGGTAGCCGCTATTCCTGCAGAAGCACGGGAAAAGCTGGAAGCTAAATAATACTTTAGGGTGGCCGTCGTAATTAAGAGTATCTATTTTTCGTTCCAGATCCGCCAGCTCTCTTCTGCCTGTATCACCAGCATATCCATTCCATTTTTAATGGCAGCGCCCTGCGCCTCGCCTTTTTGCAGGAACTGCGTTTTGGCAGGATTGTACACCAGGTCGTACAGATAATGCTTTGTGCCCATGGCCTCATACGGTAAAGCTGGCCAGGCATCCTCTTTCGGATACATGCCAACAGGCGTGGTATTCACAATCAGCGTATACTCCTCAACGATAGCAGGCGTTACCTGTTCATAACTACGTTGATTGGCGGCAGAGGGGGTGCGGGAGATAACCAGGAAATCGATGCCTTTCTTTTCCAGTACATAACAGATGGCCTTGGCAGCGCCGCCGGTGCCCAGCACCAGGGCTTTTGTGTGGGAAGGTTGGAGGAATTCATCGAGGCTTCTTTCAAACCCCAACACATCCGTATTGAAACCGGTAAGCTCACCGTTCTCAATACGGATACAGTTGCAGGCGCCGATAGCACGTACCACCGGCTCCATATGATGTAAGAATGCAATAACCTGTTCTTTGTAGGGAATGGTCACGTTCAATCCGGCCAGGTCGGGATTACCTGAAAGGATCTCCTTCAACGCATCGATCTCCGGGATGGGAAAGTTCTGGTAAACGCAATCTGCGATCCCTTCTCTTTTGAACTTTTCCGTGAAGAAAGGCTGTGAAAAAGAATGACCGAGAGGATAGCCGATCAGGCCATATCTTCTCATTGGGTCAGTTCGTTATTGAGGAACAGACTGAATGTATCTCCACGAAGCCCGATGCGCATCGCTTCCAGGGGAATCACCTCAGTAGGGGCGATATTACCCAGGTTCACATTACAACCGAGCAGTTCGATGAAGTAAAGTTGTTGTGCTTTCTGCGGCGCTTCCCAGAGGATCTTTTCGCCGGGGATCTGCGTGAGGATCTCCTGAACCAGGCCTTCACGCACTTCGCCTGAACCGCGGTAGATGCCTACATTGCCCGCTTCGCGCGCTTCTGCAATGACGTAGGAAGAACCGGCATTGAGCTCTGCTCTCATCAGTTCGATCCATTTGTAGGGAGGGATGATATGAGCCGCATCCTTGCTGCCTACTTCGCTGAGAACGGTGCCATGCTTCGTGAGCTTCTCGATATATCCGCATTTTTCCGCATGTGGGATCGTGATGGAACCATCACTCACTTCCATATACGAAATACCATATTCCTTACAAACATTGATATAGTCGTCGAACTGGTTACGGATGAGAAATGCTTCAAAAAGTGTTCCGCCGAAGTAGATGGGAACATTATAGCTCTGATAAACCTTGATCTTCTCCTTCAGGTTAGGGGTAACGAAAGAAGTACCGAACCCAAGCTTCACAATATCTACATGAGGGCCCGATATCTCCATGAAATTATGCACTTCAGGGATGCTGAGGCCTTTGTCCATCACCATGGTTATACCATCGTTGCGGGGTTTGGCAGTTCTTTCGGGGATCTGGGAAAGATTGAAATTCATTCGACTGGTTTTACACTTAGGAATTTTTCTAAAGTCGCCGCAAAAATAGGGAAGAATGACAAAAGCAAAAGTGATTTAGATCATTGGGCTATTTATTCTTTTTAAACCTGGCCACAATGTCCGCCACCAACTGATGTTGCAGGATGGAAGGATCCAGTTCCACGATCTTTTTCAGCAGCTTCGGGCTCAGGCTCATGGCATTCTCCAGTTGCAGCAATGCTTCCTTGGTTTTGCCCAGTGCGAGATACACGGCGGAAAGATAGAATCTGAATACAGGTTTATTATTCGTCATATGCAGTGCGGCCTGCACCTGTTCCAGGGCTTCCTCGTAGAACTCGCCATGGTACAGGCAACGGATCAGGGATTCCCAACTGGTGACATTCCTGGGCCGCTGACCCACTACATTAGAAAAATATTGAATAGCTTCCTTGTAATCGCCCAATTGCATCTTACACTCTCCCATCGCCAGGTTGTATTCCGGTTGTAAACGATGGATCTGCATGGCAGTTTCCAATTGCTTGATGGCAACGGCCCACTGCTCTTCATTCATATAGGTGCAGGCGATCTTGAAATATAGTTTACTGTCGTCCTGATTGAGGTGCGAAGCCTTGCGGTAATAGAATCTTGCCTGGGCATAATTCTTCATACGATCGTAACAGTGCCCGATGGCTTCATAGATCACGTCTTCCGGCCTGGAGAGCTCCAGTACCTTTTCCAGCACTTCGATGGCGTCTTTGAACTTACGAAGACGGATATACGCATCGCCCATATTCCGGTAGGCATAATCGAATTTCTCGTCTATCACCACGGCGTATTTATAGGCGTCGATGGCTTTTTCGTAGAGTTTGAGGCCCTGGTAGGCGGCGGCCAGGTTGAACCAGGCAAGCTCGCTGTACGGATACTCATCGATGATATGCTGGTGAAGGCGGATGCTTTCTTCATTGCGGCCTGTGGAGTCTGTCCAGAAGCAGATCTTGTACAGCGCTTCCTCATTGTTGGGATCCTGTTCAAGGATGAGTTTGAGGCAGTCGAAGATCTTATCGAATTCCTCATAATCATCATATACATCTGCCAGCTCGAAAAGGAGCTCGATGCGCTCCTGCCCCTCGAACAGTTCAAGGGCATTCTCGAGGAGGGCCACTGCTTTCTCCTGCTGGTCCAGCGCCAGGTAGGCGGCTGTTTTGAGGATGTACAGGTTGATATCATTACTGTCAAGCACAGCCGCATGGCTCAAAACATTGAGCGCCTCAAGGTAATGCCTGGTGGCAATGAGGAGGTCGGCCTTCTTGATATGTAACATGGCTGAGTAAGGAAAAAGCTCGATCCCCATTTCTGCGGCCAGGAGGGCCTGCTGGAGATCTTCTTCATCATCGTAGTAGTCGATGATCTTTTCAAATGAATCTTCGTCCAGGAAAGAGTGGCTTCTGCCATTTTTCAGGTTCTGGAACTGCTTTACCAATTCTTTGATTTCGTCGTTATTCTGGCTCGATGGGTTATCTCTCATGAATCAATGTAATGGTCTATCTAATGTACCCTTATCCGGGATTTTCGCCAATTTTTGTTATTGACAGTGGTGTATAAGTTTTATTGGAAGCCAACAATTTATGACGGCAATGCAACATTTTGGTAAAAAAGGGCATCAATTTATGCAAACTGTAACATTTCGGCATCTTATACGTTAAAAGAAATATAAACCCCGGGATGAACGGTTAAAGGAATCCCAAATTTTTTATATATTTTTGCACTAATTATGCAGGCAAACTTTACGCTAAAACTTAACCAAATGCTAAGAAGAACGATCATCTGTTGCGCGATGATTGGAACTGTGGCGCTTGCGTTGGCCAGTAGCGGCGGAGGTGGAAAGAAGAACCAATCGAATGTTCCGCTGAAGCCTGAGATCACCCCCATCAGGACCACCAATGGTTTTACACTGAAGGCGGGCCCGCTTTATACGGGAAGTTTACTCTCCCGTAGCCAAAACACATCGAGTTATTTGACGTATAACTCATTGGTTACCTACGAACAAGGTAACAAGATCTTCATCCTGCCCAGCCAGGTAAAGATCAAAACGCAACCAACGTTCCGTTCTAATCTGAACGTACTGGATCTGAAGGTACGTTTGCGGAAATAATCCGCCCTTATTGCTTATGCACAGGCAACTGCCTGATCTTCAATACTGAAGCTAGAACTCTATCGCCGTAAAGATATCGCCAGCCCCTGAGGGCTGGCTTTTTTTTGCGCCAAAATGAAAAAGTCGCCTGAAATATCCAGGCGACTGATCAAGGTCCATTTGGGACAGACCCAATATTTTTACATGCTTGTTTTCTTACTTTCCTCGTAGGTCATCTCCCTGTACCCTGTTTTGGGCAGGTCGAATTTAGAAGCCGGTACCGGGTTCATATTGATGGAAGAAACCGTGTATTTGATGGTCAGTTTTCCCTGGATCAGCTCATACTCCAGTGGAAGTCCGTTCAGGCTCCTGAACTGATAATCATAATCCCTGTTCTCGGGAATGATGTCCGATGTGTAATAGACGGTGAACACTGTTCCATCATTGAGGGTGGCAGTAGCTTTTGTACACTTGTAACCCGCGATGGTCTTGGTTTCTGAAGTATTGGTAAAGCTGATGCCATTATACCGTTTATTCTTCTCAGCCCAGTTGTCGGCGGTCATGCGGATCAGGAGTTTCTGTCCGCTCACTTCGCGCAGCACAACGGCCGCCCCGGTTTTTGAATCGTGAATGGTGGTGGAAGAAAAAAGAGCGCTGGCCATTTCCGAGCGGCTCATATTCCCCTTGATGTAAACGGTGGTGGTGGCCCCGTCAAAAGCATCTGCCAGCTTGGGGTCGGCACTGCCGGTGGACACGGTAGCGTCATAGACCATGGTAAGTTCAGACACTTTCTTCTGTGCGTTGGCAGTTACTAAAACAGAACAAAGAACCAGTAAGAGGGTAAACTTTTTCATGATGCTGGTACTGTTGGTTATTATCATAGACGGTGCGATTGGCCTTAACCGTTGTCTAAAGTAATAATAAAAACCAGATTTATAACAAGATATATCAAAATCAAGGGCCCGCATCAACTTAGTTGTGCGGGCCCTTTTGCCTTTGCCTTGCCTTAAACAGCCTTAACCGCTAAAGGATTCTCAACCTTTCCTTTATTTCTTTATAAATCTTTCAGATATGATCATTCCGTCTTCCATGATCACTTGCAGCATATAAGCGCCGGAAGCGATATGGGCGATGTTCATCGAGAACTGGTTCCAGCCATTGGCAGTTCTAAGCGTGGCTTTACCCAACACCCTTCCCGCCGCATCCAGGACATTGGCCTGCACCGGTTGGCTGCGTTGAACGGTGAGCTCGAAGCGGAGGCTACCGGTCACCACAGGGTTCGGGCGGATCACCAGGCCTTTCTCACCCGCACCAGCCAGTTTAGCTGCCACGATCTTGGAGAAAGTGGATCTTCCGTCCACATCCACCTGACGGATACGGTATTGGTACAGCACACCTGGTTTCACATTCCTGTCTTCAACAGAATAATTGTTCGTCAGGTTGGTGGTACCCTTACCCCCTACCGTTGACACGATCTCGAACACGCTGTTATTCTCAGTTCTTTCCACCACAAAATGGTGATTATTGGCTTCGCTATGGGTTGTCCAGCTCACCACGATCTTCGTGCCCTGCGGAACGGCTTTCACTTCCCCCCAACTTACCGGCAGTACCTGCGCCAGGTTCACAGACCAAATACCTCCGAAAGTAGAGAAGCTATTCACACCGTCGAAGTCAACATATTCGATGCCATCGATGGTTCCTGTGGCAAGCGCTCCATCCAACCATTCCTGGCCACTGGCTGCGATGCCCTTGTCCGCTGTGAGGCCGCTCACCACTTCAGCAGCAGTTTTATCAGATGCTTTGAACCAGGTGAAGCTATGCGGATCGGTAAGGCCATTGGCCAGTTTGATGGCTTCCATATTATTTGTCTCAACACTTTCAGCTCCTGTTTTCTCTGTGGATGAATAGAACATCCTTACCACGAAACCAGGTTGAGGATTGGCCACTTTATCATAGCAGTCTGCGCAATTGACTTCCAGCATGCGGCGCATGAGTCGGGCAGCTTTCTGTGAGTTACCTTTTCCGAGAGCAGCGAAGGCAGCATTCACGTTCACTTTTAAGGATATCTTACTGCGATCGATCAGTTGTGCGGGATCGTAGATGGCAGCCATGTATTTGCCGGCATCAACAGGATCTTTGAAGAGGATCCATCCATCTACATAACATTTATCAGTAGCCGCAGATGTCTCTGCGTTGTAAGTCGTCAGCACTGCTGTATTGTCCACGCAATCACCACCGGTGGCGAAAGTGAAATACTGACCATTAGTGAAATCGTAGGAGGTTTCCCATACATCACCGTTGAGGGTCATCGGAATTTCGGTTACAACTCCGGTGAAGTCTGTGCTGCTGCTAACAAGCAGGTACATCTTACCCGCTTTTTCGAGCGGCAGTTTCACGGTGCCGGCATTAGTGCTTGCCGGCGCCTGGATGGTCACCGATGCCACCGTATTGGTCTCCTGTACTTTCCATGTCCTGGCAATACGCTTACGGTCTGCAGGTGCATTGGTGGTGGTCCAGGTGGTTCTGTTGGCATTATCATCTCCCAGTAAGAGGGCCGTTTTGTTGCCCATATCATTGGGGTTATCTGTATTGGTAGCGGTCAATCCCATGCCGTTGCCCAGTGCGATCAGGGCTTCAGTAGCATTCACGCTCTTCGATTGTTTTTGATGCAGACCATTACAATCATCGCGGCCGATACCGGTGATATTGAAATTGTAAGCAGCATTGGCAGTAGCATCCCACAGTACGTTGCCATCCGGATCGAGGTAGTTGTGACCAAGGGTAAGGCCGTATTTGATACCGAAGTAGCTGGATACTTTTTGTCTTTCAGTTACCGTGAGCTCTTTGCTGAATACTGCTATCTCGGCGATCTCTCCATTGAAGAAGAGGTCATTGGCAACAGTGGTTGAATTGTTCAATCTTCTTGAACCGATATTGAGTTGGTTCTGTGTTGGGAAGAAGTTATTTGCGCCGCTGGTGGCGGAAGCTCCGTTGTACTCAATGATACCGGTTCCGGATGATGCAGAACCACCACGGTGCATGTTCGCCAGTTGGATCTTGCCCAGGTTATTGGCCGTCGTTAACAGACTGCCCGCAGTAGTTGAACTTGTTCTGCTTACCCATCCTAACTGACCGGAAGTATTGGTATAGAACCTGGAGAATTGTTCTGTTCCTACAGCAGTTCTACCTAATCCGAAGAAGTCACCATCACGCGGTATGATCACAGAGAATACTTCCTCCCCTGCTGCGGCTGCGCTATGATTGATATTGACATTGCTCAGCACAGTGGAGGTTCCGTTGAAAGTAATGCTCGGGTTAAAGTTGAACAGCTTGCTGGTTGTATTGTACACCGGCTGAGCGGCAGCAGTGGCCTGTGTGGCATCTTTTGCATTGATGCCCTGATCAGACCAGGTGCTTACTCCTGTAGTGGTAGTTACACCCTTATCTGCACGATACCATACATAAAGCTGATCTTTCACACCACCCGGTGCTTCGTTGGTAAGATCGGTCACCAGGGTGAAGTACTGACCATCAGCAAAGCTGAGGTTATCGAAAGTGAGGGTTTGTGTTGCTGCGTCGTAAGCAGAAGGCGCAATCACCGTTGTACTGGCTTCAGAGAAATCGCTGCTATTGTTCACCAACAGTTTCAGATCGCTGAGTGAAGTGCTGGTAGGCACCAGTCCGGCGAGGAACATCTTCATTTGCACTACATCGATATCACCTGTTTTCTGCACTTTCCATTCGCGTTGCAAACGGGAGATCTTGCTACATCCACCGGGATCGAGGCTGGCGGGGTACTCGGTTGTTTTGAGCCCCGTTGCGCCATCATCGCCCCAAACGAGGAAGCTGAGGTCATCGGCGAAAGTAGAAGTATTGTCCTGGTTGGTAGCCGCGATACTGTTCAATCCGATGGCGATCATATTGCCATTGGCTACTGTATTCGTGTTGCGGCTTTGTTTCTGGTTCAGCCCGGTTTTGTCATCGCGACCGATACCCGTGATATTGTTCTTATAGGTTGAATTAGTTGATCCGTTCCAGTAAATGGTTCCGGTAGTTCCATCCCAGTCAGTGGCTACATAATTGGTAGCTACACTCTGATCGAGGGTGTAACCATATTTCAGGGCCAGGTAAGAGCTGATGCGGAGACGCTCGAAGTCAGCCAACACCCTGTTGTATGTAGCGGCCTCATTGACAGGTCCCTGCCAAAATTGAATACCCGAATGCAGCATACCAACGTAAGCCCCACCGGTTGCAGAAGTGGTCCACGACTTGGCTGCTGAAGCAAGTAATCTTCCTTTGCCGTACAAACTGGCAAGCCCGTTCGTTCCTCCTGCCCATGTACCTGTCATTTCCTGTGGCATATTGATCACGGCGCTTCCGGTAGCCGCTGACACATCATTGGAGAAGCCAGAGAAGGTGGCCACATTAGCAACATTCACTAACGAGTTGTAACCATTGGCAGCATTGGTCCCCCATCCCATCAGGTATCTTGTTCCGGTAATATTCGTAGACGTACCTACTCCGATCAATGTTCTGGGTGAAGTGCCGGTAGGGAATTTCGACAGGGTCATTGCCATATTGCTGGTAGTGCCGTTAAACACGAACCCAGGATTATAGTTGGTAGTTCCTGTAGTGAATGCAGGTTGATTGGCAGCAGTTGTCTGTGTTGCATTATTATCATTACCGCTATAATCGATCCAGTTATCGTTGGCGGAAACGCCGTCATCAGCACGTAACCACAGGTTCACACCTACATTCACATAACCAGGCCCGCGCAATTCTTTGGCGAAGGTGATATAGGCTCCGTCGGGCAGATCGGCTGTAAGTACGGAAGCCGTTCCGTCCGCATCCAGTTGATAAGCTACGTCGGATCCGTCAAATATATTGTCTGCACTCACGATCATGAATATCTTCTCATTGCCGCCGGTGAGCTTGAAGTTCACATCACGATCGGCCCAGTTGGTCTTGTCAACCTTCCATACCCTGGCCATGCGGGCAGTGAGATCATTCAAACCGCTGATGCTGACAGTATAATCTGGTGCCAGGTTATTATCTGCAATGAAGAGATAAGAATTGTTATTGTCGATGGTATTGGTGTTGAGCAGATTGGTAGCTGCGATCTCACCTACGCCCAGCGCCAGGATACCACCGTTGCTGTTGATACTTTGTTTTTGATAGAGCTCAGTGCAATCATCGCGACCAATACCGGTGATACGATAATTGTATCCGGCATTATCAGTAGCATTCCACATGATGGTGGTGGCATCGCTGCCGAGATAATCCACTGTACCGCCGCTCATGGTGATACCGTATTTGAGCGCGAGATAAGACTCTATCCTTTGCAACTCGGCTCCGGATACTCCTTTATTATTGTATACGATAAGCTCTGCGATATCACCGCCATAGAACCATGTACCACTCATATTACCGATGGTACCTACAGTTTGCACATAGTTGAAATTGGCGACATCTGTATTGGTAGCTACCTGTGTTCCATCCTGACGTAATCTTCTGCCCAGGGTTTTATCATAAGTAGAAGTGATAAGATCGGATTTGTTCACGGCTGTGGCACCACCCCAGAAACCATTGGATGGCCAACTGGCTTCAATGGATGCCAGGCCCCCCGCACTTGCATTGCTATTGTATTGAAGCAGGATGCCCTGGTTCAGGGTAGTATTTCCCAGGAATGCGATCTGCTTTTCAACGATATTATTCGGTTTGGTCACCGCAATGATGCTGTAATTGTTATTACCTGCATTCAGCACATTGGGCGCAATGTTCAGGAAATGACTGGTGCCATTGAAATTAACCCCAGGATTGTAGTTGATTGAATTGGCGGTGAGGCCAGGTTGATTGGCGGCAGTTACCTGCGTACCATTCTTCTGGTTACCACTGAAATCTGCCCAGTTACCGGCAGTTTCAGCACCATAATCGGCGCGTAACCATGCTGCGATATTCGCATTCACACAAGCCGGCCCAACTATTTTGCTTGCTACGGTGAAGTATGCGCCATCAGGGAAGTCCGCCGTATTGATGGTAACAGTACCAGTGAGCGTATTGACAGGATATTCGGTGGTCCCTGTTGCACCGAATGCAGGATCGTTATTGGTATTTACCAGCAGATAACGGTCACCATTCTGCGCAAACTTGAAGGTGATATCCTGGTCTGTCCAATTGGTCCTGTCTACTTTCCAAACCCTGCCCATTCTGAATGTAGCATTGGCTGTGGAAGTAACAGGGACAGTGAAAGTGGTTACGCCTCCATTGCTTGCCCAGGTGAAGAAGCTGAGGTCTTCCATTTCATTGGGGTTCTCAGCATTGGCCGGGAAGATCGAACCACCCAGGGCAATAGTGATATTGGGGTCATCGGCAGATACGGATTGTTTCTGGTTGAGACTGGTAGCCTCATCTTTGCCTAAACCAGCGATCCCCTTGTTATATCCGGTGTTCTTGGATACCGTCCACATTTTGGTAATACCGTCAGTGGCGATATAATCAAGCGTGCCGTTGGCGAGGGTGAGACCATATTTCAAAGACAAATAAGAATTCACTTGCTGCAATTCAGTTGCATTGAGCGCCTTATTGTACACCGCTATCTCGTTGATAGTACCATGATACATATCTCCGGGAATACTGGTTCTCCAACCAATATTCAGGTTATTGCCAAGATATGTCCAGGCAGGTGTGCCGCTAGCGCCGACTATCCCATTTCCGTAGATCGAGAAAGCATTACCTGCTGCCCGTGTAGCATTAAGCAGGTAGGGCGTATTGACACCAACTGGGTATGTTACATTATTAGATACAATTGAACCTGTAGTGGTGGCCGTTATAAAGAACTGGTTTGTGTTCACATAGCCAAATCCAAATCCGTTGGTAGCATTGGTGGCAGCGCCCAGGATAAGATCGGTTGTAGTATTGGAAGCTCTTTTGCTAACGCTCACTACAGTGAACTGATTGGTTCCGCTGATACCTGCATTGGTAGCGAAGCTCAAATAATCGCTCGCTCCATCCAAAATATAACCGGGGTTGAAGTTGGTAGTGTTTGCATTGATCGCAGGTTGGTTGGCAACAGTTGCCTGCGTTGCATTATTATCATTACCACTGAAATCGTTCCAGGATGAAACAGTGCTCACCGCATCATCGGCACGGAGCCAGAACTGTACACCGGCATTCACCAGGCCAGGCCCTTTGATCTGCTTTCCGAAAGTGAAGTAAGCACCATCAGGGATCATATCAGAATCAAAGCTGACAGTTCCATCTGCATTCACCGCAATCTCTTCATCGATGGTAGCGAATGTAGGATCCGTACTGATCAGCAGGTATACGTTACTGGAAGGATAATGCATCTTCATGGTGAGTGGCATATCAGCCCAGTTGGGCTTACGCACTTTCCATATCCTGTTCATGCGGTTAGTTGCCTTTTCTCCATTTACGGCCGTAGCATAAGTGAGTGTTCCATTATTATCAGCCCAGAAGAAAAAGGATCTATCATTACGAACAGAATCCAGGTTCTCGTCGTTGGAAGGCATCACTTCATCGCCTATGGCAATGGTGAGATAACTGGCTGTTGTGGCATTGGCGCTACGACTCTGCTTTTGATTGAGCGTGCTCAGATCGTCACGGCCAATGGCTGTGATATTGTTCTTATATCCTGTATTGTTGGCGCTTGTCCAAATTACGGAAGCATCGCTGGCGAGATAGTCGAGACTCACCGACTGATCCATAGTAACGCCATACTTGATAGCCAGGTAACTGCTCACTCTTTGTTTTTCAATAACGCTGAGCTTGCGATTGTACATGATCACTTCAGGGAGTGACCCTGTAAAGAAGGCGGCAGCACCAGCACCGATATAGCTGTTATTGGTGAAGTTGGTAGTGTTGGAGGCATTGGTCACAATGGCTTTGCCATCGATATTGGCCGACCATAGGTTACCACCTGCAGCCATGTTCAAAATGGTAGGCAGGCCAAGATCCTTGGTGCCATAGTTGAAGGTCTGCCTGGTAGTGGAACCAAAGCATGCCCACATCACATTTCCGGTATTCCGGTAGGATGGCGCCAGGGCTGCTGTTCCTATACCACCTAATTGCCAGGGGAAAGAGTAGGTGGTAACATTCGTGCCATCCCGTACTATACCGGAGGATTGCACAGAGAACACTTCAGCATTGGCATAACCGGCAGTAAATGCCGGTGTATTCAAATGCTCATTGTTCGGGAACTGGATGTAAGCGTTATAGTTATATCCTGTATTGAACCAGGGAAGTGTTTTATTGTACATACGGGTCCATACCCTTTGTGCAGGGGCTTGGTCCAGTACCTGGGTAACCGTAGTTCCGCTGAGCGTATAATCGTCACCCGCTTTCATCCAGGTAGACAATCCATTCACCACTCCACCGGGATAGTACTGTTCACGGCCAAAGGTAAAGTAAGCGCCGTTGGCGAGATAGGAAGATGGGATGGTGACAGTACCATTCTTATTCATCTTCACTTCATAAGAGACTGTGGCAAAGTTTGCCGTATTGCTGATAATGAGATAATTCTTATCGGTTGCTCCTACCAGTTTGATGGTGATCTCCTGAGCATTATCCCAGTTCGTTTTCTGCACTTTCCAAACACGGGCGTAACGGGCAGTTACATGGGTGCCGGTCACAGCCACGGTATAGGTTGCTGCCAGGTTATTATTGCCCCAGATAAGCGCTGCACGGTCGTTTGCAATATCGATCTCATTGTCCTCATTCCCTGCTTCGATGGTTTTGCCCATCGCCATGCTCAATCCATCATTATAGCTAATGGATTTCCCCTGCCGCTGATGAATGATACCCAGATCATCCCTGTACAATCCGGCAATGCCATTGTTGTAACCGGTATTTCCGGTAAGGCTCCAAAGCGTGGTAGTACCATTGCTGGCGATATAATCATGGAAGATGGTAAGGCCACTCCTGATAGCGAGATAACTGTTAAGTTGTTTCCTTTCCAGGTCTGACAATTTACGGCTATACAACACCGTTTCCGCGATATCGCCGGCAAATACATACTTGGTGCTTCCATCATATGCGATATATTCCCTACCCGCGGGCAGTGTAAAATTCACTGTATTGGTGGTAGAGATGGCCGATTGTTGTCCGCCGTTGAAGGAAAGGCCCCAGGATCCTGGCGCGCCATAGGTACCCATGATATTCCAGTTCAACACATTGATAGGATCACCGGTAACAGTGGTTGCAGGCTTGGTATCGATGATCACCTTGGTATTGGGATCATATCCCAGCCTGTCGTTGGTACCGAAGCTGGTATAGATAGCTCCGTTGGACCAGGAGTAGTGGATGCCCCTGGGCGTTCCGCCAAAATCATAGGGATACCCTCTCATCACATTATTGGAAGCGGAACGAAGCACGGTGATCACCTCACCTGCACTGAATCCTGTTACGTATCCATATGTAGGGGAATAGAGATAATCATCCCCATCGAAATTCACATAGTTGTTGAAGTTGAGCCCGGCTTTTACAGCGGCAGGATCACTTACCAAAGTGCTGTAGTTACGATTGTTGCCGCTGGCGTCTTCCCATCCTGTATTCTGCACCAGGTTACCGGCATTGAAATCGTCGGATTTCAACCAGAGCTGAACGCCGGCGCTTACTCCAGCCGGACCGGTTGGTTTGATACCGATACGGTTGCTGAACTCGGAAGTACCGCAGTTATTGCTCGCGCGCAGCGTGGCCGTCCAGAAACCATAAGGAGGCTGGTTCATCGCCGCAATGGTGGCAGCCGTTACGCCTGTGAGCGTACGATTGCCAGAGCCCAGTGCAGTATAAGTGTTCACATAATTCTGCCCACCGGCCCCGGTAACGCCTGCATTGTTGGCGAATAGCTCCAGGCTACAGGCATTGGTGCCACAAAGCGCCGGCATTTTCACCACCACATTATACACGCCCGCGGAAGTTTCCGTGGAACTGATCAGTTGAGGACGGTTGGCCAGTTCGTAGCCGCAGTTGGCATCATTCTGCAGGTCCAGGCCAGCTCCTTTGTTATTGTAAATACTATTTTGTGTAACGATGATCTTATCAACCCATCTGATATCGATAGCACCTTGTGTGCCTGTATTTCCGTAGATCTTGTTCTTACTGATCGTGAAATTGGGTATTACGTAAGTGATACCATTGCCAGGATAAATGCCAATCCCTAAGCCTGTATTGTTCCTGATGATATTCTCGGTGATCAATACTGCCCCGCCATCGGAAGTGGTATTGCGTGCCAGGAACCAGATAGCGCCCTGGTCCTGCCCCAGGCTACCGTTGCGCGCAAACTCATTGCCCTTGATCAGTACATTGTCATGATTGTTGGAATGGTCTGCACCAATGCGGATCGCATTTATATCATAATCGAAGAACTTGTTGTTGGTGATGGTCAGTTTCTGGTTGCTGACAGCAGGTAGCGCGAGCGCCTGGTTGGCATCATCCGCCACATTCTGTTGATCGGCATTGAAAGTATTGTTATCGAATGTAACAGTATTGGTATTTCCCGTTAATTGTACATGGATAGCGTTTCCGCTACCCACCAGGTTATTGAAAGCAGAGTTCTTTACGGTGAAACTGGTGCTGGCCGCTGCGGCATAGATAGCATTCACCTCGCAGTTGTTGAAAGTGGTATTATCGATCTCAACGCCCGAATGATTGGCTGCGAAAAATATCCCATAGTCTCCATCATCCGCTATTGCCGGATCATCCATATTGAACAGACAATTCTTAATCACGGCCCCTGTTACAATACCCTGAAAATGCATCGCCCTGCCTTTTACTCCACCGCCGCCGGAAACCTCAACCCCATCCATCAGCAGGTTGTTGACCTTATCGGCAAAATAGATAGCTATCTGGCTATCTTCCAGCCCCGTCACTTTCACATTGCGGATGGTGAGGTTGGTCTGTGCAGCGCTCGCCATCACGCCCCTGTTGAAGTAGTGAACACCCGTCTGCAACATTAGCAGGTTCTCCAGTGTAACGCCGGTAAGCGCTGCCGTAAGCTGCACTCCGTTCACACCGGTATTCCTCAGTGTCAGGTTTTTGATAGTGCTTCCTCCAGAGCCTGCGCCCAACACTATCAACGCAACAGTGTTATTACCGCCGGGAGCACTTATTATCCTGGTAGCGCGGTCGATACCGTCGATGGTAACACGTTTTGTGATGGTTGGAAGGGAAGCTGTGATCGTTACTACACCACTATAAGAGAAGGTGATGGTGTGTGGTGCGCCCGCTGCATCGGCATTGGCGTCTAAAATGGCCTGCCGTAGCGATCCTGCACCGGCATTGTTACCATTGGTAACCACAAAATTAGTGGCATACGCATTACCGGTAACTAGTAAAAGAACTGGTAATAATACGCGCGCTAATAGTGTCAAACATGGCTTGATTGAGGATAATTGTTTCATTCGATGGGATATAAGATCGTTTCAATTTAAAAACCCATACGAAAATATATTATATGAGAAGGGCCGTTCGTAGGCGGACTTCAATATGTCTGTAGTAATACTTCAACATTTAAGTGTTTATTGACATTTATTACCGCAGATTAAAATTTTCGAATATACCTACACGTTGCCAGAGGCCCCATAATAAAAGGTGCACCGTAATTAGTGCACCTTGTCATCATTTTTATACCAGGATCATTTTGTAAGCCACTCTTCTATCAGCGCCGTCAGGGCCTCATCGCTCGGCCTGGGGGCATCAATATTGATTATCCTTCCGTCTTTATCGAACAAAAGATACCTGGGGATGCCGCTGATCTTGTAAACGGCAGACAACTCATTGCTCTCCCCAATATGAAGTTGCAGTCCTTTCAGCTTTTTGCCGGACAGGTATTTCTTCCAGGCTTCTTTATCCTGATCGATGGAAAGCCCTGTAAATACAATATCCTTTCCGGCAAACCGCTCTGTCAGTTTCTCCCAGAAGGGCTCCTCCTTTTTGCACGGCCCACACCAGGTGGCCCAAACATCCACCAATACCAGTTTGCCCGACAATTCACTTAACCGGACCTTCTTACCATCGGGGTTGATAGCAGCAAAATCATACCCGGCATTCCCCGTTTTAAAGGGCTCCAGGGCCTGCAACCTTTTCAGCTTTTCCTTTACCTGCAAAGGCGTGACGATACATTTCCCAAAAACATCCAGGTATTGCTGCAGGTCCCCATACCCCTTGATTGACGCCATTCTTTCCAATGCCAGATCACCTTTCAGGGTATCATTCGTAACCAGTAACATCATCTCCCTGAAACCATCCAGGCCCGGCTTCATGGTCATCCCCTTTTGCCTGGCGCCCGTTAGTAACATGGATCCCAGGGTGCGGGTACCCCACGGATAACTGTAAAAGAGCGAAGCACCCTTTGTCAATGCTTCTACATTCATTGATTGATAAAATGGGCTCAGGTCTTTTATACCAGGGTGACTTGCCCTGGGTGTATTGAGGAACTGGTTGCTATACTGGAGCAGATCCATTTTTACAAGGTCTCGCAGTTGCCGGGAAAAGAGATCATTCCCTGCTGCATGCTTTGCAATGAATGATCTGGCATCGAGTACAAGTTGTTCCAACTGTGGAAAGAAATCGACCCAGATACTGCTATACCTTGAAAAGTTGACCGACTTCTGAAATACCGAATCCGATAAGGTATTCCATGTATACAGTTTTCTATTCTCCGGAGAATTTGCTGTACCTGTCATCTCATAACGGTTTTGCTTGAGCGAAACGGACAATTGTTCACCGCCTTTGAAATAGAAAGTATATTTATCGGAAGGGCTTTTTTCGTTACCAGTGCCCAATACGTACCACCCTTTGTAAGGAGGAAAGAATTGAAAGCCAAACTTCCTGCTCTGATCTGCCTGATAGGTTGCCAGTGGAACAATATTGCCTGCTTCCACCCTGTAAAGCGTAACCAGTCCATCTCCTGACTTATCATACACTCCCTGAATACTAGCGGGTTGCTGTGCAGTAGCAGCAAGGATAGCGAGCAATAATATTGATGTGCTAAAAAATATTCTGAACATAAATGAGTGTGAAATTGAATGTAAAAAGATCAGTTCTCCCTGTAGCTTACATCGGCAATTTTTCCAAAACCGCTATAGCTCATGTATTTGACCAGGGGATTATTCAGTGATGGAACAGTGTAAAGATCCATCGTTCCTGAATTATCAGGGGATGCAGGATCGTAGGATGCAACCACCAACCTGGATGTTTCATCCATATATCTCTGCGTTTGATACATGTATACCAGGCGTTGGAACTTGATCAAACTGATAACCCGGCTGCCCATATCCAGTACCATCTCATTGGAATGATCGTATGGATTGTAACGATATAGTTTAGATCCCACTACGTACATCAGGTATCCCTGGCTATGTTCTATGGCAAACTGAGTGGCCTGGGCCATCATTGGGGCATATGTAGTGATATCATCAAATGCAAGTGGCAGGAACACCGATTCATTGCATTGTATCCTGGCGAGGAAGACCTTTCCTGCCGGGTTCTTCAACACAGCATAAGTTTGCTGGGAAACAGCATTAGTGGCGCACATGTACAGAAGATCCATACCCATATTGCCCGGATCGAATTTCGGAGGCTCTGGCCCGGCCAGGGGCACAGGCACTGAAGAAACATCATCTCCCTCTTTGTGTTGAACAAATCTTTTATTCACCACATCATACATTAAAACATATAGCGAGCTTTGAATGCCTTCTGCATAGATTGGGGAGATATTGATCTTCTCCCCTGTAATGGTCCTGTTCACCACCCTTCCATATGCAGTTCCCACAGTAGGATACTCGTATGTTAGTTGCCCCAGGTTATCATACATATAAGAGCGACTGGCATAGATCGGCTTTACAGTTTTTGCATAGTAAGGCGCCGGATAATAAACAGACATGGCATCGGGAAGGTTCATGTAGGATGTAAATGTATTGGCCTGTGTATTGATGATGTATGTACTCTTGTCTGTCCCTACCACTACTGATTTTCCACGCACATTTGAAAAAGCATCAATGCGATAGTAAAAGCTCACAAACTGCGGATGACCATCCAAAACAGGTCCTGATTGTTGTGAAAGGATATCAGTATATAACTGGTATGGCTGACCGCTGTTTACATAATTTAGATAATCCAGTCTTGCCTTATTGTTCACTTCGCTCAGCACCAGCCAGCCATCGGCAATATTGGTGGAAACCCGTATGCGGAACTGCTTTCGCCACATCACCCCTGTACTTTTTTCTGTAACCACATAATATGCCGTATACGCTTCGGTTTGTGCCGGCAGGTTGATAACCTCGTGCAGGGCGGGCTGTTCAGAGAGAACAATGGCCTGCGCACTTGCCACCATCCATTTATAACTGTAATTATCTTTGTTTCCTGTTTTATCCTGCGTAAATGAAAGCTGCGGAATTATTTCCAAAGCACCTCCCCTCAGCACAGTGTATTCTTCCCCGATATTCAATATCTCACATTGATTTATTGCCTGGTAATCATAATTACCCAGATCTTTCCTGCATGCCGTTATCAACAACGAGATCAGTAGTACGGCAAACCCGGACTGTTTGCGGATTCTATTTTGCATAATGAATTTGATAAGGATGAATTATTATTGTACCTGAGGCCCCATTTTCATTTTAGTTACACCATCGGCCTCATACACGGTATTATTCTCAGCTTCCATTTTATTCAACCAGGCCTGCATACCAAAGCCCCAGCCCGAAAGCCTGTAATAATTCCCGTTGGTCAAAAACCAGTTAGGGGACACCACTTCTTCCACACGCAGGTTGAATCGGTTGATCAGCAACTGGAATTTCTTTGAGCTGAATATGCCGAGATAACCGAAGGTCCAACTGTAGTATGGGCTTGTCTCTTTCCAGAAAGGTGGTGCGCCGGCAATATCGTCTGCCCCTATCCGTATCCTGGTATAGTAAAGCTCCTTTGCAAGGCCTCCTGATTCTACCATTCGGCTTTTCATATTATTGCTGAAATATTCATTTGGCTGCAGCTCCAGATACAGGTACAATGGCTTTTCTTTCATGGCTGCAGTGCGGTTG
>JAGIAP010000005.1:9890-19807 GCA_017744805.1 Chitinophagaceae bacterium | reverse complement strand
GGTTGAGTTGAATTGCCAGGGTATCGGACACTGTTCCTTTTCTGATGACCCTTTCAGCATCGAGGATCTTGTAATCCAAATCCTTTTTCATAGTGCTGCTATCTGCAATCACCAGTTTATAAGGACGATCCTTTTCAACAGCAGAGCCGATGATCCGTACAGGTACCCTGAGCGTGACCGTTTGAACCGGTTCTTTATCGTAGCCAAATGAATAATCCAGGTTATTGGTATTTTCCGCCATCGGAAAATAGATACTGTTGCCTGATCCTTCATCGTCGAAGCGCTCCAGTTGATCTTTTTTACAAGCAGTGGATCCGCAAAGCAACAGGCAGGCCAGGTAAATGATTGTATATTTCATGAACATTTTTTTATTCCTGAAAAATCGGGTTTAGCGAGGGTCCGTTTCGGAGAAGGGAACGGGAAAAGTATAATTGGCAGCGGTCATCACCATCGCCCCATTGTTCCTGGCAGCTGTGATGGCGGTGGCACCTGTCCTCTTATAAAAAAAGAATAGTTGTCCTTCCCCGTACAGTTCTTTGCGGTATTCTTTCAAGATGGCCTGCGTCAACTGAACGGCAGTTGAGGAAGAAGAAATCCCTGCAATATTTCGATGGCCTCTGAGCTCGTTGAGGTACCCGATGGCCGAGGGAAGATCAGGTTCGCATTCTGCTGCAATCAGATACATCTCCCCCATCCTGATCAGTGGCACTGTTCTGTTGGCCGCCAGTCCATCGCTGGATACGTCCTGGTATTTGAAGAATGTAGGAAATGGCCTTCCACCTACTTTCCAGCTATACTGGCTCCTGTAATCGGTGGGCGTACCTTCAAATACGGTTGTATTGATGAACGTTCCGCTGGTATTGGGCGCTAACAGATTTGCATCGAACAAGGTAGGACTGAACCGTTCGTTGAAAACCTCATTGAGTTTGGGATTCTCCACCGCAAAGATCAGCTCGGTAGAAAAGATCTTATTGCAGGTAGCTGCAGTGGTGAGGTCTGCGGGCAGTATCCACCTGAACTTTGATTGAGCAGCGATCATGAACTTCGCTTCTTCCAGGGCCTTTGCATTATTTCCCATCCACAGGTAGGCCCTTGCCTTCAGCGCCTTCACGGCATAATAGTTCATGAAATAATTCCTTTTGGTGCGCGAATTATCAGGCCCGCTGGTCTCAGCGCTCACTCTTGCCTGCCCTACTGCTTCATCATATTTCAGCAAGAGGGCCTCTGCCTGTTGGAGATCGTCCAGGATATGATGCATGATCTCATTGGTAGGCGTATATGGTCGGATATCAGCTGTGATCTTATCATAATAGGGGATCAGCTTGTTCAAAGAATCCGTTGAAGTGTATTTAGGCGTGAACATCCTTACCAGGTCCAGGTAATAAAAAGCCCGAAGCCCGTAGGCTTCACCCAGGTACCGTCCCTTCAGGTTTTCAGGAAGCCGGTTGCCATATATACCCAGGCTTTGAATGAACTTGTTGACATTCGCGATCTGGATATACAACTGGCCCCAGGTATTTGAAATGAAGTCCCTGGCATTGGCATCGGCATAATTGTAATTGGAAAGGGCATACAATTTATTTTGCGAGTTAACCAGGTAAAGCTGGGCCAGGATATCCAGGTGAACCATGGTGATGTCGGATCCGTAAAGATCATTCATGCCATTCCGGATATAAAATCCATTCATGATGTCGGCAAATCCCTGGGGAGTGGCTAGTAGCTGATCCTCTATGGTACGGTCTTCCGGCTTTACATCCAGCCATTTGCCACAGGAGCTGATGCAGATAGCTACTAACAGCGATATATATGTGATTCGTTTCATGTAAATCAATTGAATAGTTATTTGAAAGAAGCCCTGATGCTGGCGGAAATGGAACGGGCGAAAGGATATTCGATACCACGCTCCGCTCTGACGGTTGACCAATAGAATACCTGATTGGTCAGCAACTGTATACTTAGCATCGAAAGCCCGGCCTTGCCCAGCCATTTCCCTGACTTGAATTCATATCCGGCGGAAATGGATTCACCGGAAAGGGAATTCTCCGATTGAATGAACCTGGAAGTTATTGGCGATGAACTGGTAGACGAGATGGCTTTGAACTCAGTTTTATCGCCTGGCTCTTTCCATCGATCGTACAAAGCGCGCTTATCCTGGTTATAGGCAAGGGATGCATAGGATATATTTTCCACTTTCTGGTATAGTGCATTGTTGAACCATCCTCTTCCTATCACATATCTGAAATAAATACCAAATGAGAATCCCCGGTAGCTGAGGGTTGAATTGATGACACCTTCCACTCCTGGTCTGCTGGAGCCTACCACGTCGATGTCCGCTGCATCATAAATGAAAGTCTGCTGGCCATTCTTTTTGAGCAAGACCTCCCTGCCGGTTGCAGGATCGATACCCAGGGACCGAACTGCCCAGATATCATACACACTATATCCATCCATATACCTGACCAGAGCCTTGCTATCTTTCAATTCTTTATTCAATCCCAACAATGTGTTGTTGAACTTTGAATAGCGTTGCATAAGCCCGGCGCCTGTTACACCGATATTCCAGACGATTTGGCCAGGTTTGAATACCGGCGCATAGCTCAGGGCTGCCTCCCAACCATGTACCCTGGATCGGCCTACATTGAATGGATAATTGTTCAGGCCCGTAGAAGCAGGTAAAGTGATAGAAACGATCTGCGGATCGGTAAGTTTTTCATAAGCATTCAACTGAATGGTGAGCCTGTTGTTCCAGAAGCCGAGATCCAGCCCCAGGTTGGATTGCAAAGTATTCTGCCATTTGAGATCAGGGCTCCCCAGGGCTGACAGGAACACCCCTTGCCCGCTGCTGTTGATATTGGGAAAATATTTATACACAGGATCGCTGGCGATGGTAGCGAAATTCTGATTGCCCGTCAATCCCGTATTTACCCTGATACGCAAAGTGGAAAGATATTTGAACTCACTGGCGAATTTCTCATTGTGCAGGTTCCAACTGACGCCTGCAGAAAAGAATGGAGAGAAACGATGGTTTGATCCGAAAGCTGTTGATCCATCCATACTGGCAGTAAAATCTGCATTGTACCGCGCGTTGTAAGAGTAATTGACCGTACCGGTGAACGATACCCGCCTTGTTATGATACTATTCGCGGCCGGGGTGCTGCCACTCTTGTAACCATAAGCAAATGCAGGGTTCCCATTGCTTGAATTGGGGAATCCCACGGCTGTATATCCATTCCTTTTTTCGCGGCTTTCAGATACTTCCGTTCTTACAAATGCATTCAGGTTATGCACCTGGCCGATATACTTGAAAAAAGTAAGTGATGCATTGGCCGTATAACTGAAACGTTCGAAGGATTTGAAATCGAGTGACCCTCTTTTGGTAGGGTCCTTTTCATCCCTGAATGAAGTGTGAAGTGGTGATATGAAAATATTCTGATCGGCATTGGTCTTGATGATCTGCGCATTGGTTTGGAATCGTAAAGACCTGCTTAGGTCGATGGTCATTTGCAGATTATTCTGGACCGAGAATGTTTTTGTGATATCGGCGCTGGGCAGAGAGGCATTGTAAAATGGATTGGCTACCTGGCTGTATGTAGTAGCATCTGCCGTGAGGAATCGTTCCAGGAACATCTCGGATTGCGGCAATGGCCTGTAATACGGGTTCGTATTTACCCAGTCGGAGAATTTCCCGTAAGGAGATTCTTTCTCCTTTGCGCCACTCAGGTAAACCCGGTTGGAAAAATTCAGGTTCCTTTTCCTGAAAGTAATACCCAGGTTGGCGCCCCAATCATTCTTCTCTGAACCGATCATGGTAGCATCGTTGGTGCGCACATTGGCGCCGATATCATACCGCACCACATTATCGCCACCTGTTGCATTCAAAGAATGCCTTTGTGAAAAGCCTGTGCGTAGGGGCTTTCCCATCCAATACGTGTTAACGCCTTTCAATACTTCCTGCAGTCGGTAGCTGTAAAGAGTGTCCAGAACCAGTTGCCTGTCAAGCATATCCCTTGTGTCTTTATAAGCGCCGGATAGTCTTTCAAATTCCAGTTTTTCTTTTGCATTCATCATATTGTAACTGGAGAGGTCAGGCAGTTCCATACGCAGATCCGAGGTATAGGAGATCCTTACCTTACCGGGCAAAGGTTTTTTGGTTTCCACCACAACTACTCCATTGGATGCACGGGAACCGTAGATAGCTGTAGAAGCTGCATCTTTAAGGATCGTAACTGAGGCTACCGTATTCATGTCGAGGTCGGAGATGGTCTTTAAACTCGTCTCGAACCCATCGAGGATGAATAAGGGTTGGTTGGGGTCATTGGAGAATTTATCCCGGATGGTGGTAGTGGAAATACTGGTTTGGCCACGCAGCTCGATCACCGGCAATACATTGGGGTTGGAACCTGCCAGGTTATTGTCGATGAAGATGAACGAAGGATCGAGGGAGCGAAGGCTTTGCAGTATGTTCAGGTTGCCTACTGATTTGAGCTTCTCACCGCTGTAGGAAGCGGAAGCGCCTGTGAAGCTTTCCTTACGCCTCTCCATCATTCCGGTGATCACGATCTTATCCAGGGCTTTTTCATCAGCGGTCAATACAATATGCAAGGGTGTGGAGGAAGTGACTGTCACTTCGCGCTGTTGATAGCCGATATAACTGAATACCAGTATATCGCCCAGCGCCACTCTGATGGAAAAGCTTCCCTTGCTATCGGTGGCGGTCACGCGCTTTTTATTGCCTTTGGCCATCACGGTTGCGCCACTCAGGGGCAGGCCAGCAGAATCCGTCACTTTTCCCGGCAGGAGCAATGTATCGGTTGGTATGGGTATGAACAGTTGATTGGAGGGCGCAGGCCTGTCTGGCCTTTTTTCCAGGAGGATATTTTTGCCATCGATCACGAAGGCGATGGATTGCCCTCTTAATATGAGCTCCATGAAATCGGCAAGGGGCATATCCTTAACGCTCACAGATACATTCCTGCTCTCTTTCAACAGCGATGCATTGCCGAATACCGTGAAGCCGGTCTGTTCCCTGATGACCCGGAACAGTTTCTTTACCGGCACATCCCTGCCTGAGTAGCTGATCTGTTGCGAATGCCCGGAAGCATGGACGGTAGCCATCGCAACTGTCAGCAGAAAGATTGTCAATTTCATTACCTGCAGTGTTTTGGTGAGTAGGGGATCATTCAGCCATTGCCTGTTTGAGGCAATAGCCGCCCTCCCTCCCCGGGAAGGTTTTTTTTCCATAAATTGCATTGGGTTTGGTTAATAATTAATCTTCTGAAAGGGATTTTCTATAACTGAACTTTTTACCGGGAGTGGCTCTAATCACTTCCGGTTTTTTATTCCTATTGAATGGGTTTGCTCATAACTATCAGTTTCCTGCCTTCCATACGGAAATGCACACCTGATCTTTCCAATGCGCGGACAGCACCTTCCAGCGGTGTGGACCTGTTCAACTCTCCAAAAAAAGTAATGGCAGGGATAGTGGAAGGATAAACAACCTGGATATCATACCATCTTTCCAACTGCTTCATCACTTCAACCAGTGAGCTGCCTTCAAAATTGAAGAGGCCATTCTTCCAGGCCATTATCTTATCGATATCGGGATCATCGTTCACCTGTACCTGCTTGCTCACCTGCGCCATTTGTCCGGGCCTCAGTTGCACAGCGATGGGCCTTCTTCGTTCATTGCCCTGCGGAACACCTACTTCCACCACTCCCTGGAGTAATGTGGCGTCGATATGGCCGTTGTCCCCGTAAGCATTCAGGTTGAAGGAAGTGCCCAATACTTTCACTTCGGCCTGCTCATCCACCAAAACCCTGAAGGGCATGGCCCTGTTCTTTGCCACTTCAAAATAGGCTTCCCCCGTCATCGACACTACCCTTTCCTTTCCCGTGAATACAGTGGGATAGGTAAGAGAGCTGGCAGAGTTAAGCCATACATGAGTACCATCCGGCAATTGTATATGGAACTGCCTTCCCCTGGGGGTGGACAGCGTATTGAGCACTGCGCTATTATTTTGCCCACCCTCATAGGATAAACGACCACTATCCAGTAGTACCTGTGTTCCCTGCTGTTGCGCTATGAGCCCATTCCCTGCACTATCGAGCACAATGGAAGAACCGTCTGACAGGGTAAGTATGGCACCCTCCTTGCCTGGAACGGGTTTGTTTGTTTCTGCGGCCAGGGCGGCCCCTGGCTTCCTGGCAGGGATAAGCCAAATGGTAAGGAGGGTAAAAAAGGAAATTATTGCTGCTGCGGCTACCCAATGACGTTTCAAGCCTGTGATGGAGAAAATGCCAGGCTTTATTACAGGAGTGGCTGTTGTCTTGTCTGCACGGAGGATCTTATCTGCCACCTGCATCCATTTATCCTTGTCGAATGGCTGCGTCTTCAATGGGCTGGCCACGGCTAACTGTTCCTCTATATATCCGATGGTTTTATCCGTATCGTCCTGCGATACCCAATCCATCAGCTCAACAAGCTCGGCATCGTTTGCGTATTGGCCGGAAAGCTGTGTCAGCAGGTAATTCAATCTGGCTTTTTGTTCCACGTTCATGATTTAATTAGCGGCAACCGGAAGCCGGTTGTATAATAACCAGACAAACAACTGAAGTACCAGTACCGAAAAAAAACTGATTTTTTAGAGAAGATGCAGAAATTCGATAAGCAGGCAGAGATGGCCGCCCTGCTGAATAGCTTTACGGATGGTTTTGAGCGCCATCACCAGGAGGTTTTTGACAGTGCTCACTGCCAATCCCATCGTTTCAGCGATCTCCGAAATGGTCATTCCCTTTTCACGGCTCATGCGGTAGATCTCCTTTTGTTTATCGGGAAGCGTTTGAACCGCAGTATTCACCAATTGGAGTAATTGCCGGAAATCCGATTGCTCATCGCCACTCAGACCATGCATGGAAAGCTCTTGCCCGTATTGCATTTCACGGATAATATGCTGTTCACGCCCTTGTCTGCGCATATGGTTCACAGCCTGATAGAACCCGATCTTCATGATCCAGGCTCCCGGCTGACGAAGTGTAGGAAGTTGATCTCTTGCCACCCATATCTTGAGGAAGGCTTCCTGAACCAGATCATCAGCTACGCCGGCTGATCCTGTGATCCGGGTGATCATCGCCTGCATACGGGGTACATACAATTCAAACAGTTCCCTGAATGCAGCCTCGTCGCCTTCAGCGATCTGTTGATAGAGAAGAGGATGATATGTAGGATGTTCAGACAAGCAATTATTCAGGTTGATTTGCTAAAATACAAAACAAAAGCGGCGTACCATCAATAGTACGCCGCTTTTAGCTATATGCAAAATGATCTATTTCTTTTGTTTGGCTCTTTCTTCAGCCATCTTTTTTTGCTGTTCCTGCATCTGCGTCAAACGCTCCTGCCATTTGCTGGTGGCTTTCGGTTTCTTCCTGTTCTCATCGATCTTAGCCAGGATCTTGTCGTGGTCAATAATATAGTTCTGGATCACCCACTGCAGCAATAATGTGATCACGTTGGATACTGTGTAGTACCAGGTGAGGGCCGCAGGAAGGCGGTTGAATACGAAGAAGAGGATGAACGGGAAGATGTACGGCATGTACTTGAGCGCCGGGTTGTTCTGATCAGGCGTCATGTTCATATTGTACAGGGAGATCAGGAAGCTGGTGATCACGGCTGTGAGCGTGAACAAGCTGATATGATTTCCGATACCCCAGATATGTGAGCTCCAGCTAAACAACACATCGTATGAAGCGAGGTTATGCGCCCAGAGGAAGCTTTCGCCACGAAGTGCAATATTGGAGTTGAAGAAACTATACAAGGCAAAGAAGATCGGGATCTGTAAGAGGGCCGGGATACAGCCTCCCAACGGGTTCACCCCCGCCTCTCGAAATAGCTTCATTTGCTCCATTCCGATCTGCTGCTGATCTCCGTTCAACCTTTCTTTCATCTTCTCGATCTCCGGACGGAGCGCTTTCATTTTGGCGCCGCTCAGGTAGCTGGTATACACCAGCGGAGAAGTGATCAGGCGGATACAGAGTGTGAGCAGGGCGATCACCAGACCAAAGCTGCCGATGAAGCTTCCGAAGAAGTTGAACACAGGCATCACGATGTATTTGTTGATCGGGCGAACGAATGTGTACATATCGCGGCCCAGGTTCACCAGCTTATCCATTTCAGGCGCATCCTGCGCTTTCAGGATCTTGTAATCGGTAGGACCGAAATACATTTGCATAGGCAAGGACGCCACAGTACCAAGCGGGAGTTTGGTTTGCAAGGTAGTGGTAGCTTCAGCCAGCACATTGCTCTTCTCGTCTGTATGACGGAACCATCTTACTTCACCGGCGCTGAACTTATTCTTGCTCACCAGGGTGGTGTTGAAGAATTGCTGTGCAACGCTCACCCACTCTACAGGATGTTCAAATTTATGATCGGTCTTCGACATGATATAGTCGAAGTCGTTATTCTCATAGAAGCAAATGGTAGACATTTGACGCTCATAACCGAGATCGCTCTCATGCTGAACGGTCTTCGACTGCCAGGTGAGGTTCACCGTGCTTTGTGTGAGGAGTTTGTCTGCCCCGTTGAACTGCACATTCCAGTCGATCATGTAAGCATTGGGCTTCACTACGAAGGTGTGCTGGATAGTACCATTGGGAGCTGGTAATTGGAATACCACGGACTGTGAGCCGTCTGTATTCTTAGTAACAGCGCCCGGCGTAAAGAACAGTTCTGCGGTTTGTGTACTTTGGTTGGGGGCGATATTCACTCCGTAGGAGATCTTATCGAATCCGGTACCATTGAGCACTACCAGGGAACTATCGTTAAATGATTTGTAGTTCTTCAGTTCTACTTTAGCGGGTCTGCCACCTTTGTTGGTGAAAGTGATCTTGAAAACTTCATTCTCCACTACAGTGAGGGCTTCTGTTTGAGGAGCCTGAACAATGCTATCGATCGCAGCACTTTTTGTGATGCTGTCTTTCAATGCTGCCAGGGAATCGGTTTTCCACTTAACAAGTGCAACAGAATCTTCGTAACGCTGTTTGGTGGCTTGCGCCTGCTGCGAGTTTTTAGTAGCAGTGAACAGGTAAACGAATAATAATACGGCTAATAACACGAAGCCAATCACCGTATTGCGGTCCATCTTCATTATACTATCAATTTAGAGGGAGCAAAGATAGGGGTTTTGGCCTCCCGGCAGTCAGAAACCTTTGAAGGTCTAACTGCCGGAAAACCAGTGTATTTCTTTAGATCATTTCGCTTTGCATGGTAGGATTTTTCACCGCATTTTTCTTTTCGGTGTATTCCTTGGCGGCTGCAATGAAGTTCACGAAGAGCGGATGTGGGTTTTCCACGGTGCTTTTCAGCTCGGGGTGATATTGAACGCCAATGAAGAAGGGATGGTTTGGCAGTTCCACGATCTCTACCAGTCCGCTTTCCGGATTCTTTCCGCTGGCTACCATTCCGGCAGCTTCAAACTGGGGTAAGTATTTATTGTTGAACTCCCAGCGGTGACGGTGACGTTCGCTGATAGTTGTTTTACCATAGATCTTATGAGCAAGGGTGCCTTCTTTGATGGTACAATCGTAAGCTCCCAGGCGCATGGTGCCGCCCTTGGCAGTTACATTCTTCTGCTCTTCCATCAGGTCTATCACTGGATCCGGCGTGTTGGGGTTCATTTCAGTGGAATGTGCTTCCTTCAGACCAAGGATATCACGGGCCATTTCTATCACGCTCATTTGCATACCCAAACAGATACCAAAGAATGGCAGGTTCTGCGTACGAGCATATTTCACGGCTATGATCTTCCCTTCCACACCCCGATGTCCGAAACCTGGCGCTACCAGCAATCCATCCAGGTTGGCGAGCTTTTCAGCTACATTGTCGTCCGTGATGAACTCACTATGTACATTCACCACCTGTACCT
>JAGIAP010000005.1:220-9880 GCA_017744805.1 Chitinophagaceae bacterium | reverse complement strand
CAGCTCGATATATTTTCCGATCAGGCCGATGGTCACCTGGCTCTTGGGATATTTCAGTTTATCGATGAACTCTTTCCAGCGTACCAGCTCAGGGTCTTTGGTCTGTGTGATGTTCAGCTTCTTCATACAGATCAGGTCCAGCTTTTCGCGCATCATCAGAAGGGGCACTTCATAGATGGTGGGCGCATCCGCTGCTTCAATCACAGCTTCAGTTTTTACATTACAGAACTGCGCGATCTTACGGCGAAGCTCCATACTGAGCGGTTTCTCTGTACGGCAAACGATGATATCGGGATGCACTCCTTCCTGGCTCAGCATTTTCACGCTGTGCTGGGTGGGCTTGGTCTTAAGTTCTTTAGCGGCTTTGAGGTAAGGGATCAGCGTGAGGTGAAGCACCACAGTGTCTTCCTCAGGCAGTTCCCACTGCAACTGACGGAGAGCTTCAATGAAGGGTAAGCTTTCGATATCACCTACGGTACCACCGATCTCGGTGATGATGATATCGTATTCCTTGCTCTGCCCCAACTGAAGCATTCTGCGTTTGATCTCGTCCGTGATATGCGGGATAACCTGAACGGTCTTTCCGAGGTAGGCCCCTTCCCTTTCCTTATTGATGACGGTTTGATAGATACGGCCGGTAGTTACGTTATTGGCCTGGGAAGTGAAGATATTGAGGAAGCGCTCGTAGTGGCCAAGGTCAAGATCGGTCTCGGCACCATCTTCCGTTACATAACACTCACCATGCTCATAGGGATTCAATGTTCCCGGATCCACGTTGATATAGGGATCTAATTTCTGGATCGTTACACGAAGGCCTCTTGCCTGGAGCAATTTTGCCAGCGATGCAGCAATGATCCCTTTACCTAATGAAGAAGTTACCCCTCCGGTAACAAAAATATACTTGGCCATATTCTTATGGATATTTTACAAATTCGTCTAAGGTTGTTGAAACTGGCTGACCAGGACAGGTATAAAAAAAGAATGTCAGCCACATCGTATCCGACGTCCAACTCTTTAGCTCATACTTTTGTCTTGATTGACTACCCCATTCCCATTTTGACCAACGGGAATCAAATGAAGAATAATTCCGGGAGGTCATGCAAAGTTACAATTAATCTCCTTTCGGAAAAAATTCCTGTCAACAGAGGGGGAAAAGATGGGGAGAAATCCGGTTTGATCTTACCGTTTTAATCCTATCAAACTGAAAGATGTATAAGTGGGGGTGAACTGGGTGGTTTTGGATTTAACCAGTTGGGAAGCGGATTCTTCTTCAGATCGCTTTACAGAGTGGAGAGCTGTAATCAACACAATTTCAACGGCCAGAATAAATAAGCTTATCCTATCAGTTTTCATAGTTATTGTTGGTTCAGGTTATGAGGGTAGGTAATAAACGTGTTACCTGATATTCTTATTATCAGGATCAGTTTGAAAAACTACGTAGGAGATTTACGCAAGACTTTAACATTCTACTCAGCTTGCTTTTGCGCTGCTTTCGAATTTTTTAGGAAATAGTTCATGAATCCATGGGACATTTTGCCGGGAGGAGAGTTATTACTTAAAGGTGATGTTTATTTTATAAAAATTCACCTTTAAGTGAAATCTTATTCCTAATTTTATAATGCTAAGCCATAGTGAAGTCGAAATTGGTGTATCTGAGTAAATTTTCGGGCAAGAACGCCTCCATCTACAGCATCCTTACCGAAGATAATAAGGGAACTTTTCTGGATCAGTTCATAGAAGAATACAGAAATGATTTTTGGGAGGATGTAATATTTATCGTTAACAGGCTTAGGATTATCGGCCAGGATGGAGCCATCAAAAAATATTTCAAGAGAGATGAAGGATTGGAACATGATGACCGTGTTTGTGCACTTTATGACCTTCCTGAAAAGAACTTAAGGCTTTATTGCATCCGGTTATATGATGGCATTGTAATAGTAGGCAATGGTGGCGCTAAAAACGTAAGGACCTGGCAGGAAGATCCCAGGTTGGCCCGCGAAGTGCATGAAATGATGCATTACTCAAAGATCATCCTTACTAAACTAGATAATGGATCATTACGTCTTTCTACAGATGGTTTGAAATTTGAAGGCAATTTATTACTCACATATTAAATCAGCAATTATGAAAGCGTTCGATGAAATTGATGAACACAACTACAACAGTGACCTCATAGATGAAATGCTTAGCCTGATCACTCCTGAAATGCAGGCACAAGCTGAACATAAGATGCGCCTCGCTGCAAAGATCTATAAAGCCCTCAAAGCCAAAGGTTGGAAAAGTCAGGATCTGGCCAATGCCATGAACCTTAAGGGTACTTCCCTCGTTTCCAAATGGCTGAGCGGCACACACAATTTCACTGTAGAAACCCTGGTGTCTCTTCAACGATTGCTTGACATTCAGCTATTGAATATAGACTCTGGGCCTACCAATCCCAATTCAACCGTATACGATGATTTTTCCATTGGCGTATTCAGGTCTTCCCTGAATACAGATCAACCTGCACATGAGGAAAGTGGAAAACAAGATCCAACCGTCATCAAATCATAACTCATCAGATCATGTCCAAAGCAACGCAGGAAAAGGCATACAGGGTCCATGGTATGGACCTGATCTCGTTCTCCATTCAGCCCAAAGGAGCGAGAGATCTGGCAAAACTTGCCGTCGAATTCAATATTCACCAGGAACAAAAAATAAATCCCGACAAAAAGCTGGTGGTCATTTTCACCCGCATCATTATCCTCGACGCTACCAGGAACATTGAACTGGCCAAACTGGAGCTAGCCTGCGGTTTTATCCTGCATGACTTTGAGAACATTATCAAAAAAGAAAAACTAAAAGGACTCATCATTCCCCAGGAACTGAATATATTCCTGAACAGAATAGCACTCGCAACTTGCAGAGGGGTTCTATTCAGCCAGCTCAGGGGCTATTACCTGCAAGACTACATCCTGCCATTGCTGCCCATAGAATAACCCCAAAAAAAATCGCCCGCCGAAGGCGAGCGACCGTATCTTTTAGAATTGTAAATGCTTTAATCTTTCTGGATCTTATCATAACTCGCCACTATTCCCTTGATCAGCGAGGAACTGAACCCCTGGTGCTCCATTTCATTCAAACCTGCAATGGTACAACCTTTGGGCGTGGTTACTTTGTCTATCTCCTGCTCCGGGTGCGAGCCTTTTTTCAGCAATAGCTCTGCCGCTCCCTTCACGGTTTGAGCTGCTATCAGGCTGGCGGTGGCTGCATCAAACCCGATCTCTATACCGCCCTGGATATTCGCACGGATATAGCGCATGGCATAAGCGGTACCACAAGCTCCCAGCACGGTGGCTGCATCCATCAGTTTCTCATCTATCCATACCACCCGGCCCAACTGATTGAACAGGTCTTCGATATAACTCACATGTTCGCTGGTCACTTCGTGAGCAGCCAGGCAGGTCATGCTTTCCTGGATGGCGATGGCCGTGTTCGGCATGGCGCGGATGATGGCCAGTTTTTGCCCAACAGCCTTGAGAATATTATCGATGGAAATGCCGGTAACCACAGATACCAGCACATGATTTTGCGGATTGAATACGGGTTGTAATTTGCCGAGTACATCATTTACCTGGAAGGGCTTTACGGCCAATATCACCAGGTCGGCAAAACGTACTGCTTCTTCATTGTTATCGCTTACCAATACGCCTTTTTCTGCCAGGGTGGCCAGGGTTTTGGTATTGCGCTTGGTGATGAGGATATGTTCAGGGCGCGAAAAGCCGCTATTGATCAGCCCTTCGGCTATCGCAGTTCCGAGGTTTCCGCCACCGATGATGGCAATTTTTCTTCCCATAGCATTCAGTTTAATAGTACTCCCCTGCGCTCAGATAATTTCTCACGTAATCATCAACCCCATCTTCCAGGGAATAGAAGGGCGCTGAATAGCCGGCCTTTTGAAGCTTACTCATATTGGCCTCCGTAAAATACTGGTATTTGTCGCGGATATCTTCCGGCATGTCAATATACTCAATCTTCGAGTGCCTGTCAATGCCCGCAAAAGTGGCATTCACCAGGTCTTCGAATGATCTGGCCTTACCGGTGCCGAGATTGTACAATCCATTCTCCACCTTGTGTTTGGAAAAGAATTGCTCCATCAGCCAGTAGCAAACATTGATCACATCTTTCACATATACGAAATCGCGCAACTGCTGACCATCCTTGAAATCAGGACGATGGCTTTTGAATAGCTTCACCACACCTTTGTCGCCGATCTGTTTGAAACTGTGGAAGATCACGCTGGCCATGCGGCCTTTGTGGTATTCGTTCGGTCCGTACACATTGAAGAATTTCAATCCGGCCCAGAAAGGGGGCTGAGTGGTTTCTTTCAATGCCCATTTATCGAACTCATTCTTGGAGATCCCGTATGCATTGAGCGGTTGCAGTTTATAGGGGAGCCCATGATCATCATCATACCCGAGCTCACCATTGCCGTAAGTAGCAGCAGAGGAAGCATACACTACCGGTACATTATTGGCAGTGCAGTATTCCCAGATCTTCTTCGAATATTCTACATTGAGGCGCTCATGAATGGAATAATCGAACTCGGTGGTATCCGTTCTGGCGCCGATATGGAAGATGAAACCGATGGAAGGCTTATTTTCTTTCAGCCAGTCGAAGAATTGCTCACGGTCCACTTCGGAGGTCCAGCGTTTGCCGTCGAGATTGGGGGATTTGTCTTCCCTTGAAAAATCATCTACCAGGATCAGGTTGTTGAAACCATGGTGATTGAGGTAGCCTACGAGGCAGCTACCGATAAAACCGGCAGCGCCTGTAACTACGATACTCATATTCTTATCCATGCTTTTAAATATTGAGCAGATGGAATAATGTTTTTAGAGAGCACTCATGGCATGCTCAGTTTCATGCGCTGCGAGCAGGTTATGGATAGCGTCGTCATATTTCTGTTTCCATCCGTTGATGGGGCCCCAGAAATTGCCATCCACTTCGATGCCACCTTTGGTAACGGCACCCAGCTCTTCAGCGGGATGACTACCCAGTGCTTTTTTGAAAGCATCCAGTTTAGCGGCACTAACGCTCACCACTACCCTGCTTTGTGCCTCACCGAACCAGTAAGCATCTTTGCGGATACCGGCGTCTGCTGCCTTCACTGCAAATCCGAGATTGCGGTTGAAACAGCTTTCCATGAGGGTAACGAAGAGACCGCCTTCACTCACATCGTGAGCAGATTCGATCAGGCCAGCCTTGATCAGCTCAGCTACTTTCTGCTGGAGAACAAATTCTTCTTCCAGGTCGAAATAAGGAGCAGGGCTGAATTCAACGCCTTGTACTTTATTGAGGTATTCAGAGGATCCGAGATCTGCACGGCTCTTACCGATAAGGAAGATATGATCACCGGCATTCTTGAAATCCAGGGTCATTTTCTTGTTCACATTGTCCAGCAATCCTACCATACCAATGGTGGGTGTAGGATACACGGGGCCTTCTGGGTTCTGGTTGTAGAAAGAAACGTTACCACCGGTTACAGGGGTATCGAACTTACGGCAAGCATCGCCCATGCCCTTGATGGCATTCACAAATTGATAGTACACTTCAGGATCGTAAGGGTTACCGAAGTTCAGACAGTTGGTAACACCGAGAGGCTCACCACCGCTGCACACGATATTACGGGCAGCTTCTGCCACTGCGATCTGCGCTCCTTTGTAAGGATCGGCAAATACATAACGGCTGTTACAATCAACGGTGAGTGCAAGGCCTTTGTTGGTGGGCTTGGCAATCACCACGGCAGCGTCCGAAGGCGCATTCGTGGAAGCGTTACCGGTACCTACCATGCTATCGTACTGAACATATACCCAGCGTTTGCTGGCAATATTGGGGATAGTGATGATCTGTTCTGCCACACCGCGGAGATCGGTAGGAACGGCAATGCTGTCTGCATTGAAAGCAGCTACCTTTTGCAGGTAGGCAGGTTCCTTGAAATCGCGTGTGTATTGGGGAGCGCCGCCGCCGAGCACCAGTACTTCAGCAGGGATGCTCGCATCCAGTTCTCCGTTCATATAGAAATTGAGGATGCCATCGCCTGTTACTTCTCCGATCACGGAGCAAGGGAGGTCCCATTTCTCGAATACCTGTTCAACCAGGTGCTCTTTTCCTTTCTCTACTACCATCAGCATGCGCTCCTGGCTTTCAGAGAGCAGGAGCTCCCAGGATTTCATATTCTTCTGACGGGTAGGGACTTTATCCAGGTCGATGCGCATACCCACACCGCCTTTGGCGCTCATTTCAGCCGTAGAGCAGATGATACCGGCTGCGCCCATATCCTGCATACCTACCACGGCACCGGTTTGGATCACTTCCAGACAGGCTTCGAGCAGTTTCTTTTCCTGGAAGGGGTCGCCCACCTGAACGGCGGGGAGGTCCTGTGCTGATTCAGCGGTGATATCGGCAGAAGCGAAGCTGGCGCCTCCGATCCCATCCTTACCGGTAGCGGATCCCACGAACATTACGGGGTTGCCGATACCTTCGGCAGTGGCGGAAACAGTCTCTCCTTTCTTCACGATCCCTGCGCTGAATGCATTCACGAGGGGGTTGGTATGATAACATTGTTCAAAGTAGATCTCGCCGCCTACTGTGGGAACGCCGAAGCAGTT
Source organism: Chitinophagaceae bacterium (assembly GCA_017744805.1). Lineage (GTDB taxonomy): Bacteria > Bacteroidota > Bacteroidia > Chitinophagales > Chitinophagaceae > Pseudobacter. The sequence goes on along the minus strand of JAGIAP010000005.1, from coordinate 3,233 downwards.
ACCGTAGTGGCCGATCCCGTGAACCACTCCTGACAGCAGGTGCTGTGTTTTGGCTTCGGCCAGATTACCGAAACGGAGTGAGTTGAGGGAGGCGATGGGGCGTGCGCCCATGGTGAAAATATCGCGGTGGATACCACCTACGCCGGTAGCGGCGCCCTGGAAGGGCTCGATGGCGGAGGGGTGATTATGTGATTCGATCTTGAAAACAACGCCATAGTCGTCGCCGATGTCCATCAGTCCGGCATTTTCCTCACCGGCCTTTACGAGCATCTTTTTGCCTTCACGGGGCAGGGTTTTCAACCACTTGATGGAGTTTTTATAGCTGCAGTGCTCGCTCCACATGCCGCTGAATGCGCATAGTTCATTGAAATTGGGGGTACGTCCTAATTTTTCTTTGATCAGTTCAAATTCCTCTGCTGTCAGGCGCAATTGCTGCGCCGTTTTTACTGTTATTTCCATGAAGTGATTTTTTGGCCGGCCCGGAAGGCTCCTTGAAGCGGAACACGGTTGGACCAGGGAGGTGCAAAAGTACGAACCACTATGCAATCTTATTTATAAATTTATCCTTTGTTAGCCTCTTCTATGAGAATCGCATTTGTTCACAATAACAAGGCCTTTTTGTCTGAAACTGAAGCCTATCAAGGTTTTTTCAGCAGATATGGCATTGATACCATCCTCGTGAGCAAGGAACAAATAAAAAACACGCCCTGCGATCTGGAATGGCGTTATATGGGTACCGACCTCTCTCCCCGCCGCCGCGGCGTGCTCAAAGTGCATGAATACACCTCCACTTCCATCCCCCCCTGGCGAAAACTCAAGAACCTGGGCAAAAGATGGCTGAACGTGGAGCCGGACTACCGGCTTTTCCTGAATGAATATGTACAAAAAAGCTTCGGCTTCGATGACGATGTGCCCTCCGGCTTCCGCGATATGGGCATACCCGACAGTTGGTTCAACTATGCCGCCAGGCCTTCCACCAATGAGTTCGACTTCGTATATCTCGGCGATCTCAGCCCCGTCCGGGAGCCTGAGAAACTGCTGAACTGCTTCGCCTCCGGCAGTTTGAAGGACCATAGCATCCTGGTGATCGGAAAAGAATACCAACTGCTGCAGCAAAAGTATCAGTCATCTCCCAATATCCGTTTTATGGGCCCCCTGCCCTATGAAGAAGTGCCTTCCCAGCTCAAAAGGGCCCGGTTCGGCATCAATTTCATGATGGACAAGGAACCATTGAACCAACAGACCAGCACCAAATTCCTGGAATACCTGGCCGTTGGCCTGCCCGTGGTAAGCACTCATTATGATTGGGTGATGCGATTTGAAGAAGAATACGGAGGAAGCTATTGCTATATCGAACAGGACCTTTCCGATCTTACCTGGGAAAGGATCTGTAGCAAAGTGTATGCTGCCCCCGACCTGCAAAGCTGGACCTGGGAACAACAGATACGCAACTCGGGCGTACTGGATCTCATAGAAGATCATTGGGGAGGAACTTTCGATAACGACCTGCAATTCTAATCTGCCAGGTCCATATTCAAGGTGCCGATATATTCATCGATCACTTTTTCTATTCCGAATTTCTTGATGATGAGGGAACGACCGTTCTTGCCCATCCTGGCACGGTCTTCAGCTGGCAGGTTGATCATCTTTTCCATCTTATCTGCGAGGTCGAAGGGATCCTGGTTCTTGCAAATATAACCGGTTGAATTGTTCAGCACCACTTCCTTACAGCCACGATTATACGATGTGATGATGGGCAGCTCCATACTGGCTGCTTCCATCAGGCAACGCGGCACCCCTTCGTTATAAAAACTGGGGAACACGAAACAATCGGCATGCTCGAGGAATGGGCGGACATCCTTCGCAAATCCCCGGTAATGGATCAGTCCCTCTTGCCCCCATTTGCTTAGGTCTTCCCGGGTAATGGAATCAGGATGATGGGATTCGAAGAAACCGATCAGCTCAAACCGGACGATATAGTTCTTCTTTTTGAGGATGCGGGCCGCATCGGCATAGATGCCGATACCCTTGCTTCGCAGCAAACGGGTGCTCATGATGAAGGTGAACACCTCATCCTTGTTCTTACCTGAATCGTATGAGGGAGAGAAAAATTCGGTATTCACGCCTTCGCCCGGCAACACTTTCGCTTTTTCAATATTCACGATCTTTTCTGTAATGAATATCTTGGCGTCTTCGTTATTGAGGAACCAAACCTCATTGGTATGGCGAAGGGCTTTTTTATACAGGAACTTGAGTGTATAATATAACCAGTTCCGTTTTGCGAATGGATAGCCCAATCCCGTGATAACCGCCACAGACGGGATCTTCACAGCATGAGCAGCCAGGGATCCGTAAATATTCGGCTTGGCCACATAATGGAAGATGAAGTCGGGGCGATATTGTTTATACAGTTTTTTGAGCTGTTTGTAGAAGAACCAATCGGAAACCGGATTGGCCGTTTTATTATTGAAATCCAAAGGCAGGAAATGACAACCAGCTTCTTTCAGACGGATCGAATAATCATCATCCGGAGCCATGATCAGTACATTGTAACCCTGGTCCAGCAGACAACAGATCACGTCCATCCGGAAATTATACACAGACCATGCACTGTTGGAAACAAATGCAATCAGTTTATTTTTTGCGGGATGCCGGGTCATTGTTTGATATTAGCGTCAAAATTATAATTTATAGAATATATTTAGAGACCGGATGATCACTTTATTATACATAATACTGCTCACAGCCGGCTTCTGCTGGTTGATAAAACGCATACTTCGGAACAAATCCGTTATCCTTTCCTATAACGAACTTTTCATGGTTTTTGGTGTGAAAGTCTTAGCCGGCATAGGTTATGGCTATATTTTCTTACACTATTTTGGAGGGGATGATACCTGGTTCTTCCATGATCAGGGCCTGCACGAGAAAGATCTTTTGCTGAACCATACTGCACAATTTTTTTCAGATCTTAATCCTGCGCTGCCTTTCCAACGGAATGCCACAATCCTTGCCG
>JAGIAP010000005.1:0-210 GCA_017744805.1 Chitinophagaceae bacterium | reverse complement strand
GGAATATTTTCTTCTTGTAAAGCCTCAGGCATTGTTCAATATCCTGAGTGGTAGTAATTACTATATAAATATAGTTTTTTTTAGTTTCATAACCTTCTGGGGGCACTATTGGTTTTTCGAATTATTGGTGAAGCTTTTTCCAACCCAGAGAAAATGGTGGCTAGGCCTTGTTTTCCTCTTCCCTCCGGTTGTTTTCTGGCTAAGTGGCTA
>JAGIAP010000059.1 GCA_017744805.1 Chitinophagaceae bacterium | reverse complement strand
CGGTGTATGCTGTTAGCGCCCTCTTTAATTTTATCGATGGCATCCTGCCGGGCATCATCGGAAAATTCTTTCCGGGATTCCTGGGCACAGACGCAGAAGGGAATGTGATCAAGATCCCCGGCCTGGGTTTCATACTGGTATTGCTGGTAGTGATCTTTGTGGGATATATCTCCTCTTCCTATATCATCGGTAAGCTGGTGGAGCTCTTCGATAAGGTGCTGGAAAGAACGCCGGGTATCAAATTGATCTACACCACCATCAAGGATTTCTTCGAGGCTTTTGCCGGTAACAAAAGGAAATTCGACAAATCCGTACTGGTCAGCATCGAAGGGAATGATGTATGGCAGATCGGCTTCATCACCCGGGAAGAGCTGCATGAGTTCGGCCTTACTGAATATGTGGCCGTGTATGTGCCACAGTCCTACGCGCTCACCGGGCGCTTGTACTTTGTAAAACCAGACAGGGTGAAACTGCTCACGGATATCAGTTCCACAGACGCGATGAAGTTTGCGATCTCCGGCGGCGTCACAGAAATAGAGGAAGAAAATCCATAAGCGGTTCACTTTCGTATGTAGGAAAATTTTCCCTCTAGCTAACGCTATTGGCTAACCGAAAATGATCTTACATATGAAAAGACCTTTCCTGCTCTGCTGTTTCGTTCTTATTTCATTGCAATCTTTCTCCTGGGGCTTCTATGCCCATCGGCTCATCAATTTCCAGGCCGTGTTCCTGCTGCCGCCGGAAATGCTGTTCTTTTTCAAGCATCATATCGCCTGGTTGCGCGAGCATGCCGTTGACCCGGACCGTCGCCGGTACCTGATGCCCGGCGAAGGGCCCCGGCATTTCATCGACCTCGATCATTATATCATCGATTCATTACCACGCAACTGGAAAGCCGCCGTGAACAAGTATCCGGCGGATAGCCTGCAGGCGCATGGCATTGTTCCCTGGTGGCTGCAGACGATGCAACTCAGGCTCACCAAAGCATTCCGGGAAAAGAATGCAGCGTCGATATTGAAACTGGCGGCCGATATCGGTCATTATATCGGTGATGCACATGTGCCCTTGCATGCCTGCAGCAACTACGATGGTCAAAAAACAGATCAGCGGGGCATCCATGCCCTTTGGGAATCAGCCCTGCCGGAGTTGCTGGCGGAAGAGCAATGGCAGCTTTTCACCATGCGCGCATTTTACATACAGCATCCTGCTGATTTTTTCTGGGAAAGAGTGCTGGAAAGCGGCCGTGCAGCAGACACCGTATTGCAAGTTGAAAAAAGATTGGCTGCTGCATTTCCGCCCGATGCCCGTTACTCCTTCATTGAAAGGAATGGCAAACTGCAAAGGCAATACTCCGTCAACTATGTTTCTGCCTATCATCAGCAATTGAACGAAATGACGGAAAGAAGATTGAAAGCATCCATCCAGGCTGTGGCAGCCAGTTGGTACACGGCATGGGTGAATGCGGGTCAGCCCGATCTGATACAGTTGATGGAGGGTATAACTGATACAGTCAAAAAACGGAACATACAATTGTTAGGCAGGTTTTGGAAAAAGGATTGAAATTATGCGCGCGCGTATCCCGCGAATTGAATAAATTTGTTATCCCATTAGGTTAGTATAGTATTCATCAATAGAAGAGAAGATCATGATTTATAATTTCAATTCCGGCCCCAGCGTATTACCCAAAGAAGTTTTTGAAGAAGCCAGCAAGGCGATCCTGAATTTCAACAATACTGGCCTCTCCATTCTCGAAATTGGCCACCGCACCCCTTTATTCCAGGCTGTTCTCGACGAAGCCATTGCACTCTCCAAAGAACTGATGCAACTGGATGACCAGCACGAAGTGCTTTTCCTCCATGGCGGCGCCTCCACCCAATTCTTCCAGATCCCGATGAACCTTTTGAACGAGAATGAAGTGGCTGCCTATACAGACACCGGCGTTTTCGCTACCAAGGCCATCAAGGAAGCAGCAGGTTTCGGACATGTGGAAGTAGTGTACGATGGAAAGCCTTCCAATTTCTTCGAGCTCTCCGGGAATATCCAGGTTCCCAAGACCTCCAAATATCTTCACCTCACCTCCAACAATACCATTGAAGGAACGCAATGGCATGATTTTTCACAGTTCTTCAATACCGGCGTACCGCTGGTTTGCGATATGAGCAGTGATATCCTCAGCCGTGTGGTCAACTTCAATAAGTTCGACCTCATCTATGCAGGCGCACAGAAGAATATTGGCGCCGCAGGTGTGAATATGGTGATCGTGAACAAGAATATCCTCGGCAAAGTGGATCGCAAGATCCCGAGCATGATGGATTACCGCCAGCATATCGAGAACGGCTCCATGCTCAATACACCACCTGTTTTCGCTATTTACGTATGCATGCTCACCTTGCGCTGGCTGAAGAATAAAGGTGGTATCCCTGCCATTGAAAAGATCAATGAAGAAAAAGCAGCGCTCATGTACAATACCATCGACTCCCTGCCGCTCTTCAAGGGCTCAGTGGTAAAAGAAGACAGGAGTAAGATGAATGCTACCTTCACCATCGACGACAAAGCTCTGGAAGCTTCTTTCCTGGACATCTGCAAACAGAATGGGATGGTGGGCGTAAAAGGGCATCGCCTGGCCGGAGGGTTCCGCGTTTCCATGTACAATGCCATGCCGCTCGAAGGCGTGATCGCCATTACCGACCTGATGAAGGAGTTTGCCCAAAAACACGGATAAGGATCTTTTAGAAAGATATGAGAGGGCTGACCGATGAGGTCGGCCCTTTTGCATTTCCCAGCCATTTTTTACAACCTGTACATCTGAAATAAACCTGGCAGCGATAAGCCAGTTGATGATGTGTTGAAAGTATTTTTCGAATATCCCTCTGCGTAAGTTTGCACCGGTTCCCGCAATTCCCATTTCTTAACCATTAAATTGTATCCCCGATGAAACCATCAGTTTTGTCATCCAGGCTCCTGGCCTGCATCCTCTGCGTGTCTATCCTCAGTTGCGGAAAAGATGTGATCCCCTCATTGGATCCACTACCCGTATTCCCCAAAACCGAACCGGAAAAAGAAAAAGCGGAGCTTCATACGGAATTCGCCTCTATCCTCCGCAAGATCTACCAAAGCCCTGAAGCATTCCATGAAGTACAGGCCACTATCTGGAGTGGGTACTACCAGGACGAACGCGTCCTGCTCAAAGCACTGCTCGCGCCCGGCACGCATCCTCTTTACACAAAAGATGCCTTCCAAAATTTCCACATCACAAAAGGCGCTTTCAAAGAACAATTCGATCAACTGATCACTGGGAAAGGGTTCCCGCTTCTTCACCAATACCTGGAGAAAGCCGGTTATACGCCTGGGCAAGACTGGCCTTCCGGTCAATCCCAAACACAAGAGCTGGCAGCAGGCAGTTTCGACCCTGACCTTGGCGCTGAAGATGGGCTCTCTATCTACTTCCCTTATTCGGAGAATTACAAGCCAGTAATGCAGGAATCCGGGGAGACCTGGCTTCGCGCCACGCTGGTAGCCGCAGACAGGGATGCCGATGAAGCGCCAGGCCTGGAGCCAGCCGCCTGTCCTGCCAATGATTGCTACACGCCAGTAACCGTCAATGATGAATATTGCGAAGCGAACGTTGTGCATATCGCAGGTTCCGGGGCCATTCAGGCGGTGCCCACTTCCACCGGTGTGCCCTCTACCATCAATTTGGTGATGATCGGTTCAGTAAAATGCAGGAACCAATACGACCATCTCATCAGCTTCACAGGAAATGGCGGCGGTTCCGAGCTCCGCTTCGTGCGGGCAGACAGCTACCTGGAACAGAATGCAAATGGACAGATCACCAGTCCGAAAAATGTGATATCTGTCAATTGCTCGCGCAAAGACATCCGCAAACAAAGATGGATCGAAGTGAATGCTATCTGGGATTCCAACTGGGAAGCCGATAATCCCGAACAAGTGTTCGCCATTTACGAAGAGGATAATGAAGGCAGCCGCAAACTCTCCGGCTCCATCCAGGCCAAGATCAAGAGCCTCACCATCGAGCCCATCAAATACGAGTTCTCCGTTCAAACAAAGGATGATATCATCCGCCAGCTCGGCTGGAAACGCAATAGCTTCTTCGCTTACAACCAGGGCGGGCTCAATAATGGCTGCGGCCTCCTGAACGGGTTCACGGTGTACGACTGCCAACTGCCCGTTGCCTACACCATGCCGGTGAGGAAACAATAAGCCACTGCCCGCCGCTCTCCGGAGGCGAACAAATATGCGTCGCCCGTAGGTACGCGGGCAACAGGCAACGCATGGCAATCCACTGTTCCGATAAAAGGCTTTTGGTAAATCCTTCCAAAGCCTTTTATTTTGTTCACTCGTAACCGGTCAGCGGCCTCAATTGCCCTGAACCGGCAAAACAAAACTGTTTTAAAGAACATTCATATAATCAGATTATGGTTACCATTTCACCTTTCAGAGCGTTAAGACCTGCCGCAGAACTGGCAAAAGAAGTTGCATCCAGGCCCTATGATGTGCTCAATAGCCAGGAAGCAAAGATCGAAGCCAATGGACATCCCGACTCCTTCCTGCATATCACCAAATCCGAGATCGATCTGCCGGATAACGTTGATATCCATACGCAGGCAGTGTATGACAAGGCGAAAGAAAACCTCCAGGACTTCATCAAACGCGGTACCCTCTTCCGCGAAGAGAAACCCTGCTACTATATTTATCAACTGGTGATGAATGGCCGCAGCCAAACAGGTCTCGTGTGCGGCAGCTCCGTTGACGATTATGAAAAAGACCTCATCAAGAAACATGAGTTCACCCGTCCTGAAAAAGAGCAGGACCGTATCAATCATATCAAAACAACCGGCGCACAAACAGGGAATGTATTCCTCGCATACCGCAATGTTGCCGAGCTGGACAAACTCATTGAAGAATGGAAGGCTACCAACCACCCTGTCTATCTCTTCACTGCCGATGATGATATCAGCCATACCATTTGGACCATCGATGATGATCATACCATCCGCAGCATTTCCGATCTCTTCCTGAAACTGGTGCCCGCCACCTATATCGCAGATGGCCACCACCGTGCAGCCTCTGCCGCGAAAGTGCGTAAGGCCCTCGGCAACGATGCAAAGCCTGGCGCCGATCTTTTCCTGACCACGCTCTTCCCATCCAACCAGCTTTACATCATGGATTACAACCGCGTGGTGAAAGACCTCAATGGCTTAAGCCCTGCTGAGTTCCAACAAAAACTGGAGAGCGCTTTCACCATCGAAAAAACAGACAAGGCATTCTCACCCGCCAACCTCCATGAGTTCGGCATGTATCTCGGTGGTCAATGGTACAAGCTGACCTCCAAGCCAGGTACATTCACAGAAGACCCGATCGGCGTTCTGGATGTGTCCATCCTTTCCAATAATCTCCTCGATCCCATCCTCGGCATCAAGGATCAACGTACAGATAAGCGCATCGATTTCGTAGGAGGTATCCGCGGCCTCGGTGAGCTCGAAAAAAGAGTGAACTCAGGGGAAATGGCTGTGGCATTCAGTTTGCATCCTGTAACCATTCAGCAATTGTTCGATATCGCTGACAGTGGCAATGTGATGCCTCCCAAGAGCACCTGGTTCGAGCCCAAGCTCAGAGATGGATTGCTCACGCACCTGATAGATTGATATAACAGCAAGGCACACATTAAGAGCTTGTTAATCAATTCCTATTTTCCATTGCCCCTCATTAACCCTGGCCGTTCATAAACTTCAATCACCTATCTTTGACAGATATGAAAAAGTTATTATTTGCCGCCAGCATTTTGTTATCAGCAGGTATCGCTGCTGCACAGGACACAGATAGCAAGGCTGCACAGGAAACCGCAAAAGGATTCGTGCGCCAGGGCGATTACCCGAATGCTATCCTCGTCCTGAACCGCGCTTTGCAAAAAGACGCCAGTAACTTTGAATTACAGAAAGACCTGGCATTTGCCTACTACCTCCAACGGGATTATGCCCATGCCATGGGTGTAGCCAAACCATTGGCGGATCGTGAAGAGGCAGACGTTCCTTCTTACCAGATCCTTGGTCTCATTTACAAAGCCCTGGAAGAAAGAAAGGATTGTGAGAAGATGTATCGCACCGCACTCAAAAAATACCCCAACAGCGGTGTACTCTATAGCGAGTATGGCGAAATGCTCTGGAGCAAGAAAGATTTCAAGGAAGCGATCAAACAATGGGAGAAGGGTATCGAGGCAGACCCCAATCACTCAGGCAATTATTATAACGCAGCCAAATATTACTATTTCACCCAGGACAAAGTGTGGAGCATCATTTACGGAGAGATCTTCGTGAACCTCGAAAGCTATTCCAAAAGAACACCCGAGATCAAGACCATCCTGCTGGACAGCTACAAGAAACTGTTCACGGATGCCAACCTTACCAAAGGACAGGACATGAAGAATGATTTCGTTCGGCTCTTCCTGGAAACCATCCAAACCCAATCCGGGTACATCGCTTCCAATGGCATCACTCCGGAATCATTGTCTGCCATCCGCACCAAGTTCATTGTGGACTGGTTCCTGAAGAATGCCACCGGACATCCTTTCCGCCTGTTCGAATACCAGCAGCAATTACTGAAAGCTGGTATGTTTGAAGCATATAATCAATGGATATTCGGGGCTGCCGCCAACCTTAGCGCCTATGAGAGCTGGACCAAACTGCACACGGAAGAAGTGAACCAGTTCAACAATTTCCAACAGAACCGTGTTTTTAAATTACCGGCCAGCGGTCAATATTATCAGACTGTATCTAAATAATTAATACTCAACCAAAAGCTATTCTGCGGTCAATGGCCCGGAATAGCTTTTTTTATTGCACCAGAATTGGTAATTTGATAGTTGTTTCACCGTAAAAAACGATTGTATGACCGAACCCAGACGCCTTTTCGATTGCCTGAATTATCACCTGGAACGTACCCCGATAGCCGATATGTTCTCCGCCAAGATCAACGGCAACTGGAAAAGCTATAGCACCAGGGAAGTGAAAGATATCGTGGATCAACTCAGCGCAGGCCTGCTATCTCTGGGTATCGGACCCGGCGACAATACCATCGAAGGAAAGGACAAAGTAGCCCTCATTGCAAAGAACCGTCCGGAATGGATGATGATCGATCTCGCCGTGCAACAGATCGGCGCTGTGCTTACCCCCGTTTATCCCACCATCAACGTCATAGACCTCGAATTCATTCTCAACGATGCCAAAGTAAAGATCATCTTCGTGAATGATGAAGAGACCTACCATAAGGTGCTTGCCATCAAAGACCGTGTGCCTTTATTACAATTCGTGTTCACCATCGAAGATGTGAAGGGATGCCGCAACTGGACAGAATTACTTAGTCTTTCCGACCCCGCCAACCAGGCGCAGGTGCAGAAGATCGCAGATTCCATTCAGTATGAAGACCTGGCCACCATCATCTATACATCAGGCACCACCGGCACTCCCAAAGGCGTGATGCTTTCTCACAGGAATTTGCTGAGCAATGTGATCGCCTGTATGCCCTGCTTCCCTCCCGGAGAGAATATGAGATCTCTTAGCTTCCTGCCACTGAATCACGTTTTTGAAAGGATGGTCACCTACCTCTACCTTTTCCGCGGCGTTTCCGTTTACTATGCAGAAAGCATGGACACCATTGCCGATAATCTCCGCGAAGTAAAGCCGCATATGTTCACCACCGTTCCCAGGCTCCTGGAAAAAGTGTATGAGAAGATCATGTCGAAGGGCGCTGAACTGACCGGAGTAAAAAGAAAGCTCTTCTTCTGGGCTCATGGCCTGGCAACAAAATATGAGATCAACAAGAACCAGGGCATTGTCTACAATATGCAACTGGCCATCGCCAATAAACTTATTTTCAGCAAATGGCGCGAAGCATTGGGTAACCAGTTGCTTTGCATCGTTACAGGTGGCGCGGCCGCACAGGTCCGCCTGATCCGCATCTTCACGGCAGCCGGCATCCCCATCATGGAGGGCTATGGCCTCACGGAAACCTCGCCAGTTATCAGTGTGAACCGCTACCAGGTGCAAGATCGCATGTTCGGCACCGTTGGCCCATTGATAGATGGCGTGGAAGTGAAGATCGCTGAAGATGGCGAGATCCTCTGCAAAGGCCCCAATATCATGATGGGCTACTTCAAACGTCCGGACCTCACCGCCGAGTCCATCTCCGATGGCTGGTACCATACCGGCGATATCGGTCAACTCATCAATAACAAATTCCTCAAGATCACAGACCGCAAAAAAGAGCTCTTCAAAACCAGCGGTGGCAAATACGTTGCTCCACTGCCCATCGAGAACAAACTCAAGGAGTCAAGGTTTGTTGAACAGGTGATGGTAGTAGGGCCAGAAAGAAAATTCGTGGGCGCCCTCATCGTTCCTTCATTCTCGAACCTGAAAGACTGGGCAAGGAAAGAAGGATTGGAAGAAATGGACAATAACAAACTGATCCATCATCCCAAAGTAGTTCAGCTATACAAGGACCTGATCGAGAATTTCAATAAATTCTTCAATCATGTTGAACAGGTGAAGAAATTCGAACTGCTTCCCAACGAGTGGAGCATCAATACCGGAGAGCTGACGCCGAAGCTCAGCATCAAGCGCAAAGTGATCATGGAGAAATACCAGGATGCCATAGAGCGCATCTATCACAATGCTGTGGCCCATTCTGAAGAATGATCCAATCATACATATTCAAACTACTGCCCGCCGCTCGCCTCCCCGCGAGTGGCTTTTATTTATTCGTCACTCCTTTCAAACAGCAATTAAGCGTTTTCAAACCCCTTTTACCACAGTTCAGCCTGTCACTCATTGTCTGATCCTCAAAACCTTTGCATTTTTACCGGCAACTCATTTTTAACACCTACAACTCTCCGGGTATGAAAGCGTTTTTGTTATTGTTGCTGGTATATGCTAACATGGGATTTACCGTTGCAGACAAAACTACTCCCGTGCCCCGCTGCCCTAACAGTATACGGCCGGCCAGTGAATGCAGGGAGGGAAGTATCATTGTTACATCACCAGATGCCCGCCTATTTGTGACGCAATAAACAACCGGTCCACCTCCCATCTGATACAGTCTGTTTTTCCAAATCTGAATCTGTTTTCAATCGAAAATTGATAAGAACTTTGTTCTGATCAACAACCATTTCCATTCCCTCCCCGGGGCTCAAAAACAGTGTTCATGAAAACAGAAATTCTCCCTGAAGGCTCAACGCTCGATCCTCAAAACTGGGATTCCATTCGCGCGCTGGGCCACCAGATGTTAGATGATATGATCGACTATATTCAATCCTCCGGGCAGCGGCCGGCATGGAAGAAACCATCCGCCTATGCCATGGCCAGCATGCAGCAGCCCTTACCGGAGATATCCCAGGATGCTGCCCATGTATACGAAGATTTTTTTACGCAGGTGCTTCCTTTCAATACCAACAATATCCATCCGCGCTTCTGGGGCTGGGTTCAGGGAGGCGGCACCATCACGGGCATGTTGGCGGATATGCTGGCCAGTGGTATGAATGCGAATGTGAGCATCGGCGATCATATGCCTATGTACGTGGAGCAGCAGGTGATCAACTGGGCAAAAGAAATGATGGGCTTTCCCTCCACGGCCAGCGGCATCCTGGTGAGCGGTGGGTCCCTCGCCAATATAACAGCATTGATCGTGGCAAGAAATCATTTCAACAAAAGCATCCGTCGGAAAGGATTGCAGTCGGTATCCTCCCCACTGATCGTGTATGGATCGGCGGAAACGCATAACTGCGCTATCAAGGGAATTGAAGTAGTAGGCATCGGCAGTGATAATTTCAGGAAGATACCTGTTGACGAGCATTACTGCATCAGGCTGGATGAGCTTACCCGTATGATCGAAGAAGATCGTGCAGCAGGCCATACACCTTTCTGCATCATTGGGAATGCAGGCACTGTGAACACCGGCGCCATCGACCCACTGACTGAGCTTGCAGATATTGCCAAAGCAAATGGTTGCTGGTTCCATATCGATGGGGCATTCGGGGCCATTCCGAAGATACTGCCGGAGTTTCAGGAAAAACTGAAAGGCATCGAACTGGCAGACAGTGTAGCGTTCGACTATCACAAATGGCTATACGTAAACTATGAAGTGGCCTGTGTGCTTATCCGTGATGCAGCAGCACATCGTGAAGCATTTGCGATCGCCGTCAACTACCTGATTACACACGAGCGGGGCCTTTCAGGCGGCCCTGACCCCTTCAGCAATTACGGTATGGAGTTATCGAGAGGGTTCAAGGCACTGAAAGTTTGGATGAGCCTGAAGGAGCATGGTATGGATAAATACAGACAGCTCGTTCGCCAGAACCTTCGCCAGGCGCAGTACCTGGCAGAACTGATCACAATGGAAAGCATGCTTGAACTGGTAGCGCCCGTATCTCTCAATATCGTTTGCTTCCGGTACACAACTCCATCCTCAAACAATGATGAACTGAATCATATCAACAAAGAGATACTGATGCAATTGCACGAGAAGGGTATTGCAGCACCTACCTATACCATCCTGGATGGCAGGTATGTGATCAGGGTAGCGATCACCAATCACCGCACCCGTTTAACTGATCTTGATCAATTAGTGAAAGCTGTAATACAAATTGGGAATGAAGTGGCTGCATCATAAATTTTAATCGCTAAACCAAGCAAGATGTATAAGATATCAGTAGTTTCGTATCAACCGGAATACCGCAAGGATTTCGACAACCTTAACAGAGCCTGGATAGAGAAATATTTCCGGATAGAACCGGCAGATGATCATATCTTATTGGATCCGGAAGCCACAGTGATCGATCCCGGTGGCTCCATTCTGATCGCACTTGAAAATGAGATGGCAGTTGGCGTGGTGGGCTTGAAAAAGATCGCTGATGCCGAATTCGAACTGATCAAAATGGCCGTGAGTGAAGATCATCACGGAAAAGGGATCGGTGGGATACTTTGTAAAGCCATTATCGAAGAAGCTTCCAGGCTCGGTGCCCGTAAAGTAATACTGTACTCCAATACCCGGTTGCTGCCAGCCTTGTCATTATACCGCAAACTCGGTTTTGTGGAAGTCCCTCTGGAACCTGATAACGATTACGTCAGATCTGATATCAAAATGGAACTGTTGATCAATAACAGCCACCGTTCTTCCCGGGATGGGGAAAGCCCCCGGCAGGAACAGAACGCTGTGTTTTAAAAAGGATCCACATGTAAACTCATGTTGGAAAGGACCGGACGTTTCTACGTAGGGTCCTTTTTTTATTCAAAAAGAATGATGGGGAATTAATAACTGTACATTTGTGCTGTATCAAAAAAGACAGCTATGGCAAAGACCGTGATCATCACCGGAGCAAACGGAGGACTGGGATCAGCAGTGGTAAAGAAATTCCTCACAGAGGATTACCATGTGATCGCCGTGGATCATGCTGCCAACAAAAACAGTTTTGCCGCAGATCATCCGCGCTTTGAATTCCATACAGTGAATGTGGGGGATGAAGAAGAGACCAGCGCCTTCATTGACGCTATGATCAGCAAGCACCAGAAGATCGATGGCGCTTTGCTGCTGGTAGGTGGATTTGCCATGGGGAATATCGACTCCACCGATGGCCAGGCCATCAAAGAAATGTTCGCCCTCAATTTCGAAACAGCCTACTATATGGCCCGACCATTGTTCAATCATATGTTGCAGCATGGGTATGGCCGTATCGTGATGATCGGCTCAAAGCCTGCACTACAGCCTGCTGCAGGCAAGAATGTGCTAGCCTATGCCATCACCAAGAATATGCTCTTCAAACTTGCAGATATATTGAATGAATCCGCCAAAGGATCCAATGTGGTCACATCTGTGATTGCGCCAAGCACCATCGATACACCGGCCAACCGCCGCGATATGCCCGATGCAGACACCAGTAAATGGGTGAGAGCGGAACAGATTGCGGACCTGATGGACTTTATCTGCTCGGATAAAGGTGATCCCATCCGTGAACCGGTTTACAAGATCTACAACCAGGCCTAAACAGCTCAGGAGATCATCAGTACACTGTTCCAGCCCGAAACCCCATCGGGCTCACGATGCATATTCTCGATGTCTTCCATCCACATGCGGTCATCGATATAGAATTTGTAATGATATTTCCCTTGTGGTAACATCGGGATCTCTATGAACCATCGATCTTTCTTGTCGTGCTTCAACAACAGTTTGTCATGATCCCAATGATTGAAAGAACCGCAGAGGGCAATATGGTCGGCACAGCTATTATGCACCAGAAAGCGGATCGTTTTTTTCCGCTTGTTCACGTAAGGATATGAATGCGTTTTCATGATCGCTCCATTTTAGGTATGCAGATACAAGTTCCAAAGCAATCAATCGTTTTTCCATACGGACGGATAGCCTTTGCTAAGTTGACGGTAAGTATTGGGGAGGAGGTAAAAGTTACAACAATCCTACATTATTTCCCTGGCAATTCAGGATTAAATTATCGTAATCAACGGGCCGGTGCTACAGTCATTACAGGGATCCGGCTCTCATTGAACAGAAGGCGGGCAAAGAGCCTGTTGATGAAACCGCTCAACAACATTTCTTTTCCCGGATTCACCACAATCAGGTCTGCATTGATCTGACGGGCATATTCGAGGGTAGTATCTGCAATATTGCCGCCATGCACGGTATGGCATTCAACAGTGAGGTTGGTATTCTCGCGGAGTAGCTGGTAAGTTTTATAGAGATAGACCTTGTTCTCTACATTGTCCTCTTCTCCCGGTTCACTCAATGCGATCAGGTGGATCCTTGCATTGAAATGTTTGGCGAGATAACTGGCAAACATCACTTTCCTCAATGGAAGATGAGCATCCACCGGCAACACGATATTCCGGATAGCTTCCAGCCTGGCTGTGCCTTTCACAGTCAGCACCGGGCATCCGGTCTTCTTGGAGATCCTGTTGATATTGAAAGATCTTGAAAAGCGCATGGGAAGTATGCTTCGCGGCTTTTCAACTATGATGAGGTCTATTGCGTTCTGTAAAGCATAAGAAGCAACAAATTGCTCGCGGCTGCCTTTCCTGAGGGAAGTGATCAACTGAAGGCCATCTTCCATCATCGGAAGGAATGTAGCTTTCAATTCCATCAGCTCTACTTCATAATCAGCCAGCTCACCTTCCGTGAGAGCCTGCATGATATCCTTTTCAGCATCTGCCATGCCATTGTTCTCCACAAATAACAGGTGCAGATCACACCTGAAATGATTGGCGATCATCACCGCTTGGCTAACCACCTGGTTCGTTTGCTTACTGAATTCTACAGGTACCAGGATATTATTGAACAGCTTCTTCATGCTATCAGGACTTCCACTTTGAATAAAGCTATCGATAAGTGATTAAAACCCAGTTAAGTGAAAATTAAAAGCTAATTAAAGTAAGGCACAGTAAGGGTTTCACCCTAATGAGGGCGCAGACTGTCAATGGATCTTTGCAGTTTTGCCAACTGCTTTTCAAGCGCAATATTTACGGAGAGGATGGAATCGTTTTGAAGCATCAGTCGCTTGGTTTTGGATGCAAGCTCTGCATTTTTTTTCTTGAGCATTCCGCCGGCTACCAATAGCGCGACGATACAACAAAGAGGGATCCACTGAAAAAGCAATCGGTATTTCATACCAGTTTATAAGTCGCCAAATTTGACCTAAACCCCTTAAACGCAGATTAAACCAGCATTAAAAAGGAATTAAATCAGCGTGAGAAAGCTTTGATACTAGGTAAAACGATGGTAAAAACGGTGCCGGCAACGATATCACTCTGCACATTGATAGCTCCTTTGTGCAATCCGATGATCCTTTTGGCCAATGCCAGGCCCAGCCCAAAGCCCTTGGTGCGGGTAGAAGCTGAATTGGTGCGGTAGAATGGCTGAAAGATATGCTCGATCTCTTCCTCTGCTATCACATCTCCCTGGTTCTTGACTCGGATGATGATCTGCCCGTTCTGAAAGCTCAGGTCCACCCAGGAAGTATGGTCCTGGGAATATTTACAACCGTTCTCTACAAAATTTTTGATGGCGCTGTACAGGAGATCGCTGTTCCCGAAAACGAGGAACTCGCGGTCATCTTCGGGGATATCTTCAAAATGTAATTCCACCTTGTAAGCGGGGCTGATCTTCTGCACGTCTGCCATCACCTTGAACATTACTTCATCGATACGAACCTCTACCAGTTCTATCGTACCCTGTGAGCCGGTTTTAGCGATCTCGAGCAGGCTCTTGGTCAATTGTTGCATCTGCCTAACATCATCACGGATACTCAACATCACCTGTTTGTATTCTTCAATGTCCCGGTCCTTATGCAAGGTCACTTCCAGTTGACTGGAAATGGAGGTAAGTGGTGTGCTCAGCTCATGCGAGGCATTGGAGATGAACCTTCGCTGGATCATGAACGAGTCCTGCAGGCGGTTCAAAAGATCATTGAATGTATTGGCCAGTTGATGGAGCTCATCATGCCCGCTGCCTGCTTCCAGGCGATGGGAGAGGTTTTGCGAGGAGATATCTTTCACTTCCTGGATGATCATGGAAAGTGGCCGGACCAATTGAACAGAGAAAACATATCCTCCTATCAACGCGATGGCGATACCGATGAGCAACCCCAGGAAAAGGATATGCCTGAGCTGGCCAAGTCTGGCCCATCCGTCCTCATCATAAGCCGCCACTACGATCACGATCCTGTTCCTGGCGTCCGTGTGGTGGAAAGCAAGGGCTTCGCGGCCATTGACATTGAAATAGATCTCTTCTTCCACCCGGGATCTTTCCAGTATGGATTTATCCACTACGGGGGCTGTTTCCCCCTTTGCGTTGAATACGTAGAGGGGATTATCGAGATAATCGTAAATGATCACGCTCTTGCGCGGGAGGGT
Source organism: Chitinophagaceae bacterium (assembly GCA_017744805.1). Lineage (GTDB taxonomy): Bacteria > Bacteroidota > Bacteroidia > Chitinophagales > Chitinophagaceae > Pseudobacter. The sequence continues at coordinate 4,742 of JAGIAP010000059.1, read as the reverse complement.
ATTCACGGAGCCGGAATCTATCTGGGCCAGCAGCTTGATACTACTATCCCCGAAAATGGAATAGATCTGAGCATTATTGTTGGCCCTGCCCTTCAATCTTTTTTTGAAGGCTTCGGCCCGGTCACTGGAAGTGAAATAATAAACGCTTACACTGCTAAGCAACATAATGGCGGTAGCCAATAATGCAAAGAGGGCGGTTATTTTATATTTGATCTTCAATGGGCGGTCAGGAGTTTTCTTTCAGGATATAGCCCATGCCCACCTGTGTATGGATCAGTTTGGAATCGTAGTCCCTGTCCAGCTTTTTACGCAGGAAGTTCACATACACATCTATCACATTGGTTTTGGTATCGAAGTCGATATCCCAAACGTTGAGGGCGATATCTGCCCGGCTTACGACCCTGTTCTTGTTCCGGACAAGGTATTCCAGCAATTGAAATTCCTTGGCGGTAAGGGAGATGGGCTTATCGGCTCGGGTCACTTCTTTACTGTCCAGGTTCATCACCAGGTCGGCCACTTTGAGCATATTGCCGGAGGGCACGTTCTGGTAGATCCTTTTGAGGAGGGCGCGGATACGTACCAGCAGCTCTTTGAAATCGAAGGGCTTTACGATATAATCATCGGCGCCGGCATCGAAACCTTCGATCTTATCGTCGGTGGCGCTGAGGGCGGTCAACATCACCACGGGTATCCTTTCGTCCCTTTTGCGGATCTCCTTACAGAGCTCATAGCCGTTCATACCCGGAAGGTTGATATCCAGGATCACGAGGTCGAACTTATAGCTCTCGATCATCTTTTTGCCGATCAATCCATCATAAGCAACTTCCACATGGTATTGTTGCTCCATCAGGCCTTTTCTGAGGGCTTCTGCGATCTTCTTTTCGTCTTCTACGAGCAAGATTTTGACTTCATCCATATTCATAGTTGGTGACTTATGCGGGCAAAATTCAGAAATAAACAGGCTTGGATACAGCCGTTGCTGTAAATATCGTATTAAAAGTGAATTAAAACGCAGATAATACCGGACTTAAGCGAGGAAGTCAGGAGGTCCGGCCCGGTACACGGGAGGAAGTGAAGAAGGTAAAAATGTACATGGAGATGCACATTGGTAGTCTTTCAGACAGGTGTAGCATTCAGTAGGGTAACAGATCGGGCTGGTTTTTCATAGGTGAATTGACCTATGCCATAACAGTATGGCCGGAATCTCTTTGAAGGACAACTTGTCGATTCGATCCTGGTCGTTGTACGGAGTTTCTATCGGTTCAATCGTTTGGGGTTCTTTGTTTTTGTGGTTTTTCAATAATCAGTTTCACTAAATAGAACATTAACCAGTGGTAAAATTTGACCGGTCCATATTCAGGTGGACCTGCTCATGTGGAACGTGTGGAGTTGTTGCTAAACAGAGAAAACCCTTGGTTGTGTGGTGTTGCCGAAGTGAATACATAATAAAGTTAGAACAAAATCCATTTCAGGCAAGCAGCCGCCACAAAAAAATTTCGGGGGAAAGCTGTTTCAAATCCCTCTTGTTTAAAATATCCTTATAAGCTCTGAAAACCTTTTTTCTTAACACTACCTGGCGAAATACCATGGTGTTTTTTGAAGATATCGATGAAATTGCTCACCTTCTCATATCCCAGCATCACGGCCGCCTCATTCACTGTCAATGGTTTTTCCAGCAGCAGGTTCTTGGCCAACTGCATTTTTTTATCGAGGTAATATTCATATACGCTCTTTCCGAAAATATTCTTGAAATGGCGCTTCAAGGTGGATTCACTGAGGGCTACCTGGTGCGCAATGGCATTGAGGTTGGGCAGCGTTTTTTGAAGATGCGCTTTCAGGATCGCTTCTGCTTCCATGATCTTTTCAAAGTGCACGTCCTGTGTGGCGGGAATTCCCTGCACGCGGTGCCGGAGGGCATGCAGCAGCAAACTATTGATGAGCTTCACGGTGATGGTCCTGATCAAATGCGGATCACTGCTGGCATTGATGGCAGCTTCAAACAGTGCATTCACCGTTACATTATCCGTTGCAGTAGCTGGCTCTATCAGTACCAGCGGCTTATTATCTGCACTAAGCTTTTCCCATAAGGCTTCCAGGGGAAGGTTTGCTTTTTGGAATTGCTGCGCCAGCCAGAATGCAGAAACATTCACATCTATCCATTGCACGGGAAAATGCGGTGTGATCTCCAGATCCATTGGCACACTGTCCGCTATCAGCAGCGTGCTGCGCGTATTGGGCCTCGAGAACTGCCTGTGTGGGCCGATCTGTTGCCAGGTACAATGTTCAGGTGTAAGAATGAATACAATGGTGTAGGTCTTATCAGCCCCTTCTGTTCCGGGCTTATAAAACTCCACAGGCTGGTGAAAGAGAAGATTCCAGGCACGTAAGGAGAATGCCGGTTCGGGATGCCATCTTTGCACGATACCACGGGCAAGGCCCCCGGATACCCGCAACAGGTCATCACCTGCCAACTCTCCGTTCATTTCGTGGCTAAGTTGTCCAAACTCTTGATCCAGGTCAATCGCAGGAAATTTGATTCGATAGTTTCTCATACTGGCTTGGGTTGACATTGGCATTTAAAATCGCGCACATACCCTATTGCTGATAGTTAGTACCCATAAAAAGGATACACTTATCAACAACATTTACGGCAATATCAGACTGATTAATTGGGCTACTATCAGAAAACCAGAGTGAATTAACTAAGGATGAAGGTTTAGATCAGGAGGTTACAACTATACCAAATCGTTAGGTCTAAAATTAGATAATTTATTCATCAATGCAACTACTTGTTGATCTTCCTCAATTAATACTTCCACTAAATTCAATCCCTAAGTGTTTATTGAACTTTTACGGGTATTTTATGGATCAATTCAGGCATCTAACTACGAATACCCTGATTAATTTTAACCGCAGAAATAATCACGGTTATTTCGTTCACAATTTCCAATCCTATAGAAAAAGACGAATAGCAACTACTCCATCCATTCAATATCCATGACTCTCTGCATGTCTCTTCAATTAAGTAACAAGCAAGTGACATCATTGTACTAGTCTACAAGCAACTTTTTTTTCAAAAAAGAAGGAACTGCTTGCGTCTGCACAGGTCTTTACCCGTGCAACTGATACTTTATTGCCCGAAATGCAGAGGGCGAAAATCCGTATGGTCCAGGCATCTGACAGTATTCACCTTTTAAAGACAATCCTGTCATCACCAAATTCGCTACTATGAAACTCTGGAAATTTTACACTGTATTGATTGCTATTCCGTTCCTTACCATTGATCAAACCACCGCTCAACAACCCTATTCACGGGTTCAGCTCTCCCCCGATGGGGTTCCCGAATTGACGGGCTCCCATCATCCATTACCCGCAGCCGCCAATGCCAATTGGTTCGCCCAGGTATCCGATCATATCCAACAGCTCGAAAACAAATTCTATCCTACTGACCAACACAAACAATTCCGCGTTACCAACTCCTCCAACCGCCTGGCATTTGAGATCTTTCCGAAAGGCTACACCGTTCAACAGGTGAAAGAACATTACCAGGAGGTTGGCTGGAAAATGCATTTCACTATCCTTGGCGCTTCCAGGAAAAGTACCTTCTGGACCCCGGGGTCTTACTGTACTCCGCACACGGACAAAGACATGCTCCGCTACTCCTATAATAATATGGAGGTACAGTACACCAATAAAGAAGCAGGGCTCCGGCAGAATTTCATCATCCAACAAAGACCGGGCGGAAAAGGAAAAATAAAAATTCGCATATCCGTTACCGGTGACCTGGAAGCCTCCCTTCAAAACAACAGGCTGCAGTTCCTGACAAAGGATAGCCCGCAAAAACCAGCCTTCTCTTATGAAGACCTGAAAGTGTGGGACAATAAATACAGGCCGCTGCCTGCCACCATGCAATTGAAAGGCGATATCCTCACCCTGGAAGTGGATGATAACGGTGCCGAATATCCGCTTACCATTGACCCCATCAATAAGGTGGCCGACTGGAAGACCAATACCAACGGGCTTCTCGCCGGCCTCGGCCTGACAGGCCCCCAGATACTTAGCTCCCTCTATGGCTATGCTGTTTGCGGAGTGGGGGACGTGAACAATGATGGGTATGGAGATGTGGCTGTTTCTGCACCCGGACTGATCGGCGTGCTCAATGGTAACACACTGGCCGGTGTAGGCGCAGTCTTCGTGTATTACGGAACACCCACCGGCCTGGCTACTACACCCGGCAAAACCCTTCAGCCCAATACAGCCGTAGCCGGCGCCCTCTTCGGCCTCAGTATCGATGCGGGCGACGTTACGGGAGATGGGATCAACGATATTGTTGTTGGCGCTCCGCTCGATCATATCGAAGTATCGGTCCTCCTCGGAAAGATCGACGGCACTGTAGGTAAGGTGTATGTATTCCCCGGCGGAACACAAACTGCCAGCAATCCTACCAATTTCCTCACCTTGCAAATGAACAGTAATCATGTAAATGGCGTCAGCATCAGCGCCAATGCGCTTTTCGGTTTCTCCGTAGCCGTTACCGAAGACCTCAACAATGATGGAAAACAGGATATCATCGTGGGCACTCCGGCTTATGTGAAAACAGATCTCATCCTTCTGTCTACTACTACAGGCGCAGCTTTCGTTTACCTGACCGATAAGAACAGCAATAATTTTTCCAGTATCGTTCAACTGGAACCGCCCACCTTCAACCTGCTGGGCATTTTGAATGTGCCGCTCCTGAGTGG
>JAGIAP010000599.1 GCA_017744805.1 Chitinophagaceae bacterium | reverse complement strand
TAGTTTTATTTTGAATGGTATACCTGACATTGTTGATGATCTTAAGCAGATCCAGCACATCTTTCAATTTGTCCTTATCGCTGAAGTTGATCGTGTTCTTACAGTTTTCCAGTCCTTTGTTCACAAATACCATTTCGTAATCGTAGATATTCCGGATGTATACCGCCAGTTCTTTCAGCGCGATATTGCTGAGATAGATCTTTCCATTTTTCCAATCGTTTGCCTTGGCGGGATCCACCTGACTGATGCTGTACTGATGATCTTTACGGAGATAGGTCAGTACCTGGCTGGGCAGCAGATTCACATTACATTCCAGGGAATCGAGCACCAGCACTTTGCCCTGCGTTACGGCCACCTTGATCTCACTGAGTTGGGGGAAGGATTGAATATTGAAGGCTGTTCCCAATACATTCACTTCCAGTCCATCCACATTCACCTTGAATGGATGATCCGCGTCTTTCGTCACATCGAAGAAGGCCTCTCCATAATCGAGGATGATATGCCTGTTGGCATCGAACCCATCGGCAAACCTGAGCCTGGAATGGGCATTCACCCAAACGCGGGAGCCATCAGGTAGGGTGACGGACTTTTTCATTTTTTCCGTTTGCACCATCGTATAGCTGATCGGCTTCGGCAAATGGCTTTTATCGAGAAAGAGTGCGATGGTGGCCAGTCCGGCCACCAATACCAACACAGCGGCAGCGAGGAACCAGCGTTTCCAGAGGGTACGGACGGGCGCCGGCCCGCTGCCTGAATTCAGTTGTAGCTGAAGCGCATCCCAGCTATGCTGCTGGTCTGCACGCATCTCTTCAGCACTCACAGGAATGGAGTACTGCAGGGAATTGTACCATTTTTCCAGTATCAATTCCTCTTCGGGAGAAATAGTTCCCCCAGCCTGCTTGTTGAGCAGGTAATATAGATAGTCGTAATGCAAGGTTATGGCTTGTTACTAAACAAATACAGGTTACCGTTCCGAGAGTACCATCGGTAAAAAAAATTATTTTTTATCCAGCATGGCCAGCAGGATAATAATAAGGATAGAAGGCTCTATTCTGGCCGCGATATATTCTTTCACCTGATCGTTTGCCCGGTACAATTGGTTCTTCACCGTTTGTACGGAAAGGGAAAGGCTCCTGGCTATTTCGGTAGGGGTTAGTTGTTGTTCTTTATTCAACCTGAATACCAGTTGCATCCTGGGAGGCAATTGGCTGATCGCTTCTTCGATAAGTTCTTTCAGTTCTTTGGAGGCCAGTTTCTCAGCCACATTGTTGGTCGCATCCGTGAACCTGCCTTCCATATCCCGGATGAACTGTTGCCGTGTTTTGTTACGGGCATAGTGGTTGTATACCCTGTTGCGCAAACTGGTGCTGAGCCAGGGAAAAAGTGAATCCTCATTCCGGATGGATTCACGGCTGGTCCACAAGCTGAGGAAGACCTCCTGCACCAGGTCACGCGCTTCCTCCCTCGAGGGCAGTTTGGTGACCGCGATGGCAAAAAGCATATCCCAGTACTTGTCGAAAAGCACTTTGAATCCTTTCACCGGATCCTGTTGCAATAATTCCAAAGCATTCTGATCAGACAAATTCATGGATAGCACGTTGGTCAAACGGGCAAATTATTAATAATTATTTCCGGATGCAAGCCGGTAACTTGATAGCCATGGCCATAAAAGGTTCAATGGGTATGATAAGGCGAGATTCGCCCGGGGCTGGTCCCGGAGAGGCTGCTAAGATAGGAAAATCCGGCAAGGCATGATAAGATTAGCCTGTAATTCAGGCTGGGAGAGGCTTTTTGTAGGGATGGGAGAAGAAGATCGTAGTGGGAATGTAGAGGCATGAGTGCTATTTCCACGATGGGGGGAATACGAGATAGATCGCTTCCATCTGATTATTGACCCCCAGTTTCCTGTATATATTCCTTAAATGGCTGGTGACGGTGGCCAGTTTACACTTCATTACTGCGGCAATTTCTTTGCTGAGCCATCCTTTTCGTTTATGTCTGAGCACCTCTGCCTCGGTATGGGTGAGGCCCAGAAAACCACTGAGATCCTCCTTCAGTATTTCCCGGATGGCTTTTTCGGTATCAAGGCTATCATGTATACAG
>JAGIAP010000598.1 GCA_017744805.1 Chitinophagaceae bacterium | reverse complement strand
ATACAGCCCTGCGGCACTGGGAACAGGCAGCAAATATTTTCCGACAACTCAGGAATCATGTAAAGACCAGTGAGATTTACCTATTTGTTTGTGATGTTCATTTGCACAGGCACGAGTTCACCAAAGCAGCACAACTACAAAATGAAGGAATGAGCTGGATGATGCTGGCAGGGGATTATGCCTTGGAAGATAAGATCCTGGATGTATCCTTCAAGTTGAACAAGCTCTCTGGTGACACCGAAGCAGCACTCGAAACCCTGGAAAGGAAAATGGAGCTGCACAAAAAAGCAGGCAACAAACTGGCGCAGGCCAGAACACAGATGCAATATGCCGGCGTTTGTATCGACCTGGCTGATTTCGATAAAAGCCTGGACCTCCTGCACCAGGCTTTGCCACATGCTCAGGCCCTCGGCGATCCATTGCTGGAAGCGGACATCCTGGTACAGCTCGGCTCCATACATTTTTACAGAAGTCAATGGGAGGAAGCGGCCACTTATTTTGACTTGTCGCTGCACAGATACAAAGAAATAAAGAACCTGTCAGGGGAAGCTTTCTCCCTTCTTCACCTGGCAAAAACAGGAATCGAAAAGAATGACTACGAAAAGGCGATGGAATTATTGAAAAAAAGCGGATCGGTTTTCTCGTTACTGAGGGATGAACGTGCAAAAGCCATTGTGGATACCAATAAAGCAAGGGTCTATGCGGCACAAGGCCGCTACTGGAGAGCCGGCAGGTTATTGAAGAAAGGTTTTTCAACGCTGACCAGGATAAACGATAAAACAGGAATGGCGGAAGTTTGCCTGCAACAGGCAGAGATCGCCCGTAAGCGTAACAAAACAGGTCCATTGTACAAATATGCCCATCAGGCATTTGAGCTTTACGAAGAACAACAGCACCAGTATGGGATCTTCCGCGCCGGATGGCTGATCGGAGCATTCCATTGTGAAAAAAGATACAATGCAGAAACGATACAGATCGGGCTCCGCCATTTGCACCGCTGCGTAGCGATCGGCACCAAAGCAGGGCTTGATGAAACAAAAAAGATCCAAAGAATTATTCAAATGACAGAAGGCCAAACAAGACCGGCCAATAAATCTTATCAATCATAAAATAGACTGCTATGTTTTTATGGATCGTTGCCATTGGGATCGTACTGATAGTGATCATCAGGTTTGCCACTGCCCTGTCGAAAGACAAGGGTGATCTGCAGGGAGGCACACTGGAAGAGAAGTTCAGTGTAATTGTGGACCTGCTCAATGAGGCCGCTTACAAAGGCAGGGGCAGCACCTGGCCTCTATCCTGGCGCTCTTTCAATTTGTATGAAGATGGCTCCAACCAGATCATCAATTTCGATTATAGCACCGGTATCCTTACCCTTACCTGGAAATACAAGTACCTGCACCAGGAAATGATCCATTCCGCCAATTTCAATAACCTCAGGGATGTATCGGAAGCTGCCCAGGAAAGGATCGCGCAAAAATTCATCGAAGATAGTTTTGTGCGGATACAGGCGCATATACATAATGTTGTAACCAAAGGGAATTTTTAAGATGTCCACTTTTTTCCTGGTATTATCCATCTGGTTACTGATCTCCTGTTTCGGGATCAGTATGTATCGTAAAGGAGAAATAGAATTCAATCAACCTGCAATATTACAAAGCCGGGTATCGGCACTGCTGCCTTATTTCAGCGGATTCATATTGCCTGTTCTTCCATTGGCGATCTTATTACCGGTGCATTGGCTGATCATCTTCATATTGAATCATGTATTCGTATACATAGCCGGACCGTTGCTCACAAAAATGTACCAGGTGCGGTTGGCTTCTGGTCGTGGGATGGGACGTGATATGCTGATCACCTTCACTGCCGGTGTTATCACGTTGTTGATCGGATTGACGATCCGGTATTTTGATGCTATCAGGGATTGGCTGAATTGAGTGTTTTGTTTGCAGTGGATCCCATCAGTCCCGCTTCAAGGTTGACGATCAGTTCCCGTTTGATCTGGGAGAATGCATCATCCTTTGCTTCCGCAAAGGAGACCTCATATTTTCTATTGATCGTACGCAGGTTAGCAGGGAATTTCTCCAAAAGTGTATCATAGAATTCATCCAGTTC
>JAGIAP010000597.1 GCA_017744805.1 Chitinophagaceae bacterium | reverse complement strand
ATCATTCGCAGCAGGAAGAAGGATCGCAGGATTTCGTGAACCAGTCCATCCTGTATATGCAGGAGCATATCGGGCAAAGCCTTACGTTAGAAAAACTGGCCGCGCAAGTGACTGTATCGGCATCCCATTATTCCAGTATTTTCAGGAAAAGATCAGGGCTCTCCCCTATCGAATATTTCAATCACCTCAAAATACAGAGAGCTTGTCAGTACCTGCAGTTCACGGATATGCGCATCAAAGAGATCGCTAATAGGATTGGAATAGATGATCCTTATTATTTTTCCCGGCTCTTCACCAAAGTAATGAGCATTTCACCCAAAGAGTACAGAGACAGGTTCATTTGCAAAAATGAAAAATAGCCCCCTGGTAGCATGGTTACGACCCGGGGATTGCTCTTACTGATTGTGTAGCAGGATTGCAAAGTGGAACTCGCTGTTGCGGCATTGGTAAAACCGGGTTTTCTGTTTATCATTGGATGCCGGGACCGCTGTTCCTTGCCCCGGCCCCCTCTTACACCCATCTGAAAATTGGAGTTACGATGATGAAAAAATTATTCTTTTGTGTCGCTTGCGCTTTGTTTACCGGCACTATTACTGCACAGTCTGTCAGACAAGCCACGAAAAAGAAAAGTGTAGCTACCCTACCATTGGATTCAGTAAAAAATATGGCTGAAAGGTTGATCAGCAGCGGGTTCACCGCTGGTGATGGATATGGTGAGATATGGATCAGGGATTTCAACACCTTCGTTGACGTGGCCTGCAAAGTGAACGATAAGCAGCTCATCAAAAAACACCTGATCACCTTCCTGAAATTCCAGCAACCCGATGGCAGCATTCTCGATGGTTATATCCCCATCGCAAAAGCAGGTAGCGGCTACAATTATTACTACAGTCCGCTCGCACCAGAATATGCAGGCCACAAGAATACAGTGGAAACAGACCAGGAAACCTCGCTGGTGCAGGCAGTGGCCAAATATATCCGCAATACCGGCGACAGGTCCATTCTTACCGATACAGCCAATGGAAAAACCGTTCAGCAAGGACTGGAGGACGCCATGAATTTCCTGATCCGTAAAAGATGGGCAGAGAAATATGGACTGATCTGGGGCGCCACCACAGCGGACTGGGGCGATGTACAGCCAGAGCATAACTGGGGGGTGGAACTGGATAACAGCTCTCATCTTTCCATCGATATCTACGACAATGCCATGTTCGTGATCGCTATCGATGACCTGATGAAGATGGGCAGCCTCTCCGCTAAACAAGTCCTGTACTGGAAATCGGTGAAGGACAAGCTCAGCAGCAATATCCGACTTCATTTATGGGACAAGCAAAACAAGAAATTCATTCCACATATCTATTTGAATGGGTCTCCTTTCCCAACATCCTTCAATGAAAATGCGATCTACTATCATGGTGGAACAGCAGTTGCCATCGAAGCAGGCTTATTAAGCAAGGAAGAAGTGCTGGATGCCTATCAAAAAATGCAGGCGAATGTAAAGGCCGCCAATGCCGCAACCATCGGCCTTACCATTTATCCCGCATACCCGGAAGGCTATTTCAGGAATAAAGGAATGGGGCCCTGGAGTTATCAGAATGGAGGTGACTGGACCTGGTTCGGTGGTCGAATGGTGACGCAGCTCCTTCGTTACAATTTCCGTAAAGAAGCGATGGAGGCATTGTCGCCAATGCTGGACCGTGTGATAAAGAACAATGGCTTCTATGAATGGTACACTCCGGGCAACCAGCCCAAAGGATCATCCAGCTTCAGGGGTGAAGCAGGTGTATTGTGGACTGCAATAAAGGAATTGGAGAAAACAGGAAAGCAATAATTCTTATCAAACCAGTATTTTTCATCTGAATGCATGGGTTGCCCCCATATGGGTGAACGTAGTTGGTACTTGTGCGGCACTGTTGTAGTACTGTAATAAGGCTGTAGTGCAACTATAGGCTAACTTCCGACGTGGAGAAGAGTTGGACTTGGTCTGAAGGTGGTCTGGACCTGAATTGAAGAAGATTGAGGTACCACCGAAGATCGGAAATATCATTTCACTGTTAAACCTGCACGAATCTTCTCCCGGTGTATGATCCCGAATTGTAACAATGCATCCAGGAGGGCCCTGATATGTTCTGC
>JAGIAP010000596.1 GCA_017744805.1 Chitinophagaceae bacterium | reverse complement strand
TCCCTGGAGCCTTCCATTACCACCTTGAATGGCTTCTTTTCATCCTTCGCTATTTCAAAATAGGCTTCTCCTTTCAATTCCACTTTTCTATCGGTCCCGTTGAAACCGGTGGGATACCGTAAGGAACTGGCAGCATTGAGCCATACCCTGGAACCATCGGGTAAGGTCAACCGGAACTGCCTTCCCCTGGGGGTGATCATTGTATTGTATTCAGTGGTTATTGGTTGCTTGCCTACATCGTTGGCATTGTAGCTTAAGGTCCCATTATTCAATTTCAGGTCTGTGCCGTTCTGAACGGCGATAGTGCCGTTATTCAAACTATCCAGCACCAACTGTCGCCCATCTGCGAGAGTAAGAATTGCGCCATCTTTTCCGGGGCCGATATCGGAAAGCTCCATCTCATGTACGGTAGGTACAGGTGCTTTTTTCCCAACATGGTTTGTCCAGAGGTAAGTTCCTGCTACCACCAGTAAGAACACTGCCGCCGCATATCGCAGCCATTTCTTTTGCAGGAAAGACACAGGACGTGGCATCAATCCTTCACGGATTTGTGTATCTGCCGAAAGGATATGCCTGATGATATCCTGGTATGGTTTTGTATCGAATACAGCCTGCTCATGATCGGAAAAATAGCGCAGGAAAGCCGTATTCACGCTTTCACTGTATCCTTCTTCCCGGATCAGGGAATCGAGCTCAGCCAATTCAGTCTCATCGATCTGATCAGCAGCAAAGCGGTTCAATAGAAAATATAAACGCTCCTCATTCATAGTATGCATTAATTAACCCGGAGAAAGATCAGAAGGGGGGTATCGAACTGAAAATAATTTTCACAATAGCACAGACGGCAGGATCTTGCCTGCTTCAAGCAGGCCCTGCCGGATCTTCTGCAAGGAAGTACTGAGTGTTTTTTTGACGTAATCATCGGAGAGCCCCAGCTCCTTCGCTATTTCGGGAACTTTCATATGTTGCTCCCGGCTCATTTTATAGATAGTGGATTGCCTGGATGAAAGTGTACCGATGGCTTGATGGATCAGCTTTTTGGTTTCAGACAATTCAAGGGAATGTTCCGTTTCATTAGAATACTGGTCAGTTCCGGAGACCAGTTTCATATAAGCTGCGCCCTGCCTGTATTTCAAACCTTGTTTTTGAAGATGACGGAAACATTCATTGGAGATCACCCGGCGGGTATAGCCTCCGGGGTTTTCGAGATGAGTGAACTGATCACGATGTAACCAGATCCTCAGGAAGGATTCCTGCAACACATCGCGCAATGCATCTTCAGATTTGAGGAGAGCGAGCAGCCCCTTGCCCATCAGTTGCAGGAAATGATCATAAATGATCCCGAAAGCCTGTTCATCGCCTTCTGCGACTTGGAGAAAAAGCTCTTTTTCATTGTATGGTTGGTGGAAATGCAATCCGTTCCGGGTTTAGGATCAGATTTGCAAAATAGGAATAAAAAACTGAAAGGGGGTTCCCTTTTCACTAATACAATAAACAGGGTGCTATCTTATCCCTCCAATCCCCTGCCTGCGTGTAACGGCCAATATCCTCAACATCATGTCCTGCTACCAGGTTTTCCGCATCTTGTAAACCGGTCAACAGATCCAGATGCCTTGTTCCCTTATGATTCACATAAGTTGGATAGGTTGCCCAGGCAAAAAATTCCGGATGGAGCCCTCTGACGAGCCGGATCAGCAACCAACCCAATCGGACCGGCCTGAACACAGCCGGATCAACGATATGGAACATAATACCATTACATTTTTGACCATGGAATTTTCCCTCCGCAGGTAAAAAACTGACCGGCCTTGCCAATACGCCATCAGGACATTGTGCATTGATGGCCGCAGCAATGCGGGCACCATCCATCCATGGAGCCCCAGCTACTCGAAACGGTGTGGCAGTTCCCCTGCCCTCACTGATATTGGTTGCTTCTAACAGCCCCAGGCCGGGATACAATAATGCTGCCTCAAAACAGGGAATGGCGGGAGAAGTAGGTACAAACGAATGCCGGTATTCCGGATAGAACATGGTTCTATCCCAGTTGACACAAGGAATTACCTCCAGGCTGAAGGAACCTGCATGCGCTTCCAGGATCTCGCTACAGCCAGCCGACTTGAAATAACGAGCCAGTTCGCCCAATGTACTGCTATGCCTGAGAG
>JAGIAP010000595.1 GCA_017744805.1 Chitinophagaceae bacterium | reverse complement strand
ATCCAGGACCATCGTTCAGGATGGTCTCAATGTAAAGATCTTTGTGGTGAAACCTGAAAATGTAAAACAGGACGCACCTGTGTTCATCTTTATCCATGGAGGTGGATGGGTATTGGGAGATTACCATACCCATCGTAGGCTGGTGAGAGACCTGGTGGTATACAGCGGCGCTGTTGCCGTTTTCCCTGAATACACACCTTCTCCCGAAGCCCGCTATCCGCTTGCACTTCAGGAGATATATGCCGCTACAAAATGGGTCTCGGAAAATGGAAAAGAGATCGGCGTGAATGGCAGCAACCTCGCAGTAGTGGGCAATAGTGTTGGAGGGAATATGACTGCCGCCATAGCACTGATGGCAAAAGAAAAGAAAGGCCCATCCATCAAATTACAGGTAATGTTATGGCCTGTAACCGATGCCGGTCTCGATACGGATTCCTACCATGATTTTGCCAGAGAGAGATTCCTCACCAGGGATATGATGATCTGGTTCTGGGACAATTATCTTCCCGACCTCGATAAAAGGAACGAGATCTATGCCTCTCCTTTGCGCGCCACCCGGGAACAACTGAAAGGCCTTCCCCCTGCATTGATCCAGACAGCCGAAAATGATGTGCTGCGCGATGAAGGGGAGGCCTATGCAAGAAAGCTCGAAGAAGCAGGTGTACCGGTGACCCTTACACGCTACGGTGGCCTGATCCATGATTATGGGCTGCTGAATCCTCTCGCTGATTTACCCGCCGTTCAAACAGCTTTATTGCAGGCTGCAGCATTGATCAGGCAAACCCTCGCTTCCTGACCCATTGTTATTTCTCCATTGTGTTCTCCATGTCCATTCAATAATCAATAAAACTAAAAATTATGTCCTCCTTCAAGCAACAACTGTCGGCTATGCTGGCAGCAGTGATCCTTTTGTTCAGTTTTCCTGTTCTGGCACAACCTGTACCGAAAGGCGTAAAGAATATCGTTATGGTCCATGGCGCATTTGCTGATGGTTCCAGCTGGTCGAAGATCATTCCACTTCTCCGCGCAAAAGGCTACAATGTGATCGCGGTACAGAACCCACTCACCTCACTGGCCGATGATGTGGCCGCTACTAAAAGAGCTATTGCCCTGATGGATGGCCCCGTGCTGCTGGTAGGCCATTCCTACGGTGGCATGGTAGTTACCGAAGCAGGCAATGACCCCAAAGTGGTTGGCTTATTGTATATATGCGCGCTGGTGCCCAACGATGAACAATCCGCCCAGGACGTGGTAAGCGCCTTCCCTGCGGGTCCCGGCTTTGCTGAGTTCCAACAGGACGCATCGGGTTTTCTCGCTCTTTCATCCAAAGGTATCCATAAGCATTTTGCACAAGACCTTACGCCGGGCGAAAGGGATATCCTGTACGTAACACAAACTCCCTGGTCTACCAAAGCGACCAATGAAAAGATAACGGTAGCAGCCTGGAAGAGCAAACCATCCTGGTTCATCATCGGCATCGATGATGGCATGGTGCCACTGGCGCTGGCTCGTGCTGAAGCAAAAATGATCAAGGCAAAAACACTGGAGCTGCCATCAAGCCATGTGCCGATGTTGTCGCAACCAGGGAAGGTTTCTTCTTTTATCATCAGTGCTGCTCTCGGTCTGTAACGCAGTATCGTTTTCCATTCTTGGTGCCGGCACTCCAGCCGGCACCTTTCGTTTTAGAGCCGTCCTCACTTATCAAATAATACTTATCTTGCGTTGGCCAACCTATCCTCTTTTGTAACAATACATTAATTACCAGGCTTTCTCCGCTTAGTGGCAGTAACAGACATTGAAATACAGGATGAATATGCGTTGATGCAGGAATTCCGCGAAGGGAGTGAGGATGCATTTACCACCATCTACCGTCATCTGCACCGGAGGGTATTCTGGTTTGCGAAGAAATTCATGACCGATACCGAAGATGCCCGCGATCTCACCGCTGAAGCCTTCATCCAGGTTTGGCAACAGCATCAAAACTTCAAAGACCTGAATGCCGTTGAAGCTTTTCTCCACGTCACCGTCCGCAACAAATGCTTCAACCTGCTGAAGCATCAACAAATGAAAGCGGGGAGGCAGGAAGAATTGTTGCGACAACTGAAGGAGCGGGAAGAGGGTGATTTCTTCGAAGAGCTGATGCAACTACAACTTATTGGCCGTATC
>JAGIAP010000594.1 GCA_017744805.1 Chitinophagaceae bacterium | reverse complement strand
ATGGTGGCGAGCGCACGCGCGATAAAGAGCAACTGGCCAAAGCAGAAGTGATCATCACCACCTATGGAACCCTCCGCAGTGATATCAAATTACTGGTAGACATACCCCTGGATTATGTGGTATTGGATGAAAGCCAGGCCATCAAGAACCCTGCGAGCAAGGTCACAAAAGCTGCCAGCCTGCTGAATTCCAAAAATCGCTTATGCCTCAGCGGTACCCCCTTGCAGAATAACACTTTCGATATCTTTGCGCAGATGAACTTCCTCAATCCGGGCATGCTCGGAAGCATCGAGTTCTTCCGCCAGGAATTTGCGATCCCAATCGACAAGTTCGGTGAGGCTGATCGTAAGGACCATCTTCGTAAATTATTATTCCCCTTCATTCTCCGCCGTACCAAGGAGCAGGTGGCGAAAGACCTTCCTGAAAAAACAGAGACCATCCTCTATTGCGAAATGGAAGATGAACAACGCAATATCTATGATGCGTACAGGAATGATTTCCGCGACAAGATCCTCGGCACCATCGAATCACAAGGTATCCAGCGCTCACAGCTCACCATCCTTCAGGGCCTGATGAAGCTGCGCCAGATCTGCGATTCACCCGCCATCCTGAACGAATCGGAGAAATTCCCCAATCATTCCATCAAACTGGATGAGCTGGGCAGGGAGATCACGGAAAATATCGGCAACCACAAGGCGCTGGTATTCTCTCAATTCCTCGGCATGCTCGGGCTGATCAAAGGAAAGCTCAAAGAACTGGATGTGGACTTCGAATACTTCGATGGAAGCACTACTGCCATCGAGCGGGAAAGGGCCATTCAGCGATTCCAGAACGACGACAAATGCCGTGTATTCCTCATCTCACTCAAAGCGGGTGGTGTGGGTCTCAACCTCACTGCTGCCGACTACGTATACATTGTAGACCCCTGGTGGAACCCCGCCGTGGAACAACAGGCCATCGACCGTACGCACCGTATCGGTCAAACCAAGAATATCTTCGCCTACCGGATGATCTGTAAGGATACTATCGAAGACAAGATCCTGCAGCTTCAGGAAAAGAAACGAGTGCTTGCCAAAGACCTCATCACAGACGATGAAGGATTTGTGAAAAGCCTCAGTCGCGAAGATGTGGAATACCTGTTCAGTTAAACCTGACCGCAGTAAAAGGATCATAGGAATCATTTTTCAGGATTATTTGTAATCCTTACGAGAATGACTGTCATAACCTGCACAAGTTTGTCAGTAAGGCAGCCGTCTAAATTCCTATTACATTCTTTTATCCCTTCAGCCATGAACAAAACTATACTGGTATTACTATTTATTGTCACAGCCGGAACCACGATGGCCCAGCGATCCACGGGCAGTATCAAAGGCAAACTCACCGATTCAACGTACAGGGAACAACTGGCGGAAGCTACCGTTTCAGTGCTGCATGTATTGGATTCTACCCTTGTCTCTTTTACACTTTCTAAAGCAAACGGTGAATTCGAGCTCAAAGACCTTGATACAGGTACGTTCAGGCTGATGATCACTTACCAGGGATACCAGCCTTACGTTAGAAAATTCAGCATCACTAAAGACTCCTTCAATATCGATTTCCGAACCATTTACATGGATAAGAAGACCACTTTACTCGATGAAGTGATTGTAGAAGCACCTCCGATACAGATCAAGAAAGATACAGTCGAGTTCAGGGCAAGCGCTTTCAAAACCAAGCCCAATGCCACGGCTGAAGACCTGTTGAAAAAGGTACCGGGCGTACAGGTGGATAAAGATGGTAATGTAAAAGCGCAGGGAGAGGATGTTCAGAAAGTGTATGTGGATGGAAAAGAATTCTTCGGCAGCGATCCCAAAATGGCTACCAAGAATATCACAGCCGATATGATCGAGAGCATCCAGGTTTTTGACGATATGAGCGATCAGGCAAAGTTCACCCGTATCGATGATGGCAGCCGCTCCAAGACTATCAATATCAAACTCAAGAAAGATAAGAGAAAAGGATATTTCGGCAGGGCCACCATTGGCGCAGGTACTGATGATCGTTATGAAGGAAGCCTTAGCTTCAATCGATTCGATAACGACAGAAGGATCTCCATTGTAGGAGGTTCCAATAACGTAAACAAACAGAACTTCTCCTTCAATGATGTAGTGGGTGGAATGGGCGGATTCGGAT
>JAGIAP010000593.1:1974-2199 GCA_017744805.1 Chitinophagaceae bacterium | reverse complement strand
GGTCTTTGGGCGCCAATAATGGATTCTGAGGGAAACGTTTTGCCAGATCTTTCATACACTGTATTTAATTCAGCATGCTGCCGTTACCCGCGTTCCTGCGAGAGACGGCAGCATGCTACGCATCAATAGTCATTCTGAGTGATAGTGCCTCCTGATTTATCTATCTCGCTTTGAGGAATCGGATAGAGATAATTCTTGTCCTGGAAATTCCTGCCCATGGCAGTG
>JAGIAP010000593.1:0-1964 GCA_017744805.1 Chitinophagaceae bacterium | reverse complement strand
GGCAGTGAGTACCTCCTTAGCAATCTTCCATCTTTTCAGGTCGTTGAAGCGCTGGCTTTCAAAGCCAAGCTCCACGCGCCTTTCATGACGCAGCCAGGTATTGATCTGGTTCTTATCCGTCACTGCTTCACTACGTGCGGGGAGGGTACCTGCCGGAACCACAGAACCATCGGCAGTAGGTGTGGTACGTGCACGATCACGAACGCGGTTGATGATCTTGATGGCTTCCAGCGGTTTGCTGGTTTCATTGTAGGCTTCGGCCTTCCAAAGCAATACATCGCCAAAACGGATATATATCTTGTTATTGGGCGCATCTTCATTGCCTTTATTGGAATTGTCCAACGTACCCAGCAATTTGTAAGGAGCCTGTTGCGCTACATTCACCGTGTATAATTTCCTGGGGTCATTCGCTTCAAACTCATTGAGGAAATTGGTGGTAGGGGCAATGAATCCCCAGCCGATCAATGCCGTAAAGCCATTGCCATTACGGGGCAGGGTACCTGCTTTGTGATCATATGCGAAGATCACTTCATTGTCTGTATACTCTTTGGTCTGATCGAAGCTGTCGAAATAATTACCGTTCAGGTTGTAAAAGCCGAGCCCTTCCAGTTCGGTCACCAGGGTGATCACATCATTCCATTTTTCATTGTAGAGCGCAACCTTGGCCTGCATTGCAATTACTGCCCCTTTGGATACACGCCATTTTTCGTTGTTATCCGTGAATTTGGTGGCAGGCAGCAATCCTTTGGCTTCTGCCAGGTCAGCACTGATCTGGTTCCATACTTCCGCCTTTGGTGCTCTCTTTGCCAGTTCGTATGCCTGCTCGAAATTCTCGAGAGGTTTCAACAGCAGGGGCACATCTCCATAATTGTTCACGAGATCGAAATAGTAGAATGCACGCAGGAAAAGCACTTCAGCCAGCCAGCGTTTGCGCAGGTCTTCTTCCAATCCTACTTTCCCGGGGATCACGGGATCCTTGAGATAGGCGATGGATTGATTGACGCGGGCAAGACCTTCATAATTGTAAAGCCACTGACCAATGAATGCAGGTCCTTCAGGTGTAAAAGTGAAATTAGCCACATCATCCATCCAGGCCTGGTCTCCATCCAGGTTGTATTTTCTTTGCATATCGCCGGAAGCGATATCCTGCAATATGAAATCGTTGCGTACCACCAGTCCCCTGTTCCATGCCCAGGTGCCGATCACATTCAGCCTGGTGCTGAGCAGTTGGTAACTGGAGGTTACGGAAGAACTGAGGGTGCCATATTTAGGCTCAAGGTCTATCTGTTCAGGAGTGATCCTGCCAACCGGATCTTCGTAGAGATATTTTTTACAACCAACACTACCGGTCAGCAGCAATGAAGCAGCTATAATATGAATAGGTTTCATGATGTTCAATTTTTGCACTGATTAAAAATTAATGTTCACACCAAAGAGGATCGCTCTCGAAAGCGGGTAGGTTCCCATATCCACCATATCGGTAGATTCAGGATCGAGGCCGGTGTAATTGGTGATGGTAAAGACGTTCTGTGCAGAAATATACACCCTCAGGTTCTGGATACCCGGCGCCATTCTTTTCAATACATTTTTGAATGAATAGCCAAGTTCCACGTTCTTCAGGCGGAGGTAAGATGCATCTTCTACATAGATACTGCTGATCCTGCTGCTGCCATTGTCCTTGGTGGTGGAAATGGGAATGCTGTTGCTGGTGCCTTCTCCATGCCATGAATCCAGTGTTCTTGTGCTATGGTTGAACGGACGGGTATCGTAGTCAGTGATCTTTTTAAGATCGTTGTATTTGTCAACATCCTGCACACCCTGGAAGAGGATATTCAGATCGAATCCTTTGAAACTACCGGTAAGGGTCAGGCCATAAACATATTTTGGATTGGGATTACCGATGAAGGTACGGTCTGCGTCGTTGATCACTCCGTCGAAATTCTTGTCCTCGAATTTGATATAGC
>JAGIAP010000592.1 GCA_017744805.1 Chitinophagaceae bacterium | reverse complement strand
GGTAGGTTGGATAGACCTTCGCGCTGATGATGTAGAAGAAAGATTGCAACATTTCTCTCAATATCCGCAGATCAAAGGCTACAGGCATATCGTACAGGGAGAGGCCGACGATTTTCTCCTCAACGCCGATTTTCAACGGGGTATCCGCGCGTTGCAGCCCTTCAATTACACATATGATATTTTAATTTATCCGAGGCAATTACCCGCTGCCATCGCTTTTGTGGAAGCCTTCCCCGACCAGCGTTTCGTGATCGATCATTGCGCTAAACCGGTGATCAGGAAGAAAGAGATCGAGGACTGGGCATCCTATATCAACACTATCGCACAGCACCCCAACGTTTATTGTAAATTGTCCGGGCTGCTTACGGAAGCAGTGTGGAAAGACTGGAGCGCGGGCGATTTTTATCCCTACCTCGATGTGGTGTTCGATGCATTCGGAACGGACAGGCTGATGTTTGGCAGCGACTGGCCCGTGATCCTCCTGAGCGGCATGTATGTGCAATGGAAAAGCCTGGTGGAAAAATATATGGAGAAACTTCCGGAGGAAGCGAAGGAACAGGTGATGGGACAGAATGCCCTCAACTTTTACAATTTGTAGAGCAACGGGCAATATCAAAATAAAATTCAATAGCAAAAAACGGCCGGCAATGAAAAGATCAGTACTTCTTCTTTTCTTTTTATCCATTATTACAATCCTTCAGGCACAGCCTGCATCCCCTGATAAGCTCTATGGCGAGCTTTTCCGGGAGGTACAGATGAACAAGGTGTTTGAAGACAGCAAGACTTTCGTTGACTGCATCCCCAAACGCAGCCCTGCTGCTATCATACACGACTATGCGCAATTGAAAGGAAAGAAATTCGATCTCAAGAAATTTGTGGAAGAGAATTTCGAGCAGCCATTCACTCCCCAACTGAATTATATCCAGCAGGAAAAGGATATGATGGACCATATCAATAATGTATGGTCGCTCCTGCGCCGGGAACCTGACAATCCATCTGAGGGCAGTTCCCTGTTGGCCCTGCCCTATCCCTATGTGGTACCGGGTGGCCGATTTCGCGAGATCTATTACTGGGATGCTTATTTCACCATGCTGGGATTGAAGGAGACCAATCAAAACGGCCTTATCAGGAATATGGTGGACAATTTCGCTTACCTGATCAAAACATACGGGCATATTCCCAATGGCAACAGAACCTACTACCTCAGCAGATCACAACCTCCCTTCTTTGCCTTGATGGTTGACCTGCTGGCAGAGATACAAAGCGATACTGTTTATGTATCCTTTCTCCCCGCCCTCGAAAAAGAATATCAATACTGGATGGATGGAGCCGACAAACTCAAGCCCGGCGAAGCTTTCAGAAGAGCAGTAAAAATGCCCGATGGCAGCCTGATGAATCGCTACTGGGACGATCAGAATACGCCCAGGCCAGAGAGCTATCGCGAGGATGTGGAAACAGGCAAAAAAGTGAAAGGCAATAAAGCCCTTCTCTATCGCAATCTCCGCGCAGGCGCAGAAAGCGGCATGGACTTCAGCAGCCGCTGGCTGGCAGATGGAAAGAACCTGCACACTATCCAAACCACCAACTATATCCCCATCGATCTCAACACCCTCTTGTACAAACTTGAGCTCGGTATCTCCAGGGGCAAACAATTGACTGGTCAGGATTCCGCTTCCGTCGAGTACAGGAAGAAGGCAGACAGAAGGATCATCGCTATCGACAAATACTGCTGGAACAAATCACTGAATTTTTATACCGACTATAATTTCGTTTCAAAAAAGATCAGTAACGTGATCACGCCCGCGGGCATGTATCCATTCTGCCTCTTCAACCGGAAACTGGACTATATGAGCCTGCTGGCCCGGAAAGCCGCTACAGTGGTGAAAGAGCAACTGCTCAAGGATGGTGGCCTACAAACCACCGCCAACAATACCGGCCAGCAATGGGATGCTCCCAATGGATGGGCGCCCCTCCAATACATGACCGTTTGGGGCTTTCACAGATGTGGCCAGCGGGAACTGGCAAGGGATATCGCACAACGCTGGACCATCCTCAACATCGATGTGTACAAACGCACCGGCCGGATGATGGAAAAATACAATGTGGCAGACACCAAACTGGAAGCCGGCGGAGGAGAATACCCCGGTCAGGATGGCTTTGGCTGGACCAACGGCGTTTTTTTGAAATTGGTGGCCATGTAC
>JAGIAP010000591.1 GCA_017744805.1 Chitinophagaceae bacterium | reverse complement strand
TCCTATATTAAACCCCGTGCTCAGATTCGAACATATTAACTATTTGACAGGTCTCTTCGCACTCATCGTGCTCGGAGGCCTTTTTGCATTTGTACTTTTCTGGAAAAGAAGAACCATAAAAAAGATCGGGGACGAAAAACTGGTGCGCGAGCTCACCAGGAAATACTCTCCCTTCAATTTTCTGTTCAAGTTCCTGCTGATTGTGGTCTGCATGACCGCCATCATTTTCGGGGCCGCCAATATGCAAATGCCCGGTGCAGAAGACGCCGTATCACGTAAAGGTATAGACGTAGTAATAGCCATGGACGTGAGCCGGAGCATGCTGGCCGACGATATCAAGCCTAACAGGCTGGAACGTGCCAGGCAACTCATCTATAAACTCATCGATCAGTTCCCGGACGACCGTATCGGCCTGGTGGTCTTTGCAGGCCATGCCTATCTGCAGATGCCACTCACTACCGATCATGCAGCAGCGCGCATGTATGTGCAGCAAGCCAATCCATCCATCGTGCCCGCCCAGGGAACGGTGATCTCGGAAGCCCTTCGCGTCAGCAACAAGGCTTTCAATAGCAGGGAAAGGAAATTCAAGTCCATCATCCTTATTACGGATGGAGAGGACCATGATGAGCAAGCACTGCCCATGGCCCAGCAGATCGCCAGCGAAGGTGTCATGATCAATACCGTGGGTATCGGATCGCCCGAAGGATCGCCCATACTGGACCCTACCACCAATGATTATAAGAAAGACGCCAACGGCAATACCGTGATCTCCAAATTGAACGAACCGGAGCTGCAGCAGCTCGCAGCCAATACCAATGGCATCTACCTCCGCCTCTCCGAGCCGGACGAAGCCGTTGCAGCCCTGAATACACAACTCGATAAGATCGAGAAAACAGCTACAGGCGATAATTCACTTCGTGAATACACCAGCTATTTCCAGTGGTTCATCGCTCTGGCATTGTTATTCCTGATCGGAGAATTCTTTTATCCTGAACGTAGCTTCAAGACCGCATGAAGAAACTGATCACCATAGCAGCCTTTGTTTTCAGCACCGGTTCCCTCCTGGCACAAGCCGAGAACAGCAATGTCAGAAAAGGTAATCAGCTCTACAAAAAGGGTAAGATCAGTGAGGCCGAAAAGGAATTTGCCAAGGCCGTTCAACAGAACCCATCCAACCCCACCGCCAATTTCAACCTGGGCAATGCCCGATTCAGGAAAAATGAATTCGCAGAAGCGGAGAAGGATTTCGATAACAGCCTCAACAATAATCCCGACAATACTGCCCTTCAGCAGAAAGCATTGTACAATAAAGGAGTATCGCTTTCCAAACAGAAAAAGCTGCAGGAAAGCATCGATGCCTATAAAAAGGCGCTTCGCCTCAATCCCGCAGACGAAGACACGAGAGTGAACCTCCAGAAAGCACTGGAAGAACTGCGCAAACAGCAGGAATCCCAGAAAAAGCCTGAGGACAAGCCTCAGCAGCAAAAGGAGAACAAACAAAAACAACCACCGCCGCCTACCAACAAAAAGCGCCTGGAGCAGCAACTCAAATCCCTGCAACAGAAAGAACAGGAGATCCAGGAAAAAATGCAGAACCGCGGCCGGGCAGGATCTCAGCCCGATAAAGACTGGTAAACCCACTCAACCTGCACCTATAGTTCGCGCCCCCGCGCGTTACTTCAATTGGCTGGTCCCCGGCCACTGCCCGCCCTCGATATTTCATTACCTTTGTACCCACAATTTGAAAACCTCATGCAGCTTTACTGCGACTCATTAACAGCATACCAGAGAATCAAGACCGTAGAAGTAAAGATCGGTGATCTCCTTTTGGGTAACGGACATCCTATCCGTGTACAGACCATGACCACTACCGATACCATGGACACCATTGGTACTGTGGAACAAACCATCCGTTGCATCGAAGCCGGCGCAGAACTGGTGCGCATCACAGCCCCCAGCAAAAAAGAAGCAGAGAACCTCCTCAACATAAAGAATGAACTGAAGAAGAGAGGCTATTCCACCCCGCTCGTGGCAGATATCCATTTCACGCCTAATGCCGCAGAGATCGCTGCCCGCATCATCGAGAAAGTACGCGTGAACCCGGGTAATTATGTTGATAAGAAGAAATTCGAGCAGATCGATTATACAGATGCCGAGTACGCAGAAGAGATCGAGCGTATCCGTGATCGTTTCACCCCGCTGGTGAAGATCTGTA
>JAGIAP010000590.1 GCA_017744805.1 Chitinophagaceae bacterium | reverse complement strand
GGTCATAATGCTGACTGCATCGGGCAGCCTGCTGGCGCAGACCGCCACGGTGGCTGCTGCCGCTCCGGATGTGCTTCAACTGAAAGAGAACGGGTATGATTTTGGCAAGATACCTCAGGGACGGCCTGTGACACATATTTTTGAAATCGTGAACACCGGCAAAGCTCCTTTGTTATTGAGCAATGTGCAGGCATCCTGCGGATGTACCACTCCTGAATGGAGCAGGGATCCGATCAAGCCCGGAGCCACTGCCACCATCAAGGTGGGATACAATGCTGCTGCTGAAGGATATTTCAATAAGTCCATCACCATCAGCTACAACAACAATCAGAACAAAACGCTGTTGATCTCGGGCACTGTGTACAAAACACCTGTTACTGCGGCACCGGTCAACGCGTCCATCGCATTATTAAAAAACATCAATGGTCACTAATCAAATTCAATCGAGTATGAAACATCTCCTTCTGGCACTCAGCGTAATTTTCGTATCAGCAACAGTATTTGCCCAGGCCCCTGCTACAGTGCAGAAAGCGGATAATGTTGTAAAGTTCAAAGAACTGGTTCATGATTTTGGTAAGATCAAACAAGGCGTTCCTGTTACATACAACTTTGCTTTCACCAATGTTGGCAGCAAACCTGTGGTAATTGAGGCTGCTACTGCATCCTGCGGTTGCACTACTCCTGTAAAGCCTGAAGCTCCCATTGCAAAAAGTAAATCCGACAAGATCACTGCCGGTTTCAATGCTGCCGCTCTCGGGCCCTTCAACAAAACGATCACTGTAAAGGTGGCCGGTATCGACGCTCCCCTGGAACTGCGTATCACAGGAGAAGTATTGAGCGAAGTGGATTACGCTAAATATGAGAAAGAAAAAGGGAACAAGTCTAAGTAAGCATATACATTAGATGTCCGGGGTCTTCCTGTTGTCTTTGGCAATACATGGAAGACCCCGATTTTTTTTGAGAACAATCACCCTATCTTTGCCGCATGTTAACGATTAGCAAGCGTGGCGAGGCCATGCCACCATCACCCATCCGTAAGCTGGTCCCTTTTGCGGAAGCAGCCAAGAAAAAAGGAACGAAAGTATACCATCTCAATATTGGTCAGCCGGATATTGAAACGCCTCCACAGATCCTGGACGCTGTTCGCCATGCCGATTTCAAGGTGCTGGAGTACAGTCATAGTGCGGGTAATGAGAGCTATCGCCGCAAGCTGGTCGAATACTACAAAAAAGTAGGTATTGAAGTGGATCATAACCAGATCATCATCACTACCGGCGGATCGGAAGCCATCATTTTCGGCTTCATGGCCTGCCTGGACCCGGGCGATGAAGTGATCATCCCCGAGCCTTTCTATGCCAATTACAACGGATTTGCCGTAGAAGCTGAAGTTGTGGTGAAGCCCATCACGTCTTCTATCGACACCGGCTTCGCACTCCCTGCCATCAGCGAGTTCGAAAAAGTGATCACACCCCGCACCAAAGCGATCGTGATCTGTAATCCCAACAACCCCACCGGTTACCTCTACAGTAAGGAAGAAATGGAAACACTGAAACAGATCGTGATCAAACACAACCTGTTCCTGTTTTCGGATGAAGCCTACCGTGAGTTCGCATACGATGGCAAACAGATCAGCGCCATGCAACTGGCCGGTGCCGAGCAGAATGTGATCCTGATGGATACCATCTCCAAGCGCTACAGCGCCTGCGGTGGCCGTATCGGAGCCTTCGTAACAAAGAACAAACAAGTACTGGATTCTGCCATGAAATTTGCCCAGGCAAGGCTGAGCCCTCCCTCTTTTGCCCAGATCCTTGGCGAAGCAGCCGTTGACCTGCCCGATAATTATTTCGATGCTACCCGTGCTGAATATCTGAAACGCAGGGATACATTGGTAAGCAGGCTGAATGCCATGGAAGGTGTATTCTGCCCTAACCCTGGTGGCGCTTTCTATGCGATGGCTAAATTACCTATCGATGATTCCGATAAATTCTGCCAGTGGCTGTTGGAAGATTTCAACCATAACAGTGCCACTGTAATGCTGGCCCCTGCCACCGGTTTCTACGGAACCAAAGGATTAGGGCTGAATGAAGTGCGCCTCGCTTATGTGTTGAACGTGGATGATCTGAATGCCGCCATGGATTGCCTGGAGGCCGCATTGAAAGTTTATCCCGGAAGAACTAAATAAAAGTTTTTCAGAAACAAGATTTTATATATTTTTGCAACCCTTTTGAGAGCGAAAGC
>JAGIAP010000058.1 GCA_017744805.1 Chitinophagaceae bacterium | reverse complement strand
ATTTGAAGAAGTCAGTATTTACAGCAGCCATCGTAATTATACTTTTCAGTATTTTAGTACAACTACCCAATCTTTCCCTGACTGTAATAAAGCCTATATATTTATAGTTGTAATAAACAGTCGTACATCTTTAAACTACTTGTCATATGTTGCTGGAAAACAAAACTGTGCTGATCACTGGCGGAAGCCGGGGCATCGGAAAATCCATCGCGGTAAGGTTGGCGAAGGAGGGAGCGAATATCGCGATCGTTGGAAAGACAACAGAACCACACCCCAAACTGGAAGGGACCATCTTTTCCGCCGCTGAAGAAATTGCCGCTGCGGGTAAGGGTAACGTGCTTCCCATTGCGGGCGATGTACGCAATGAAGAAAGCATCCGGGACATGGTTCAAAGAACAGTGGATCAGTTTGGCGGGATCGATATCCTCGTGAACAATGCAAGCGCCATCAATCTCTCTGCCACGGAACAGTTGGAGCCCAAGCGCTGGGACCTGATGCACGATATCAATGTACGCGGTACATTCTTTGTCAGCCAGGCCTGTATTCCCTGGTTGAAGAAAGCGCATAATCCACATATCCTCAATCTCTCCCCTCCCCTCAATATGGATCCCAACTGGTTCTCCAAACACCTGGCCTATACCATGAGCAAATATGGGATGAGCATGGTGATATTGGGCCTGGCGGAGGAACTGAAGCCGCATCGCATTGCTGCCAATGCACTCTGGCCTGCTACTACCATTGCTACTGCTGCGGTGCAGAATTTGCTGGGCGGGGATTTCCTGATCCAACGGAGCCGCACACCCGAAATTGTAGCCGAAGCCGCATTGCATATCCTCAAGCAACCTTCCTTTGAATGCACAGGTAATTTCTTTACGGATGAGCAGGTGTTGATCAAAGAAGGGATCACGGATTTCAGTAAATATGCAGTGAACCCGGATCAGAAGCTGATGCCTGACCTGTTCTTATAACGGGGCTGCCCGCCGCTCGCGTGAACGCGAGCGACGGTATCTCTCAAAGTAAAAGGGCCAACCTTTACGGCTAGCCCTCTATTTCTTTTCAGCTTTCGCTTATTTCTTTTCTTCCACTTTTTCTTCTTCCTGCTCCTGGCCTTCGATCTTTTCAGGTCTCATCTGCGGGAAGAGAAGCACGTCCTGGATGCTGGTATTGTTCGTCATCAGCATGGTCAGGCGATCGATCCCGATACCGATACCACCTGTTGGTGGCATACCGTACTCCAGAGCGCGGAGGAAATCGTGATCGATATACATAGCCTCATCATCACCACGCTCCATCAATTTCACCTGCTCTTCAAAACGCTCACGCTGATCGATAGGGTCATTGAGCTCGCTGTATGCATTGGCGATCTCCTTTCCATTTACCATCAGCTCAAAACGCTCTACCAAACCGGGTTTGCTGCGGTGCTTCTTGGTAAGTGGGCTCATCTCCACCGGATAATCGGTGATGAAAGTGGGCTGGATGAAATTGCCTTCGCATTTCTCACTGAAGAGCTCGTCTATCAGTTTGCCTTTCCCGAATGCAGGATCCGGGTAGATGCCCACTTGTTTGCAGGCTGCACGAAGCTGCTCTTCGTCCATATTGGTGACATCGATGCCGGTGTATTCTTTGATCGCATCATACAAGGTGATGCGTTTGAAAGGCGCTTTGAAATCGATCTCCCTGTCGCCCACCTGAACCTTTGTTGTGCCATGCAGATTGATGGCGATGGATTCCAGCATTTGCTCGGTGATCTCCATCAGCCAGAAATAATCCTTGTAGGCAGTATACCATTCCAGTACGGTGAACTCGGGGTTATGCGTACGGTCCATCCCTTCGTTACGGAAATTGCGGCTGAACTCGTACACCCAATCGAAGCCGCCTACAATAAGGCGTTTCAGGTATAATTCGTTTGCGATACGGAGGTAGAAAGGAACGTCCAGTGTATTGTGATGGGTAACGAATGGACGTGCTGCTGCACCACCAGGAATGGCCTGGAGCACAGGAGTATCCACCTCGATAGCACCGCGCTCATTGAGGAAGTCGCGGATAGTATTGATGAGTTTTGTGCGTTTGAGGAAGGTATCCTTTACCTGGGGGTTCACGATGAGGTCTGCATAACGCTGACGGTAGCGGAACTCCGGATCGGTCACTGCATCGAAGGTCTCGCCTTCTTTTTCCTTCACCACGGGAAGTGGCTTCAGAGACTTGGTCAGGATGCAAAGTTCTTTTACATGCAGGGAGGTTTCACCGCTCTTGGTAGTGAACACATACCCCTTTACACCGATGATGTCACCGATATCTGTGAGGTGTTTCCATACCTGATCATACAGAGATTTGTCTTCTCCGGGAGCGATCTCATCACGCTTGATATAAAGCTGGATCCTGCCAGAAGCGTCTTGCAACCTGGCAAAGTTAGCCTTCCCCATATCGCGTACATTCATTACACGGCCTGCGAGCACTACATCCTTGAAGTCTGCATTGTTCTCGCCTTCCTTAAAAGTTGCCAGGATATTGGCAGCGGTGTTGTTCACCGGGAATAAAGGGGCGGGATAGGGATCGATGCCCATTTCCTGAAGCTTAGCCAGTTTCTCTCTCCGGATGATCTCTTGTTCTGATAAATGCATGTGCTATGATTGGTTATGAACGGCTGCAAAAATAGCGCAAAAAAGCGGAATCAGCGAGTGGGAGGAGAATCTCTCAAAACAACTTCGTTCCAACTACTTTATGACTTTCCAGTTTATCCAATTGTGTCTGGTACTGCAGTTGTACCAACTGCAGTTTGGCGTCTTCCACATTGGTTTGTGCGGTCAGCAATTCCACATTGGTGATCAACCCCTCCTTGAAACGCACCTGGGCCAGTGAATAAGCGCGATCCGCCTGGGTTACCAGCACACTGGTATTCTTTATCTTTTCCTGCAGGTTCTTGTAATCTTCCTGTACAGTGGCCAGGTCTTTCTGAATATTATTTTCGAGGGTCCTGAGCGATGCTTTGGTTGCATCGATCTGCACCTGCGTCAGTTTTTGACGGAGTTTGGGGCGATCGCCGCTGAGGATGGGGATATTCAGTCCTACTCCCACCGATCCATTGAGACGCCACTGATCGATATCGGGCTGATAGCCATTTCGAACTCCGCCGGAGGCAGTGCCTGTAAGGCTAGGGCGTGACTCGATACTGGACTCCTTCAGCTCGAACTGGTATACATCCAATCGCTTTTGGATCACGCGTGCTTCGGGATTGATCTTCATCCAGTCACCTGCTTCCATCAGCAGCGTCAGCTCATCATAACTTTCACGGGCCGGGATCTTTCCCCGCACGTCCGTTGCCGTTAACCATTGTGTCAACACATATTGTTTTTCCAGCGAGCTCTGCAGATCACTGAGACGGTTGGTGGCATTGGCCGTACGCACCTGTGTAGTGAGCAGGTCGTACTCCAGCGCATCCCCATTCTTGATTCGGGCCTGTATCAGTCTTTCATTCTCTTTGAGAGAGCTGATCTGGTCCATTTGCACCTGGATCGCTTTCTGGTAGAACTGGATATTATAGTATAGTTGCGCTACCTGGTAAGCGATCGCATTCTTACTGTTATCGAGATTCTCCACGTTCAATGCATGCTCTGCATCATTCTTGCTCAGCTTCAGTTTGGTTCTCCCGAAATCATAGATCAACTGCTGCAGGTTCACGGCTGTGTTGTAATTATTGTAGGGCGTGAACTGAATGGTGGCAGGGCCGGTAGGCAAAGGGAATTCAGCCTTGGCCACCGGCGCATCCAAACGATAGGAAATATTCGTGTTCACCGTAGGGAGATAGCCCGCCTTGATGATGGATTCCTTCACACCATCTGCTTTCAGCGACTCCTCCATTTCCCTGATGCGGGGATAATTGCTGACAGCAGCCTGGATCAGGCTTTTCAGTTGTTCATCCCTCACAGGCGACTCCTGTGCCATTGCAGGAGAGAGGGCAATGAGCAGGGCGAGTGCGCCGATAATATTTTTCATGCTGTATGATTTGTTTAGTCTCTTCATAGTTGTTAAGTATCAATGTGCCGCTTCCAGGGCTTCCTTCACAGCCTTCGTATCAACCGCTGCGGGAGGGCCGGCTGTTTTCTTCTTTTTCAGGAATACCACCAGTGGCAATACGATAATGAAGAAGATGCCGATGAGCCGGAAAGTATCCAGGTAGGCCAGGTAATAGGCCTGCTTGTCCACCGCACCGCTAACCATCGCATAGGCCTTGGCGGTAGCTGTGCTGGCATCGCCAGTTTTAGCGATCATGCTCTGGGCAATGGCATTCATCCGCTCCGTCATGGCTGGCGCTCCATCGTAGGTATTGGCCACCAGGTCCACCCGGTGTTGCGCATAACGCTGACTGATGAAATTATTGGCCATGGCGATCCCGAAGGCACCACCGATCTGGCGGATCATATTATTGAGTGATATACCTGCAGCATACTCCCTGGGTTGCAGCCCCGCTACCGCCTGGTTGATCAGTGGTAGTTGACTCATGGAGATACCGAATGCACGGATCAGCAGCGGCAGGAAGAAAGCCCATCTACCTACATCCGGGCTAATATCCGCACTCATCCAGGAATAGATGGCGAAGAGGATGAAACCTACCACGATAAAGGGGATGGGCGATACGCCCTTACTCATCATCTTACCGATGATGGGCATCATCACTACGCCCGCCAAAGTTGGCGGCAGCAAGGATAGGCCCGTTTCATAGGCAGTAAATCCCAACACGCGTTGCGCCAGTACCGGGTATACGAATACCGAAGTGAACAAGCCGAGGCCCGCAACAAAAGTGAATAATGTAGTGAAAGCATAGCTCCGGTGTTTCATCACCCGGAGGTTGACAACGGGGTTGGGTATGCGCAATTCATAAACGATGAACCCGATGATCCCGATCACGGCAAGCACAGCACAGGTCTTGATAGCATCGCTGCTGAACCAGTCTTCCGCTTCGCCGCGCTCCAATACGAACTGCAGCGTGCCGATACCCAGCATCAGCAAGGCGATGCCGATATAATCGATCTTGATGCCTGCTTTCTTTTTCCCCTCCCCTTCTTTCTTATCTATGAAAGTATAGGCCAGGAAAGTAGCGATGATACCCACGGGGATATTCACGAGGAACATCCAGGGCCAACTGAAATGTTCAATGAGATAGCCACCCACGGTGGGTCCCAGCGTGGGCCCCAGGATCAATCCCATCCCGAAAAGACCGGAAGCCATGGGTCTTTCTTCCGGAGTGAAAGCATCGAAGAGGATGGCCTGAGAAGTGGAGAGCAGCGCACCGCCCCCTACCCCTTGTATGAAGCGCCAGATGATGAGCTCCACCAGGTCAGTGGATTGACCACACATATAACTCGCCACGGTGAAGATGATCATGCTGGCGATATAGTAGTTCTTCCGGCCGAAGTACTCCGCCAGGAAGCCTGTCATCGGAATGATGATCACGTTGGCGATGGCATATGAAGTGATCACCCAACTGATATCCTCGATGTTCACACCCAGGCTGCCGGCCATCTCACTAAGGCCCACATTCACGATACTGGTATCGATCAGCTCCATGACGGCTGCCGTTACCGTGGTGAGCACTATTATAAATCGTGCAAATCCTTTTGGACTGGACATGTTAAAATGTTGGATAGATCAGGCCATAGCATTGCCCGCTGCTGCCTGGCAACAGGGATCATGCAATGGCAAGGATCTGTGATTAATTCAAAGGAACGCTTACAAAAACGCTGAGCCCTGCGCGAAGCACTTCGCGGTATTTGTCGCAATCGGTGATCGCGATCTTTACCGGAACACGTTGAGTCACTTTCACGAAGTTACCGCTGGAGTTATCGGGAGGCAGCAAAGCGAAACGAGCGCCTGTGGCATCACTGAGACTTTCAACAGAACCTCTCATCTTCATATCAGGATACGCGTCAACCTCAATGTCTACGGGCATTCCGGGATGAAGCTTCTTGATCTGGTTCTCTTTGAAATTGGCAACGATCCAGTAAGTGGTATCGTTCACCACCGTGAAGAGAGGAGCGCCTGCCTGCACATACTGCCCCAAAGAAATATTCTTCCTTCCTATCTTTCCTGCCTGTGGTGCAAAGATCTTCGTGTAGGTGAGTTTCAATTTTTCCTGTTCTATCAAAGCTTTCTTTACATCGATGGTAGCTTCTGCTTTTTTTACGGCCGCTTCCAGAATACCGATACGGCTTTCGGCACCGGCGAGGTCGTTATGACTATTGTCCGTTTGCTTCACCAGTGTTTCATAATCATACTTACTGTCTTCAAGTTGTTTGTAAGTGATGGCATTCTCTGCGTAGAGATTCTGATTGCGTTGCAGGTCTTTCTGTGCTTTCTCCAGTTTCACCTGGTTGATGGAGATATTGCCTTTGTTCACCCGGAGGGAGATCAGCGCATTGTTGAGTGCGGCTTTTGCATTTTGCAGATCGGCTACGGCAGCGGCATAGTCTGCATTCATTTGCAGCAGTTGCGCCTGTATATCTGCGTCGTCAAGTTCTACTACCAGTTGCCCTGCTTTTACGGAGTCATAATCGTTCACTGCGATGCTTTTCACATAACCGGCCACCCGGGGTAATACGGGTACCAGTTGCGTTTCCACCTGGGCGTTATCGGTGCTCTCATGGTGCAGTGCGAACATGATCTTCTTGTAGCCGAAGATACCGGCCACTACCGCGATCACAGCAAAAATGATCAGCCTAAGGGGTGATCTCTTCTTTTCAGGTTTGTTTGGTTGTTCCATACTGTTCTTGTCTGTCGTTTATAATAGATTTATTCTATGGTGAGGTGGGCGCGGATCATATGTTTGAGATGCTCTTTGAGCCTGGGTTTCATCCTGGCGAGGTATTCCGCTTCATCGGTGGCGTCTATTCTGAAGAGGATACAATACACGTTCTTTGAATTGATGGTGGAATTGATGGTGCCCATCATGGAGGCCATCGTCAGTTCAGGATCGATCTTGCGGAAGACCTTCTTCTCATACCCATCATCGATGATCTGTTTGATGAGGTGGTAGTTCTTCATTTTGATACTGGTGATGAGATCGATGATCTCGCGGGAGCGGTCTGTATTGTATTCCTGGTTGATGATGGAATGGAATTTCCTTCCATTCAGGATCTTGTCTACATAGTACTCGATCACTCTTTCGATCTTTTCCCAGGGTGTCATGGTGGTATTGCGAAGCAGCTCGTCCAGGAGCTCGAGGCTGGAAGCGAAGCGTTGTTCGATGAGCACCTGAAGGAGTTTTTCCTTCGATCCGAAATAGTAGGAGATCATGGCCAGGTTCACATCTGCTCTCTGTGCGATATCCCGAACCGAGGTACCATCGAAGCCTTTCTCTGCAAAAAGGTCTTCTGCGGCGTTGATGAGTTGTTCTCTTTTGTCTGTTTTTTCCTGTGCTGTCATGCCAAGAACGAATTATGAACCAAAATTAAACAAACGTTTGAATTAAACAAATGTTTAGTTTGTTAATGCCGGGAATGCACTCCCGGGGGCTGAGGAAACAAACCACCGCTTTGGGGGGGGTGTTGGGCTTGGGTTTGGAGAGATGGGGCTTTAGTGCATGGGCCGGGCTCCTTCGCTTATGTTTCCAAGGCCTCCCGCGAGTGCATTCCCGGCGAGGGGCCGCGAGAGGGGGCGGGGGGTAAAGGTGCATGAGTGCCGAGTAAATGGAGCAAGCTGAAAATAGCCATTCATACTCAATCCCGGAACATTAGCTGACGCACCCTGAGGGGGCCCATGGGTGAGAAGGTGTCTGATGACGGGCCTTGGAAACAAAAGCAAAGAAGCTCAAAAGAATTACCTCCGCCCCATCCTACGAATCCCAAGCCCAAACCGCTCCAAAAGCGGTGGTTTGTTTCCTCATCCCAAATCAGACACCTCCGAGCCCGAATTATACCGTAAATTTGCAGGAATCTATTTTTGAATTCGATTATGAGTGTAACTACCACCCCGACGCTGACAGCCAAGGATTTTTCGAGCGACCAGGAAGTACGCTGGTGCCCGGGTTGCGGCGACTATTCTATTCTGGCCCAGGTGCAGAAGATCATGCCGGGCCTGGGGATCCCCAGGGAAAATATCGTGATCATTTCCGGGATCGGCTGTAGCAGCCGCTTCCCTTACTATATGAATACCTATGGAATGCATTCGATCCATGGCCGGGCAACAGCCATTGCCAGCGGATTGAAAGCCTCCCGCCCCGATCTCAGCGTTTGGATCGTTACCGGCGACGGTGATGGGTTGAGCATCGGAGGTAATCATACCATCCACCTGCTACGCCGCAATTTCGATGTGAACGTGATGCTGTTCAATAACCAGATCTATGGTCTTACAAAAGGACAGTACTCGCCCACTTCCGAAGAGAATAAAGTCACCAAGTCCACGCCCTTCGGCTCTATCGACCATCCTTTCAATCCCCTGGCACTGGCTATGGGTGCGGATGCCACCTTCATTGCCCGTAGTATGGACCGCGACCCCAAGCACTTGCAGGAAGCACTGATCCGCAGTCATAAGCACAAAGGATCTTCTTTCCTGGAGATCTATCAGAACTGCAATATCTTCAATGATGGCATTTTTGAAGTGTTCACGGAAAAATCTTCCAAGCCTGACAATACATTGTTCCTGGAGCAGGGTAAGCCACTGATCTTTGGCGCGCAACAGAACAAGGGTATCAAGCTGGATGGTTTCAAACCTGTGATCGTGGAACTGGGAAATGGTGTGAGTGCAGATGATCTCTGGGTGCATGATGAGCGCGATTTCTACAAGGCGCAGATACTGGTACGCATGTTCGATGACCCAAGGGTGGAAGGGCATCTTCCAAGACCTTTCGGTGTGTTCTATGAAACAGATCGTCCCTGTTATGAGGAGATGATGGCCTTGCAGATCGAGGACGTGATCCAATCAAAAGGAAAAGGTGATCTCGACAAATTACTGAGAGGAAAAGAAACCTGGAGTATCGCGTAAGAGCCAAAAGAATATTCTTTTTACATCTTATACATCGAAGCCATACGCAAGTATGGCTTTTGATTTTTGTCATATGCTTTATAAAAAGAAAAGCCAGCGATGGAAATCGCCGGCATGTGCTTACCTCTGAAACCACAAAAAGAAAGAAGTTAGCAATGAGTTCTATCTACTAATAGGTCGGGCATTTCCCATAGAGGAGTGTTGGATTCTTCCCAGCGGGGTGGCATCGCATCATTGCAGCGCCATATAATGCTTTAGGCAATGTCATCAGCTCCGTAGAAGAAGCTATTGATATATTGGGTTTTCTTTTAATTCAGGAATTAAAAACAAATTGAGTCAGTTATCAGGCATCAATGGGTACAAAGCACCGATGGCCGGTAACTGCAACGGGTGGTTACAACAACGAGGTAAGTTTATTTACAAGGGTCGAGATACAATAATAGTCAACACGGAAAAGGATCGTCCTCACATCAGATTTTAGATACCGGAGATTGGATGGTTGGAAATGAGGAGATTGGATTGAAGAGGGTTGCTTTGTCGGTGAGAATAATGTTTCAGCGCATAAGCAGGGTAAAAGTAAAGACTGTTTTCTTAAAAATCAATATTTTTAAGAAGATTTTTTAACAGTGTTGCAATAAATCAATTTTCTACTACAATTGTCCGGATCGAAAACACTAGTGCACACCGTTAGTGCTAAGCACTTTTCCGGCAGCTTTGAATAGCTTTTCTTTCTTGTAATCGTACCACCATTTGGGAGCAGTCTTCTTCATGAGTGTATCGATACCGCGCATTCCGAAAAGGTTCCACAGTCCGTTCAGTTTACCGATATGTGATTTTTGCAAGGCGCGGAGGCTCATGGCAAAGCCGCTATCCAGGTACTCCATATGGTGCCAGTAACCTGCGGGCATGAAGAGGGTATCCCCGTGATCGAGGATCACTTCATAACCCTGGGCCAGCTTTAGCGCCGGGAATTGCTCATAGTCGGGTTTACCGCTGTTATCGGCATAATTGCTGAAGTCTGCAAGGCTCAGCACTTCAAAAGGCTTACGGTACAACTTATGTTGTTCTTCGAAAGGGAAGAGCAGCACTCTTTTCCTTCCGGCGAACTGGGTATGCAGGATATGGGAGAGATCGATATCGAAATGCATATGGGTGATGCTGGTAGCGCCCCCGGTGAACAGCATGGGGTATTTCTTTACAAAGCCCTTCATCAGGTGTTCGGGCCAGGTAAAATCAGCGGCCAGTTGAGGGGCATGATCGAAAATGTTAAACAGGAATATACGCCAGGCGGCTGGCCCCTGGCTGATCATATCGATATATTCGCCGAAGG
This sequence comes from Chitinophagaceae bacterium, assembly GCA_017744805.1. Lineage (GTDB taxonomy): Bacteria > Bacteroidota > Bacteroidia > Chitinophagales > Chitinophagaceae > Pseudobacter. Next base: position 9,432 of record JAGIAP010000058.1, on the reverse strand, counting down.
TCTTATAGTCGTCTGCGGTATTGATAGGGGTATATGCATCGCTTTTTACATTGTTGTACAACCCAACCCGCTTATCTCCAACGATGCTTTTGAAATAATTCCAGTCCCATTTTTCGTAGGCAGGCCAGGCTTTTGCAAGATCTGCCATTACGAGAGGCTTCATGGGTTCATAGTAGTGCTGCTGAAAATCCTCGCTACTGATATTGTCTACTCTGTCAACAGGCTGTAAACGCATAGCAACAATTTTGGCAAATCTAACATTTAATTCATTTTCGAGGCACAGTTGGTAACCGGAATATGGCCATCTGGTGACAATTTTGCACCTTTACACTTTAATAATTAATATGTTACTACACCTGCATCCTGAAGATCCGCAACCACGGAACCTCCGTACCATTGCGGCCACCCTAACGAAGGGCGGTGTGATCATCTACCCTACCGATACCATCTACGGGCTTGGATGCGACATATTCCAGCACAAGGCCGTGGAGCGTATTGCCCGTATCAAGGGAGTTGACCCACAAAAAGCACAGCTTTCCTTTATCTGCTATGATCTCAGCGATCTCAGCAAGTACACCAAAAGCATTTCCACTCCCGTGTACCGGATGCTCAAAAGCTACCTGCCGGGACCTTACACCTTCATCCTCCCCGCCAGCAAGGAAGTTCCGAAGATCCTCAAAAGCAAGAAGGATACCATTGGCCTGCGTATCCCCAATAACAATATCGCACGCGCCATCGTCAAAGAGCTGGGCCATCCCATCCTCAGCGCCTCATTACCGGGCGAAATGGTGGAAGAATATACGGACCCCGAGCTGATGATCGATAAATTCGGTAAACAGGTTGACCTGGTGATCGATGGCGGCATCGGCGGCATGGTGCCCTCCACCATCGTGGATTGCACCGGCGATAGCCCAGTGGTGATCAGGCAAGGCGCCGGTGCATTTGAAATGCAGGAAGAATAGATCATTCCCATAAACTCACAGTATGTCCAACAAATCACTGTACGAACAATATTTCCCCCAAACCTTCTCCCTGGAAACGCCAAGAGTGATCCTGCGCCTCCTGCAGCCCGAGGATTATGAAGCCTTCCTGCCAATCGCAGCCTCCAAAGACACCTGGACCTGGTTCACCAAAGACCTCAGTGATCCTGAAGAGCTTCGCTCCTGGATCTATGTGGCCCTGGAAGACAGAGCAGCGCACAAACGCATGCCCTTCACCGTTATAGACAGGGATACCCATGAAATTTGCGGCAGCACCAGTTTCGGTAATATCTCTTTCTATGATTCCAGGCTCGAGATCGGCTGGAGTTGGCTGGGGCCCGATTTCCAGGGAACCGGAGTGAACAGGCATGCCAAATTCGCGTTGCTCAGCTTTGCTTTTGAAGTGATGAAAATGGAAAGAGTGGAGATCAAGACCGACAATCTCAACGAAAGGGCCAAGGCTGCTCTCCTCAAAATAGGTATGATCCCCGAAGGTGTATTGAGAAGCCATATGCTGATGCATTCCAACAGAAGAAGGGACAGTATCTATTACAGCCTCTTGAGAAATGAATGGGCCGAAAGGAAATTCCAGTTCTTCCCGGATATGTACTAAATAAAAAAAGCTCCCTGTCTTGCGACAGAGAGCCAAAGTACAACCACCTGAAAAACCATCCTTATTTATATTGACGAACGCGACCGTTGTGTTTGTGGTGATAGATATGCTTGCTGGCCATTTTGCGTTCGTGTTTCAAATGTCTTCTTTCACGGGGACCCATATGTCCGTCATTCTTTTTATACTTCATGCGGTCGTGGCGGATATGACGTTGCTCATGATTGAGCCTGTAGGCTTCAGTCCTGGACAACTGACCAGTTCTTACGCCATTATCGATACGTTCTTTCTGGGTTTTGTTCCTGACAGGCTGAGCTTGTAAAGTACCAACTCCGATCACCATCAGGGTTACTATTGAGAGGAAAATTGAAGCTTTCATAATCGTAAATTTTGTGTTATACAATCTTTACATATCAGACAGCTACTGTTTGCTTCCGTTTAATGGATGGAGCAACGATTATTGTTAGAGAAACTATAAATCCAATTCCAGTTGTTCCTCCGAAGAGAAGCACTGGAAGGAGCGGCGATGGTAGGGGCTGAGCCCATGCGCCATGATGGCCTTGCGATGATCTGCAGTGCCATAGCCTTTATTGGAATTCCATTTGTAGTGCGGGAAAGATTCGTGCAATTGCTTCATATGATCATCACGGTAAGTTTTGGCAAGGATACTTGCCGCCGCAATGCTGGCATAGATAGCATCTCCTTTTATGATACAGGCATGGGGAATGCCTTTATATGGTATGAATCGATTGCCATCGATGAGCAGGAGCTTAGGCTTTTGCATCAACTGATCGATGGCCAGGTGCATCGCCTTGAAAGAAGCCTTGAGGATATTGATCTCATCGATCTCCTCATGCGATACCATCGCAACGGCAAAACTGATGGCCTTTTCTTCGATGAAACCACGTAACTCATACCGGTTCTCTTCCGTTACCTGCTTTGAATCATTCAACAGGGGATGATAGAAATCCGCAGGCAGTATCACTGCTGCAGCCACCACCGGGCCCGCGAGGCAGCCACGGCCCGCCTCATCACATCCGGCTTCTATCAGCTCATCCTGGTGAAAGTTCTTCAGCAAAGTTCGAAAGTTTGCTCAAAAGTAAGGGGTTGGCAAGAATAGGAGTACTGTTGGTACCTAATTTTTACTCACATATGTATTCCTTTCACGTGGTTGATGTATCCGGAATGCTTTTTACCTAAAGATTCCGTTCTTTTGCTAAATTTTTCATGGAGATTCTTGCCTATATCATTGCTGTGTTGATCGGCGTTTCGCTTGGATTGATTGGTGGAGGAGGCTCTATCATCACAGTTCCGGTATTGGTATACCTCATGAAAATCCAACCAGAACTGGCTACCGCCTACTCGTTGTTTGTGGTGGGTAGCTGCAGCCTGGTAGGATCGGTGAGGTCCTATAAAAAAGGGCTGGTGGATTTTCCGGTAGTGTTCGTGTTCGGAGGCGCTTCCATGCTATCTGTTTTCGCTACCCGGCATTTTCTCGTACCCAGGATCCCTGCCCATCTTTTTACGATCGCTGGCTTTGAAGTGAATAAAGGTTCCTTCCTCATGCTTCTGTTTGCCTGCCTGATGCTGGCCAGCTCTTACTCCATGATCAAAAATGGAAGGCAGAAGCTGACGGTTGTTCCTCCATCAGACAAACCACGCAAAATGGGCCCCTTGTTTTTCCAGGGTATCGCCGTAGGCGTGGTAACCGGATTGCTGGGCGCTGGTGGTGGCTTTCTGATCATACCGGCACTGGTGCTCTTTGGTAAGTTACCCATGAAGCAGGCTGTGGGCTCCAGCCTTACCATCATGGCATTCAGTTCCCTCTTCGGATTTTTCAGTACCTCCAATCAATATGTGATCGATTGGGTCAAATTGCTGAGCTTTACTGCCATTGCTGTAAGCGGCATTTTCATCGGCACCAGTCTCTCCGACAAGATCTCAGGCGCCAGTCTCAAAAAAGGTTTCGGATGGTTCGTTCTGGCAATGGGCATTTATGTATTGACGAAAGAGCTTTTTCACTGGTAATCATTTCCTGTTTTTCCCTGCTTACATGACGGGTTTGTCCCTACCTTTGTCCGCGCTATGAAGACACAATCACCCCCTGCGGATTTGTTGCGCTCAGGGTCTTATGGCCCGGGATCCAAAGCTGTTTACAATTGGATCATGATCGGCGTAGTGATGTTACTGGTTCAGGTTATTCTTGGCGGTATCACCCGGTTGACCGGTTCCGGATTGAGCATCACTGAGTGGAATGTGGTTACCGGCGCCCTCCCCCCTCTTTCCGAAGATGCCTGGCTGAATGAATTCAACAAATACCAGCAGACCCCTCAATACCAGATCCTCAATTCCGACTTCACTTTAAAAGATTTCAAATTCATATTCTTCTGGGAATGGTTCCATCGTTTCTGGGCAAGACTGATCGGCGTGGTATTCGTCGTGGGATTTGTGTACCTGGTGGCCAAAAAGAAACTGAAGAAAGAAATGTATGGACCCCTCGTGATCCTTTTCCTCTTCGGCGCCTTGCAGGGAGCGATCGGTTGGATCATGGTGGCCAGTGGTCTCACCGGTGATGCCGTGTATGTGAAACCTACCAGGCTGGCGATGCACTTCGTGTTTGCCCTGGGATTGATCTCTTATGCTTACTGGTTTGCACTCGATCTCAAAGTGACCCGCTTCCAGACCATCAATAACCCCTCCCTCCGCAAATGGACCTGGTGGCTGATCGGGATATTGTTTGTGCAACTGGCCTTCGGCGCCCTCATGGCTGGTCATAAGGCAGCGATCTATGCGCCCACCTGGCCCACTATCAATGGCAATATGGTACCCGAAGGCATGTTGCGGGAATCACCCGTGATCCTGAACTTCTTCGAGAACAAGACCACCATCCATTTCGTACATCGGGGTCTCGCTTACTTGTTACTGGTACTGATCATCGTATACTCACGCAAATTGTTCAAACTCGTAACCAACAGCGCTCCTTTCAATAAAGCACGTAAATATCCGTTGGTATTTGTTTTGATACAAGTGCTATTGGGCATCATTTCCGTGCTCACTGCTCCCTACATCGTTCCCAGCCACTGGGGTACCTTTGAATGGATGGCGCAGTTGCACCAGGTAACCGGGATGCTTTTATTATTGAGCCTGGTAGCCATGTTGTACATGATACGGAAAACCGATATCACCAAACAAGCGTAATTGTATATAAACCTTTTTCTTTTATTGTAAATTGAGGCTGAAATGCCGGTTCCTATCCCCGGCCCTGGTCTGTAAGATATGAAAGCATTCCTGAGAGGACTATATTGCTCATTTCCGTTGCAGTTATTCCTGCTTCATTTCAAGAAGTTCCAGGTATTGCTGGTATTTTGGTTTGTGCTGCTGAGCACCGTCAATGGTACTTTCATGAAGAGCTTCGGTGCCGACTCACTGTACCTGGCACCTGAATATCTCGGCAATGTGAATGCCCTCAGTGCTTCTTTTGTGGGAGTGAGCATCGGCATCTTTATCATGAGCTGGAATATCACCACCTTTATTTTGTTCAGCCGCCATTTTCGTTTTTTAGCCACCACTTCCAATCCATTCCTTAAATATTGTATCAACAATTTCGTGATACCATTGGGTTTTCTCATCTTCTATTTTATCAAGGCCGTAGCCTTTGCACGCGATAAGGAATTGATGGGAACCTGGGATATCTTCTTACTGGTGATGGGATTCCTGGCAGGACTGGTGGTGATCATCATTATTTCCCTTTACTATTTTTTCAGGGCGGATAAGACCATCATCCGCAGGCTGGCCCCGGTGATCAGCAATCCACAACTGTTCAAAGCACAGTTCAAGAAAGGTGAGACACGTGCTACAGAGAGCCGCCTCATCAAAGTGGAATGGTATATCAATTCTTTCTTCAAATTGAAAAAAGTGCGGGATGTATCGCATTATTCCCGCGAGTTCCTGGAAACGATCTTCAGCCGGCATCACTTCGCTGCTGTGATCTCGATATTTGTTGCCTTCATCTTTTTGATCTGCGTTGGGTTTTACCTGGATAATCCTTTGTTCCAGTTGCCTGCCGCGGCTGGCATCACCTTGTTCTTCGCCATTCTGATCGCAGTGTCGGGGGCTTTCACCTATTTCCTCCAGAGTTGGAGCATTCCTGCCCTGGTGGTGATTTTCCTGATCCTGAATGTGCTGTACCGCTACGGAATCATCGATCCCACCAATAAGGCTTACGGGCTGGATTATGCGAAGAAAGAAGACAGGCCGCAATACTCACAGGAGTCGCTCATGGCGCTTTGTTCCCCTTCCCATATCGAAGCGGACAAAGCCAATATGATCGCTATACTGGAAAGATGGAAATCTAGGCAAAATAGCCCCAAACCTTTGATGTTCATCATCAATACCAGCGGCGGTGGCAACCGGAGCGCCACCTTTACCATGAATGTGCTGCAAAGGCTCGACAGCCTCAGCCATGGTGAACTGATGAAGAAAACATTCCTCATCACCGGCGCTTCAGGAGGTATGCTGGGCGCCGCCTATTTCCGTGAACTGGAAAGGGAAAAAAGCAAAGGCAAGCCCATCGATCTGCAAAGCAAACAGTACGTGGACGATATTTCCAGCGATCTGCTGAACTCTCTTTTCACCTCCTTTGTAGCAAGGGACCTGGCCGCACCTGCACAACGTTTCTCCGTTGGCAAGTTCGAGTATGTGAAAGACCGTGGCTATGCTTTTGAAGAGAAGCTGAACAGCAATACTAAAGGTTTACTCAATAAACAACTCAGGGACCAGTACGATGATGAGTCGGCTGCGCGGATGCCGATGATGCTCTTCAATTCCGTGATCACCAGGGATGGCAGAAAACTGATCATCAGCACGCAGCCGGTGAGCTTTCTCATGCGCCCCCTCTACGATACGATCCGCGATGCCGATGTGGATATCGATGCCGTGGACTACCAGGCACTTTTCAACAAGCAGGATCCCATGAATCTGCGGATGCTGACAGCCCTTCGCATGAATGCCACATTCCCTTACGTACTTCCCAACGTCTGGCTGCCCAGCACCCCCGTCATAGACGTAATGGATGCAGGCCTCCGCGATAATTTCGGACAAGAAACCGCTACCCGCTTTGTGCAGGTGTTCAACGACTGGATCAAAGAGAATACCAGTGGGGTTGTGCTGATCCAGATCCGCGACCGCAAGACTGGCGGATGGGACCATCCCTATGAGTCCGGCGCCATCACGGATATCGTTACCAAACCCATGTTGCTGCTGCAATACAACTGGTTCAAGATGCAGGAATATGGGCAGAATGAAATGATGAGCCTCTCACAGGAATTACTGGGCGGGCATTTCCATCGCCTCACTTTTCAATATATTCCCAAGAAGGAAGATGCCGCAGCGGCACTGAATTTCCGTCTCTCCAAGCGCGAAAAACAAGACATTGGTGAAGCGATGCTGAGCAGCGTGAATGCGGACAGCTTCGATAAGTTCACTCAATTCGCTACTAACGGTCACCCGCATTCGCTCTCTAAAAAGGATGAATAAGCCTGAAATGATGGGGCAATACTTTGATGGACAAATGCTTCAGGGTTTCCCTGGGCTCGCCATCGATATGCAAGGGCGCTTCTGCTGAATTCTCGATAACCAGTTGTTCTGTCTGGAAATAGATCACCGGCGATCTCAATGAGTTTTCCACCCTTTTGATCTTTCCCGCTATCACCTGTTTCATGACGGTAAGTAGCAGCAATGGCTTGGCTATTTTTTTAACTACCACCACATCCAGCATACCATCAGACAATACCGCCTGGGGCGCAATGGTGAAATTGTTCCCGAACTGGTTGCTGTTGGCCACACTGATGAAGAAGGCATCCGTAGTGAAGGTGAGGCCATTAGCCTTTATCTGGAAGGGAAATGCTTTGGCCGAAAAGAAATTACGGGTAGTGAGAGAAGCGTAAGTGGCCAATCCTCTTTTGGGTTGCTCCGCAAACTCGTGCGCTACCTTGGCATCGAATCCCAGGCCGCAAAGCATGCAGGCAAACTGGTCATTTACGAGAAAGGCATCCGTAGGACGGGCCACGCCATCGAAAACGATATCCAGCGCCTTGGTACTATTCTTGGGGATGCCAGCGGCATAGGCCAGTCCATTGCCCGATCCCATGGGGACGATGCCGAAGTTCACCTGTGTATCTGACAGGGAATGGACGGCTGCATTCACGGAGCCATCGCCTCCGCAGACTACGATATCGGTGATATGATCGTCCTTGATCTTTGATTTCAGGAAACGGTAGTCACCATCGATCATGGTGGGCAGTATCTCGAAAGGGATCTTACGTTCTTTCGTTTTGGCGATCACGAGTTCCTTCAGCGAGGATTTGCCCCGGGTTCCGGAAATAGGATTGATAAGATAGATGATCTTTCTTCGCATGCGTGGCAAAATTATTAGTTTTGAACCATGAGTGAAGCATTATTCTTCGACCGGGACTTGAGTTGGTTATCATTTAACGAAAGGGTATTACAGGAAGCCGGCAATAGCGGGGTGCCTTTGCTGGAAAGGATCAAATTCCTTTCTATCTATTCTTCCAACTCAGACGAGTTCTACCGGGTGCGGATGCCGGCCCTGATGGCCCTGGAGAAGCTTCACCAGAAATCGCCCGCAAAGGGGCTGCCAGCCTTTACTACGGTTCAGGAGGCCAATCAGCGGATCCATCTCCAGCAGCAGTTATTTGGGAATATCCTCCGGGGGATCATCCCTGAGTTGAAAGAAACGATCGATTGTGAACTGGTCTTCAACCGGCCCATTCCCGAGGCCGTCCGGGCGGCAGCCACGGAATATTTTTTCACCCAGGTGCTGGCCTTTCTCCAGCCGCTCTACCTCACAGACCGCCAAAGCACCCTGTTCCCGGGCAACAATATGATCTACCTGGCCGCCATCGGGAGCAGTAAGAGCAACCGGCAGGAATTGATCATCGTGAATGTTCCTTCCGATGTATTGCCCCGTTTTTATGCTATCAGGGAGGGGCAAACGCAATACATTCTTTTTTTGGAAGATATCATCCGCTACAACCTGCAACTGGTAATGCCGCAGGTAACCATCAGCGCCTGTTATAGTTTCAAGGTCACCCGTGATGCTGCTTTGGATATCGAGGATGAATACGAGGGTGATCTCGCAGAAAAAATAGAAAAGCAGATCGCCAAGCGTGATTTCGGATTTGCCACCCGCCTGCTTTACGGGGCCGGCACGCCTCCCGAATGCCTGCAGGCACTGATCAATCTTTTCAACCTGGAAAAGGCCAGCATCATGGAAGGTGGCGTGTATCATAATCTGAAAGACCTGGCTGGTCTTCCCGTCAAAAATGAGTTGCTGGAATACCCACGCTGGCCCTTGCTTACCCATCGCATGAAGGATCCGCGCAAATCATTGCTGGAAGAGATCGTACAAAAGGATATCATCCTGCATGCGCCCTATCAGTCATTCAGTACCGTACTTCGTTTCTTCAATGAGGCAAGTATCGATACTACCGTGGAAGAGATTTATGCAACGCTTTATCGCATTGCCAGTGATTCCCGCATCGCCACTGCATTGATCAGCGCAGCCCGGAACGGCAAGAAAGTGGTGGTATTTGTAGAATTGAAAGCGCGCTTCGATGAGGCCAACAATCTGCGCTGGTCGAGGAGGCTCAAAGCAGCAGGCGTAAAGATCATTTATAGCATCCCTACCCTCAAGGTTCATGCAAAAGTAGCACTGGTAAAACGGATGATCAACAACAGGCCCCACCATGTGGGGCTGCTCGCCACGGGCAATCTCAACGAAAGCACTGCCCGTTTCTATACCGATCATATTCTGCTCACTGC
>JAGIAP010000589.1 GCA_017744805.1 Chitinophagaceae bacterium | reverse complement strand
CCCATGCATTTTGCCTCGGCCGTAAATGCGCCGGTAACGGCAATCTATTGTTCCACATTGCCTTCCTTCGGTTTCGGGCCATTGTCCGATAAACAGTTCATTGTAGAAGTGAAGGAGAACCTCCCTTGCCGGCCCTGTGGCCTTCATGGCCGGAAAGCCTGTCCACTCGGACATTTCAAATGCGCGCTCGACATCCAGGACGATCAATTGCTCGATAGCCTGAGGGCCTGACCTCAGACCGCTTATGCTTCACATGTTTTACATTTGCACTGCTTATGGATATTCATTGCTCGGAAAAGGAACTGTTCGTTTTTAAGAAGATCGCGAATGCCGCCGCTGAACTGGGCGTTCCCTGTTACCTCATCGGAGGCTTTGTGCGCGATAAGATCCTGGGAAGGAAAACGAAGGACGCAGACATCGTGTGCGTGGGAGATGGTATTGCCCTTGCCCATAAAGTGGCCGAACGTTTCCAGCCCAAACCCACCGTAGCATACTTCAAAACATTCGGGACTGCACAAATAAAACTGGACGACTGGGAGATAGAGTTCGTGGGCGCGCGCAGGGAAAGCTATCGCTACGATAGCCGCAACCCCGAAGTGGAGCCGGGTACCCTCAAGGATGATCAGGATCGCCGCGATTTCACCATCAATGCGCTTGCCATCAGTCTCAATGATGCAGACTATGGTACGCTGGTGGACCCTTTCAATGGCATCGCCGACCTGGAAAGCAAACTGATCCGCACGCCGTTGGACCCCTCGCAAACCTTCAGTGACGACCCGCTCCGTATGATGCGGGCCGTACGCTTTGCCAGCCAGTTGGGTTTCACCATCGATCCTCCTGTTTTTGAGAGCATCAGGGATAACAAGGAACGGATCCGCATCGTGTCGCAGGAACGTATCACCGATGAACTGAACAAGATCCTGCTTAGTCCCAAGCCCAGTATCGGCCTGGACCTGCTGTACAAATGCGGGCTGATGCATATCATCTTCCCCCAGATGGTGGAACTGGCAGGCGCAGAGTATGTGGATGGATACGGGCATAAAGATAATTTCTATCATACCCTGCAGGTAGTGGATAATATTTCCAGGCATACCAATGATCTCTGGTTGCGCTGGGCGGCGGTACTACATGATATCGCCAAGCCGGCTACCAAAAAACTGGAACCGGGCCATGGCTGGACCTTCCACGGACATGAAGTGGTGGGGGGAAGAATGGTGCCTAAGATATTCGCGAAGCTCAAGCTACCACAGAATGAAAAGATGCGACTGGTGAAGAAGCTGGTGGAGCTGCACCTCAGACCTATTTCACTGACGAAGGAGAATATAACGGATTCAGCCATCCGAAGATTACTCTTCGATGCCAGCGAGGATATCGATAGCCTGATGATGCTTTGCGAAGCGGATATCACCTCCAAGAACAAGCAGAAAGTGAAACGCTTTCTCGAGAACTTCGAAATGGTGCGGGAAAGATTGAAAGAAGTGGAAGAAAAAGATAAGATCCGCAATTGGCAGCCACCTATCACCGGAGAAATGATCATGGCCACCTTCGGGCTTCCGCCATCCAGACCCGTAGGGGATCTCAAAAATGCCATCAGGGAAGCGATACTCGACGGAGAGATCCAGAATAATTATGAGGAAGCTCATCGCTTTATGATGGACAAGGCAGCCGAAATGGGCCTGTCGCCCGTGAAAGGATAATCAAATCACATAGTTGCAAGGCCTTATGTCTGACTTCTGAAAGTTAGAATATTGTCTTATTTTTGAAACGAACGATCATTATATTCGTAATTATGGCTGTACTTAAATTCAGGGTTTATTTTGAAGAAGACGATAGCATCTACCGGGATGTTGCGATCAAGCATACGCAAACATTTTTCCAATTGCACCAGGTGATCCTCAAATCGTATGAGTTCGATAATAAACACCAGGCAACTTTTTACAGGAGTAATGATAACTGGCAGCGCGGACGCGAGATCACGCTGGACAAATACGATAAGAAGTATGAAGCTCCTCCCTTGCTGATGCAGGAAACGCTGATCGGTTCCGAGATCAAGAACCCAAGCCAGAAGTTCATCTACATTTATGACTTCAACAAGAACTGGAGCTTCCTGGTTGAGCTGATCGGCGTTACCAAGGACGAGAACTCCAGGCTGGAATATCCCGCCGTTATCCGCACAGAAGGCATCGCACCCTCACAGAATGGCACAAAAGGATTGATGGGGCAGGACAAGCTCTCCGAAGTGGAAGAGAAATACGATCTCCTGCTTG
>JAGIAP010000588.1 GCA_017744805.1 Chitinophagaceae bacterium | reverse complement strand
CCTTCAGATGCGGATGACTTTTTCTGCAAGGCCCGCACCAGCTTCCCCAGAAATCGATCAGTACCACTTTCCCCTTCAGTGCAGCAATATCAACTATATTCCCGTCCAGCCCTTTTTCTTTGAACGGTGTAACGATCCTGTCTTCAGAAGTGACGCCTACAGCATCCAGCTCAGCTTTGATGCTTTTGCCCAATACACTGCTTCGTACTTTTTCAGGAAATCCCGCGAGGATATTGGCAGCTTCTTTATTGTTGATCAGAAAATAATACCAGAAAAATACTTCCAGCGCAGCATAGGAGTTGATATGCTCCTTTACAAAAGTCTTCTGCCATTCCCGCAGGGAAGAATCGATGGATTCCCTCCTGGCCTCCTGTTCAGGGCTGGCTTTTTGATCGGCTGTTTTGAAAATGCTTTTGATGATCTCCCAGCGTTCTGCTTCGATCTTTTTGGCAACGGACCGGTATTTTTCATAATCATTGATCTCCTTGTCGGCACTTTTTACGGTAAGTGCCAACGGATCATTCGCATCGCCTTCCACAATTACCGTTGCGCCAGGTTTCAACAGGAATACAGGTTGTGGCCCCGGTACGGAGGCTCCGGGGATATTGATGTTCATCGATGGGTTTCTCACGATAAAGCGTTGTTGCCTTGGATTCTTTATCCATAACCGATAGATCCTGTAGCCATCCTTCACTATGTAGGCAGAGTCGAAATGCCATTTGTCGCCAATATTGTAAGGAAAGAACATAGGGTACAGACCCGCATTGGCCATTTTCACTTTAATGGTTGCGCTGTCTTTCATGGATGATGGGCCGGCCTGGGCACGGAGTGATATGGAAGGGATTAAAAAGAGGAACAGGATCACAGAGCAAAAACAGGTTCTTCTGATGGTATTATCAACTAAGTATTTCATTATTTAGAGTTTTGAATGTTAAGGATTGTTTTCCATGCCAGGATTCTGGCTTATCAATTTTTGTGCGAACCGCAGCGCGAAGCGCTCAGGTCTCAAAGTAAAACTGGTAGTGCCTCCATCTTCCTTGTATAACACATGTGTGTAACCGACGGTGGAACTGAATTCGGGATCTACAGACAGTCTTCGCATATCGAACCATCTGTAACCCTGCACCGCAAACTCCCGGATACGCTCTTCCAGGATGAACTTTACGAGAGCAATTCTATCAGCGGCAATAATATCAGGAACTGCAGCCTCTGCCACAGGCATTCTTTTCCTGCGCAGCGCTTCCACATCGGCTTTGCCTCCGGTCAGATCATTGAGCCTTGCCCGGCATTCCGCTCTCAGCAGGTAGAGATCGGGGAGCATCACGCCAAACAATACGGAGATGGGGCCAATACGCCGGTTGAGGCCGTGAGGATATGGCGTGGAAGCCGAATAAGGGATATTTGAAAAGAATTTGAGCCGTAGATCGGAGTTCCTGAAAAGGGCGAAGGCCTGCGGAGTGAGTACAAATTCATTATTTGTAAAACTCCAGTAATTGGTGAATTGCTTTGTATACAGGTTCTCCGCATTGTTGGTGGCATTGGGATACACCGGCCCGAATGCGCCGATGGGCAGGAAGGAGCCACCTACGCCAAAGGTTAGATTATAATCGTACAACTGTAAAGGAATGGATGCACCTGTTACATTGTCGATGGCTTCATTCAGAAAAGGGAGCGCTTCACTGAACTTGCCCATGAACATATACACTTTGCCCAGCAATGCTTTGGCGGCTGTGCCAGACATGATGTACCGGTTTGCCAGTGGCGCCGGCAGATCGGGAATGGCAGTGGTCAGATCATCCAATATGAAATCATATACCTCTTTCACAGAAGCACGCTTAAAGGAGGTGGCTGTTACATCTGCTTCCGTGATGATCGGAAAGCCGGGATCATTGGCAGCGCCCGATTCCTTATAGGGCAGTCCATAATAATTGATCATTAAGAAATTGGTCCAGGCCCTGCTGGCTTTTGCCTGAGCGATGAGTATTTTCCTGTCCTGCTCACTGCCTTCCGTCAGGCCCTTTACTTCATTGATCACTTTATTGTACAGGTAGATGGTTTTCATCAGTCCCATTTCGTGTGCATCTTTCTCAGGTTGATACACTACATCTTCATATTTGAAAAGTCGTTGCATCCGGAGCGGGTCATAGGGAATGAATCCGTAGCTGACACCCCTGAAATGAGGCTCAACGGCAGCGATCTCATCGCCAAGCGCAACCTGTGCATCCAGGTTAGCCCCTGCAGCGTAATCCGCCACAAAGGGCGCGTTGTATAATAGCC
>JAGIAP010000587.1 GCA_017744805.1 Chitinophagaceae bacterium | reverse complement strand
CAGGAACTGGCCGTGGGCACCACTTCCAACGGGTGTTATATCATCAGCAGGACCAATGGCCGCATCATCCAGCGATTCAGTATGGAGGAAGGCATGCAGAACAACAATGTGCTACAGCTATTCACGGATCGCAGGAGGAATATCTGGGTGGCCCTCGATAATGGCATCGACCTGATCCGGTACAATACTTTCGTGAAACAGATCTACCCGGATAAAAAGAATATGCTCACCAGCTATGCGGCACAGGTATTCCATGATAAATTGTATATCGGCACCAGCGATGGCGTGTACAAAACAACCCTCGATGGCTCTACCGATTTCAGCGCTTCACGAAGCAGCTTCGATCTCGTTCCCAATACAAAGGGACAGGTATGGAGCCTCGCTGTCAGTGATGATCAACTGCTGCTCGGCCATCACGAAGGTGTTTTTCAGATCAGGGAAAAGAATGCCGTTCCATTGATCCGCGACCGTGGCATCTGGCTCTACCGTCAATATGCATCCTCCGGCAATACTAGGGAACTGCTGATCGGAGGCTATGGCGGCCTGTACAAAATGCTGCAGACCGGCAACGAGTTCACCATCCCCAAACATATCGGCGGATTGCAGGAGAGCTTGCGATTCATCACCATCGATCGCGACAATACCATCTGGTGCTCGCATCCCTACCGGGGCATCTACCGCATCAGGTTGGTAGGCGATTCCCTGGAGTATACCCTACTTTCAGCCAAAGATGGGCTCCCCGCCGATTATGAGAACTATGTATTCTTTATCCGGAACCGGGTGGTGATCGCCACGCCGCATGGGCTCTATGAATTCAATCCCGCCACCAACCGCTTTCAGCGATCGCCCTTGTTATTCGATATCTTCGGGGATATCCCCATCCAGTTCCTGCGGGAAGATGCCTATGGTAATATCTGGTTCGTGTCGGATAAAGTGCCCGCCATCGTTGACTTTCATAAACCTGCTGGCAATCAACCCTACTCCATCGTGTATTTCCCTGAACTGAAACACCGCATCGTGAGTGGCTTTGAATTCATCTACCCTTATGATGAGGAGAATATCTTTCTCGCTGCAGAAAAAGCCCTCTACCATATCAATTATAAAAAATACATCAGGTTGTCGGCCGTTCCCGCAGTGGCCATTGGAAGGGTAAAGACGATCGGCAAGAACGATAGCCTGATCTTCGGTGGCTACTTCACTGACAAGAACGGCTCCATCAGTGAACAGAGCAAGGACAATATCATTCGCCTTCCCAACAAGTACAGCAGTTTCCGATTCGAATTCGCTTCACCTGCCTATGACCAGGCCGGCAATATCGAGTACAGCTACCGGCTCAACGGCTTCGATAAGGAATGGAGCAACTGGAGCCCAAAGCCAGAAAAAGAATACACCAACCTGCCCCATGGCTTTTACACTTTTGTGGTGAAAGCAAAGGACAATCTCGGAAACGAATCGGCAACGGTCTCCTATTCCTTCGTCATCTGGCCAGCCTGGTACCAGACCTGGATCGCCAAAACCGTGTACATCATTCTCTTTCTCGTTTTCCTGTACCTGCTCTACAGGAGACAGAAAAGAAAATTCGCGAACCAGCAGATAAAACATAAAAAAGAACAGGAACATTTGATCTCCCTGCACCAACTGGAACTGGAAAGGAACGAGAAAGAACTGATGCAGGTGCAAAATGAAAAACTGGAATCCGATGTCATGTTCAAGAACAGGGAGCTGGCCACCGTGACCATGCACCTGGTGGAGCGGGGGAAAGTGTTATCGGAGATCAAAGAGAAACTGGTGCAAGCCATCACCAAACACGATCCGCCATTGAATATCGGCAGTTTCAGGAAAGTGATGCGGCTACTGGAAGAAGCAGAGAATAAAGAAGAGGATTGGGAACATTTCGCCCACCATTTCGATGAAGTGCATAGTAATTATCTCAACTCGGTGAAGAAGCATTTCCCTTCGCTCACCACTACAGATCTGAAACTATGCGCCTACCTTCATATCAATCTTACCTCCAAGGAAATTGCACAACTGATGGGCATTTCCGTAAGGGGCGTGGAGACCAGCAGGTACCGGTTGAGAAGGAAACTGAATATTCCCGGCGAAACATCGCTCAACAGTTTCCTGCTGGAAGCGATCGCTGCCGATGAACATACAACGGCAGGAAAAAACGGATCAGCCACAATGTCCTGATCCTTCAAGCTCTGGACGGGCAAAACCCCATCGGAGTTTACGGCCTTACCACCCTGAAGCCCTGGTTGCTGAAAGAAGCATGGATATTGGTTCTCCCAATATCTACCGAGTTGAAGTA
>JAGIAP010000586.1 GCA_017744805.1 Chitinophagaceae bacterium | reverse complement strand
GTATTGGGAAGATATTTGTCTATTTCCGCCTGGTTCTGATAGATCCCTACCATTTTGTATCCGTAGAAAGCACCGAGAGGTTGACCTACCGCAGTGCGGTATACATCTCCTGTGATCACGGGAACATTGGGATGGAGTTTGTCTACATTGTTCTTTACAGCAGCAAAATTGGCATTTACTCCATATTTGAACTCGCCGATATTGTCCTTATAACCGAGTGCGATCTCGATACCTTTATTGGACACTTCCCCTGCGTTCACATAGGTAGCCTCCACATCCCCAAAGATCTCAGGCAGGGAAACGGGCAAAAGGATGGATTTTGTTTTCTTCTCAAAATAGTCCACACTGAGTGAGAGTTTGTTTTTCAGCAGGGCAAGATCGATACCGAAATTACTTTGGGTAGTGGCTTCCCATCTGAGATTGGGGTTACCATATCTGATCAGCTTATACCTGTTATCCACTTGGGTGTACAGGGTCTTGTAAGCGTAATATGGCAGATCCTGGTTGCCCAGTGAACCAACGCTGGCGCGTAAGCGCAGATCGTCGATCCAGGAAATCCCTTTCATGAAATTTTCCTCAGTCACACGCCATCCGACAGACACAGATGGGAAATAACCCCAACGTTTATTCTCACCGAAATTGGAAGAGGCATCTGCCCTGAAATTGGCAGTTACCATGTATTTGGAGGCATAAGTATAGGTAGCAGTTCCGAAGAGGGAGAACAGTCCGAGGTCACTGCCAGAGCCACCATTCCAAATATCTGATGTAGCATTGCCATAATCAAGGTACTGGAAATTGGGAGATTCATACTCGAACCTGTTCCTGGAACCACCAGTATTGGAGGTTCTCCAGGTGATATATTCAGAACCCACCAATGCACTGACCTGATGTTTGTTGAATCTCTTTGAATAATTAAGGGTATTGGTCCAGGTGAAATTCATTTCTTCTCCCCTGTCGTCTGTCAGGGAATTGGGTCGGTTCTTTCTTCCCTGTCCTTTATCTTGTGTGGCACCGCCGCCATCATCATCCCCGAAATTCGGATAGAAGGCTTTGTTATGTGTGTAGTTGATATCAACGCCCATATTGGTGCGGAACTTCAGTTCTTTTTCGCGGAGGAAAGAATATTCACCATATATATTACCAAAGGTTTTGAACCGGGTCCTTACATCATTTGTAAAATAGGCAAGGGCTACAGGGTTGCTGGTCCATTCATATTTGCCGGACTGAAAATCTGTAGGACTTTTGTAAAAAGGCAGGTCGGTGAAAGGGTCCCTGGCAGACCAGGTAGGGTCTGAAGGATCTTTATACACCGGGATCACAGGTGGGCGCAGCATCGCATGACGGATAATGCCCGGCGCATCGCCTTTTGAGGAGAGCTTATCCTGCGTGGAATGCATCAATTGCAGATTGGTCCCTACCGCCAGCCTGTCCGTAACATTGATATTGAGATTGGAGCGAACACTGATCCTTTTATACTGATCATGATCATACACTACAATACCATCCTGTTTGTAGTAAGCGCCACTAAGCAGGTATTGCACTTTGTCAGTGCCACCACTCAGGGTCAGTTGCAGGTTCTGGGATTTACCGGTCTCGAAGGTTTCCTTGAGCCAGTCTGTATTGGCCAGGTCTGTCCTGTTCTTATCGGCAGTATACGGATTATTACCGCCTGCATTATCCGGGTTATTGTTCCAGGTTTCTTCCAGCTTATTCATGTATTGCTGGGTGTTCAGCATCTTGGGAAGATTGGTGGCTTGCTGAATACCGGAGAAATAGTTCACGTCCACCACGGTCCTGCCTTTTCTTCCGCTCTTGGTGGTAATGAGCACCACACCTGCGGAGCCGCGGGAACCATACATGGCGGCGGCAGAGGCATCTTTCAGAACGGTCATGCTCTGAATATCCGCGGGATTGAGGAAACTGATGTCACGGGAGGGCACACCATCCACTACAAAGAGTGGACTATTATTGCCGATGGTACCTTCCCCACGGATGCGGATACTGATCTCTTCGCCGGGCGCCCCGGTACTTTGTGTTACCTGCACACCAGCTACCTGGCCTTGCAGCACCTGAGCTACATCAGGCACACGCCTCGCTTCCGCATCGGCCATATTTACGGTGGCCACGGCACCAGTCACTGTTTTTCTGCGTTGGGTATTGTAACCAACAACGATCACTTCTCCTAATCCCTCTTCTGAAGTTTCCATGGAAATGAGAAAAGTGGATTTGCCTCCAATGGCCAATTCCTGTTTCTTATACCCCACATAGCTGATCTCCAGCACCCCGTTGTCCGGAGCGGTGAGGGTAAAGC
>JAGIAP010000585.1 GCA_017744805.1 Chitinophagaceae bacterium | reverse complement strand
ATTGAACGACAGCTTTCAGGCAGTATTAATTAAAAAAATCATTTAAAAAGTACTACCAGGCAGTAAACGGCCATAAAAAAGCACGATAAATTGAATTATCGTGCCTGATGATATTTTGAAAATAATACGATTGTGATAGCACTATACCCTTTCTGCCAGTAACTGCTGAACCAGTTTTTCCAGTTCCTTGATCCTTTTTTCCAGTTCAGGAAGATTGCGGCTCACGGCCTGGGAGCGGAGGGCGCTGGTATAATCGAAGGCGGGTGACCCGGTAACTGCGGCATTGCTGGTTTTGATGGATTTGCTCACACCGCTCTGGGCATTGATGCGGGCGCCGTCTGCGATGCTGATATGGCCTACTATACCGGCCTGTCCACCGATCATTACATTATTGCCAAGTTTGGTGCTTCCGCTCACGCCTGCCTGGGCAGCGATCACGGTGTTATTGCCTACTTCAACATTGTGCGCGATCTGGATCAGGTTATCCAGTTTGGCGCCGGACTTGATAACGGTAGAGCCCATCGTTGCACGGTCGATGGTGGCATTGGCGCCTATCTCCACAAAATCTTCCACAATCACGTTGCCGATCTGTGGCACTTTCTTGAAACTGCCATCAGGTTGAGGGGCAAAGCCGAAGCCATCACTGCCGAGTACTGTTCCTGCATGGATGGTCACGTTCTTCCCGATCACACAATCGTGATAGATCTTCACGCCAGGATGCACGATCGTATTATCACCAATAGTTACTTTGTTGCCGATATAGGCATTAGGGAAAATTTTCACGTTATTACCCAGTACCACTCCTTCACCGATATAGCAGAAAGCCCCCAGGAAGATATTCTCACCCAGTTTGGCGGATGAAGCAACATACACCGGGTCCTGTGTACCGACCATTTGCTGGGTCATCACTTCCTGGTACCTGGTCAGTAAGGTGGCGAAGGCAGTGTAGGCATCTTCAACCCGGATCAGGGTTCCCTGAATGGGTTGTTTCAGTTCCTGGGAGGCGCTTATGATAATGATGGATGCTTCAGTAGAGTAGAGGAAATCTTCATACTTCGGGTTGGCAAGAAAGGCTAATTGTCCGGCTTTGGCTTCCTCGATCTTTCCGAAGGAGCCAACAGCGGCATTGGGATCGCCTTCCACTTTCCCATTGATGATCATGGCTATTTGCGCTGCTGTGAATTGCATGGTTGTTGAGCTTTTATAAGGGATTTTGCGAGGTACTGGTTTCGATGCTTTACTTCAGGTAACAAATGTAGTACTTTTTCACAGGGCGGGACAGCGTTTGGCTGATCAGCGCATTGTCTACCTGCGATATATCTTTCACTGTTCCATCTTTGAAAAGGATATTTATCTTTTCTTCTACCGGATTATACGTTGTATTGACGGCTTCGCCGGTGAAAAGAAGATAATGGCAGTCCTCCGCTTTGATACCTTTCTGTTGGCAAATCCTGTTCCGCTGTTCATCGATCCAGGCAGGATCGATGGGGTCTGCCTGTAATTTAACTTTTAATAAACGGCGGTCTATCAGCCCTTCGCAAAGGGTAGCGAGTACGGTATCGGGGTGGAACATCCAGTTCTTGATGCTGGCCATTACATCAAAATCGTCCAACAGACAGAATTGCTGGAGGTGCTCATCGATAGGGGTTTCTTCATGGCGGCATTGCAGAAACAGATCGAGGGCAGGAGATGCACCGGGTACGCTCTCTCCTCTGAGGATCAGTTCCCGTGCGCGTTCCAGCACTTTCACCAGCATCTTTTCTGCACTCAGCACCGCTTTGTGCAGGTATACCTGCCAGTACATGAGGCGGCGTGCTACCAGGAATTTCTCTATGGAGAAGATACCTTTCTCTTCCACCATCAATTCACCTTCATGTACAGTGAGCATTTTAAGGATGCGGTCGTAACCGATCACGCCCTCGGATACGCCGGTGAAGAAGCTGTCGCGACTCAGGTAATCCATCCTGTCCACATCCAGCTGGCCGGAAATGAGCTGGTATAAAAATGGCTTATGATATTGATTGGTGAAGATGGCGATGGCAAGATCAAGCTGTCCATTCATTTCCTGGTTGAGGATACGAATGATACGTAGTGAAATGTCCTCATGTCTCACTCCTTTGATCAGCACATTTTCCAGTGCATGGGAGAACGGTCCGTGTCCCACATCATGCAACAAAATGGCTACTTTGGCCGCCACTTCTTCTTCCGGGGTGATGTCTACTCCCTTATTGCGAAGCTCATGAAGGGCATTGCACATAAGGTGGTAGGCTCCAAGCGAATTGTGAAGCCGGGTATGCACGGCGCCGGGATATACC
>JAGIAP010000584.1 GCA_017744805.1 Chitinophagaceae bacterium | reverse complement strand
GTGGTAGAATGATCCTGTCCGTTAGGAATTTGTCGGCCAACCAATACAGCCTGAGAGGTATCAGGAGCGGTCTTTATTTTCTCTCTATAGTCCACCCATCTACAGGTGCAACCATCACCAGAAAAATTGTGGTGAAATAGTGGTTAATAAAAACGGTGATGGTAAGAAAGGGCCCGTCTGAAAAGCGGGCCCTTGTTTTAGCTGCCGCATAAAAAAGGCCACTGCATGTACAATGCAATGGCCGGCATATTTTCGATCTGCATTCTGATCAGCTATTCTTCCCGAATACTTTTTTCAGGATCTCCGTTGTTCTGGCAACAGGATCTTTACGAATGGCTTTTTCTTCCAGACCTACCTGATAGAAAATGCCATCCAGCGCTCTTTCCGTTACGAAAGCGGAGAGATCGGTATTGATCTTCTTGGTGGCAAATTGATTGTAGGCCGTGAAAACATCTCCCCAGTATTTGGTGGCATTCACTTTGGCCAGGGATTTTTCGATCACTGGTTTGAATGCATTGGTTAGGGAAACGGTGGTCTTTCCTTTGAGATAGGAAGTGGCGGCAGTATCGCTGCCTTTCAGGATGCCGAGTGCATCGTTGATGGTCATGCTCTTGACGGCATTCACGAAAATGGGCGCAGCAGAGCTGGCAGCATCTTCGGCAGCGCGGTTCACGCTGAGGATCGCTTTATCAACAAGGCTTCCCATGCCGAGATCACGCAATGTTTTTTCCACTTTCTGTGCTTCTTCCGGAAGCAGGATCTTGATGGCCGCATTCTTGAAGAAACCGTCCATCGCGGAGAGCTTGGTGGAAGAGCGCTCTGCGCCTACGGCCAGCGCCTCTTTCAATCCGGCAATAATATCGTTGGTAGAGAGCCCGCCGGTGGTACTGCCTGTTCCTGTTCCGGTCTGACCCAGGTCTTTCAATATCTGCTGGGTGGATTCACAGCCTGTGAATAACAGTAAACAAAGAGGTAACACGTAAACATACTTTTTCATCTGGTAGTGGTTTGATTTTTCAATTGGACGTCAAAGTTCTATTTTTCCGGCTGCATATTATCAAATAACTTTATTCAATGCAAATATCTGTCTGGGAAAAGGAGAGCTTTTTTGCTCCGGCCGATGTCACCATTCTCGGAAGTGGTCTCGTAGGTCTCTGGTGCGCCTGGCACCTGAAAAAACAATGGCCCAAAAGCCGGATCACCATCCTGGACCGTGGTGTGATCCCCACAGGGGCCAGTACCCGTAATGCCGGTTTCGCCTGTTTCGGAAGCGTCACCGAACTGATCGCGGACAAAGAAAAATCGGGCGAAGATGCCATGCTCCAACTCGTTGACATGCGCTATCGCGGCCTCCAACGCACCCGTAAGATCCTGGGCGAAAAAGCCATCGGGTTCCAATGGAGCAAAGGCTATGAACTGATAGCGGCCGGCAAGGACCCCAGCGCCACCATCCTGCAAGACCAGATCGACTGGCTCAATGAAAAACTCTCTCCCATCATCCGCTCCTCCCCTACCTACAAATTCGCCAACAAGAAAATAAAACAATTCGGGTTCGGCGCTACCGCCCACCTCATCGAAAATAAATTCGAAGGCACCCTGCATTCCGGACAACTCTGCCAGCAACTACTCCAACGAGTGACCGCCATGGGAGTGACCGTGCTCAACAGCATCACCGTCAAACATTTTGAAAGCGGCCCCGAAGGCATCAAACTATATGCCTCCTGGCCTATCAATAACAGTACGCAGGAATATATCTTCCACACCAAACAACTACTCGTCTGCACCAATGCATTTGCCAGACAACTACTTCCCCAACTGGATATCGTTCCTGCCCGCGGTCAGATACTCGTCACCGCCCCATTGCCAAACCTTCGCTTCAAAGGCAGCTTCCACTATGATGAAGGCTTCTACTATTTCCGCGATCTGGGCGATCGGATCCTGCTGGGAGGCGCCCGCAATAAAGCCTTCGAAGAAGAGACCACCACAGAAATGGAGATCAGCGATACCATCCAGAAAGAGCTCGAAAGTTTTCTGCAGAACTATCTCCTGCCAGGACAACCTGTAGAGATTACAGACAGGTGGAGCGGGATCATGGGTATGGGATCCGGGAAAATGCCGATCATCAAAGAAGTGGAGCGGGGAGTGTGGTGCGCAGTACGCATGAGCGGCATGGGAGTGGCGCTTTCCGCATTGGTGGGAGAAGAGATCGCAACAAAATTATCTCTTTGATTTTTTGGTTGTTGAAAAGTGGGGAGAGGCGAACCGGGCTGTGAAACGAACCAACGCTTTGTAGGAAGATTGGGCTTTATATGGTTGGATGGGACAATGGGAATTCTATTCG
>JAGIAP010000583.1 GCA_017744805.1 Chitinophagaceae bacterium | reverse complement strand
AGATCCAGTTGCAGGTTGTTGATCTTCTTTCCCAATATATCAGGGACCCAAAAAATAAGAATAATCTTGTGCCCTCAACACTGGGGCTTTCCGAGCCTGTGTTGATAGAACAGATAACTGCCTACAATAAATTGGTAGTAGACAGGGTGCAGCAGGTTCAAACCGGAGCAACTACAGATAATCCGGTTGTCTTGAATCTGAATTCGGATATTGAAGAAGCAAGGCTCAAGATCCTGAAGAACCTTGACAATATCAGATCGGCATTCAGCACTACCATCAATACGCTGAAAGGTCAGCAACAGAAATTGCAGTCGCAAATTTCCGCAGTTCCTGAAAAGGAGAAAATGGCCCGTGAAAAATCCAGGCAACAGGAAATCAAACAAAACCTATACTTGTACCTGCTTCAGAAAAGGGAAGAGTCCAATATTGCGCTGGCCTCCACCATTTCAACAGCAAGGGTGGTGGATCCGGCACAATCCTTCGGTAGCCAGATCGGTCCCAGGAGATTTCAGACCTATCTTATCGCTCTGCTGGCCGGATTACTGATCCCCATTGTTATCATTTATATCATCGACCTCTTCAATGATAAGGTTACTACCCGCAGTGATATTGAAAAGGCTACCAATGCTCCGATCCTTGGGGAAATTGGCCACAATGAGAATCAGCAAACGCTCGTGTTCTCACAGCTTAGCTCAC
This sequence comes from Chitinophagaceae bacterium, assembly GCA_017744805.1. Classification (GTDB taxonomy): domain Bacteria; phylum Bacteroidota; class Bacteroidia; order Chitinophagales; family Chitinophagaceae; genus Pseudobacter. Next base: position 1,649 of record JAGIAP010000583.1, on the reverse strand, counting down.
GTTCAGTAGTAGCCGAACAATTACGGATACTTAGATCTAATCTGAGTTTCCTGATTGGTGAACAATTCAATAAGCCCACCATCCTGGTAACATCCTCCTTTGGTGGAGAAGGTAAATCCTTTGTGTCTACCAATATTGGTGCAGCGATGGCCCTGAGCGGAAAGAAAACCGTAATCCTTGAGTTTGACCTTCGGAAACCCAAGATCGTGGCTGGCCTTGGCTTACAGAAAGGACAAGGCTTGACCAATTATCTGATAGGTGCAGCCAGGATGGATGAGTTGCCGCAAAAAGTACCGGGAGTAGAAGATCTTTACGTAGTGCCTTGCGGACCGGTTCCTCCAAATCCATCTGAAATTTTGCTTGCGCCAAAGATTGCAGAGCTCTTCAGGTGGCTGCGGGAAGAATATGATGTGATCATCATTGATACGGCACCGGTAGGGCTGGTTAGTGATGCGCTTACCCTGAGCCAATATGCTGATGCAACATTATATGTGGTCAGGCAAAGGTATACCTACAAAAAACAACTGCTATTTATCAATGAATTGTATACGCAGGGGAAATTCCTGAAAATGGGTCTTCTGGTGAATGATGTGATCTCCAAAGGAACAAGGGGGTATTATGGGTATGGTGGTGGTCGTTATGGCTATGGTTATGGATACGGTTATGGCGTGCAAAGTGGTTATTTCGATGAAAAGAACAGTAGCTGGTTCAAGCGTCTTCTGAAAGGTAAAAGTTTAAGGAAATAATCAAAAAGGTAGAATGCTTTCCAGATTCCTGAAAGGAGGTGAATATTTCAAGAACTCAGTAACGCTGATCAGTGGCACCACTTTCAGTCAACTGATCCCTTTTATCTTTGCACCGATACTTGCCCGTATCTATCCTCCTGACAATTATGGGATGTTGGGAATATACATGGCCGTTAGTTCATTGTTTGGCTTGCTCGCTACCTTTCAATATTCAAGTGCTATCATATTGGCCGAAACAGACAATGATGCAAACGGGCTTCTGTTGGCATGTTTTGGCTTTACGGGACTGGTTGCTCTTGTTACATTCGTCATAATGCTATTGCTTCATTATCCGATTGCATCAGCATTATCAGCGCCGGAAACAGCCAAATGGCTGTTGCTATCCCCGGTATCTGTTTTGTTCATGGGAGCCAATGCAACGCTCTCTGCCTATACCAACCGGATCAGGCAATATAAAACACTTGCCATGAACCGGATACTGACAACCCTGATCTCTGCATTGCTCTCCCTGGTGATTGGGCTTGCCATCAAAAGTGAACTGGGTTTGATGGCTGGATATATCGGAGGACAGATAATCGGAACGCTATTCTTATTATACTCGCTCCGGAAGAGTTGGCCAGTGATTTTCGGACGTGAAAGATTCAATATTACGGAGATCAAACAGACCTTGAAGAAGTATATTAGCTTTCCCAAATTTGTTCTATTCTCTGAATTCATCAATAATTTCATCAACTATATACCGGTCTTCCTGCTGAGTAAGCTTTCCGGCCCTGCCACTGTAGGATTATACAATATGAGCACAAGAATGCTGGGTATTCCTATCGCTACTGTAAGCACGGCCATTGGCGAGGTTTTCCGGCAGAAAGCCGCGAAAGAATATAATGAAACTGGTTCCTGTAAACC
>JAGIAP010000582.1 GCA_017744805.1 Chitinophagaceae bacterium | reverse complement strand
GTCCTGCTCCCAGCATCAGGGAACGTTGCTGGTTCACGGGGGTGGAGGCTTTCAACTCCAGATCGTACAATTGTTTCTTCCAGTCGCCCCCAATGGAATCAGCCACTACATAAGGGCTGCGCCTGTAGGGGTCCAGTACATCAGACCATTTGATGCCATCATCCCATTTCTGCTGGAAAGAGAATTTCCCGTAGAAGGATGCATTCTTGAGCGACTGGTATCTTTCAGACAGGAATTGGATATTCCTGGATTGTGTTGGTTGTTGCGGGCGTTTCAGGTCGCCCTCTTCGATGGCGCCTTTGAGCCAGGTTTGCCCCATCGATGAAAGAGGAAGTACCGATAATCCTGCAGCATTCTGAGTTCCGAGCCAGGGGTTGCGCACAGGCGCCAGTTGCAGCTTGCCATTGGCAGAGCTGAGCGTATCCTGTGCAAATACAGCAGGGCCGGCGATTATGGGGAGGAGAGCTAATAATTTTTTCAGCATAAACTTGATTTAGGGGATGCCTACCACCTTACCAAAGGAGGTTTAACTGTTTCGAAATCGATGGAGGAGTTATTGAGGTCTTGCAGGATCCTCCTGCCATTTTCCGTTCTGGCCACTTTGCGGCGAAGGCTTTCGCTCACGTATGAACCGGAACAACTTTTGAAACCGGCGTCCAGTGCGTTGGGGATCCTTTTGAAGCTGATGGCGGTAGGATTGGCCAGGCAGTCCACGGCATCATACACATATTTCACGGGCAATTGCATATACTGCGCTGTGCTGGTATTACCCGGCTCAGTGACCAGGGGAAGGTTCTTTACCTCTTTGTGCTTGAAGATGACCATGCCAGGCCCGAAAACACCTGTAAGCCAGTCGAAGCCCACGCTGCCGAGATAGATGGCTTCCAGGTTGGGAACGTCAGCATCAAGGTCGCGGTTATCGGCACGGGGTACATAAGATTCCCAATCGGCCACACCCAGTCCCAGGTTCACAGGAGAGTTGGAATTACCCAATGGATCGGTCTTGTGATTGATGCCATCCTGCGCGATGATGATGGATTGCCCAGGTTGTATCGGATGTTCGGTACCGTTACCGGGGATCATCCATACGTTCTGGAGATAAACATAATCCTGGTCTGGCTTGAAGCCCCAGGTCCTTGCGGTGGGAACGTTTCCTGCATTTCCGCCGGTGTTGGCGATACAGAGGCTATCCGCGTAGATGATCTGATCTGTATTATTGTAGATCTCATAGAACTGATCTGAGAAATAAGTACCGTTTGCCGGCGTACGGCTACCAGTGTAGTAGATCTCCTTGAACACCAGCGGTTGTGGGTTGGTGCCATTTACCGGGATCTCTTCTTCCGCCATTCCATTTTTTATGGTTACCAGTTTGGTGGCATTAACCGGAAAAGGGATATTCACTCCCGTTAGCTCCAGGGCTTCCTCTGCCGATACCATTTTAAATGCCTCAACAATATAGTTGCCACTGATCATATCCGGCACCACTACTCTTCCATTTGCATCGGATACAATTTTGAATTGCTCTCCTGTATTCTTATTGGTGATGGTAAGACTTACATTACCAGCTTCATGTTTATTGAAATGTTGCGGATAAACTGTAGCGAGAGGGGCGCCAATTAAGGGCACATCCCTGTATTCTTTCCGGCAGGCCGCCAGTAACAGCAAGGCCACCGCGATATATGTCAGTTTGATTCTTTGCATGATCATTCAATTGGTTGATTAGAATTTCACAGTTACTTCCGTACCGAAGAAGAGCTCAGGATTCCTTCTGCTATAATTTGTAGGATACCTGGTGCTCTGCAGTAAAGGTTGATGACTGAAAACGTTATTGGCCAGGAAAGCAAAACCGATATTCTTTCCGATATCTTTTTGCAGGCGCAAATTGAATAACCAGAGAGGTTTCCATTTTTCCACATTGTGGTAACCCTGGGCAAAGCTCTCTACCAGTTCTCTTCTTGCTGTGGTATTGGGTGCTGCGGCCAGATCGTCCCTTTCTGATTTTGTCATGAAATGCATATCACCAGTGGCACGTGAGATATAACCGATGGGCAGGCTATCGTACCCGATATTCCTTTCTTTCTCCCACCAGATGGTCTGCACAATCAGCGTAACGGCAAACCTGAATTCAGGGATATTGTGGGTGATGCGCAACGCTGAATTGAAACGTTCCATTTTTTTGCCACGGCCCTTATCGTACACAGCGATGCGATCAGGGTCCTGTCCGGCATTCTGCTGCTTCATATAAGTGTATTGCGTGGTCACACTTTTCGATTCCATCATGGCGCCATTCAAAACAAATGAAGTGCGGATGGCATCGAAGCGGCCGAGGTCGAGATCGAATTCAACGCCCCTGTTCACGAGGG
>JAGIAP010000581.1 GCA_017744805.1 Chitinophagaceae bacterium | reverse complement strand
CAACTGTAGTGATCCTTACTGCAGGTACCATGTTCGTAATGTGGATGGGCGAGAAGATCACGGATAAAGGACTTGGTAACGGTACTTCACTCATCATCATGGTGGGTATCCTTGCCCGCCTTCCTCAGTCTTTCACTCAGGAATTAGTTGCAAAATCAACCCGTACCGGTGATATCCTTGTGTTCATCATCGAGATCGCGATCCTGATCGCAATCATCATGGGTTGTATCATGCTGATCCAGGGTGTTAGAAAAGTTCCGGTAAACTACGCAAAACAGATCGTTGGTAACAGACAGTTCGGCGGCGCAAGACAATTCCTGCCACTGAAAGTGAACAGCGCTGGTGTAATGCCGATCATCTTTGCTCAGGCTATCATGTTCCTTCCTACACTCGTCACACTGGGTGGTAAAGGCGGACAGGGCGACCTGGCAAGAATGTTCACCGATCACACCAATATCTGGTACATGCTGATCTACTCAGTAGTAGTAATTGGTTTCACATTCCTTTACACTGCATTGATCTTTAATCCTAAGCAGATCGCTGATAACCTGAAGCAGAATAATGGCTTCATCCCGGGTGTAAAACCTGGTCAGCCTACAGCTGATTATATAGGTAGCATTATGGATAAAATCACCCTCCCCGGAGCGATCCTCCTGGCGCTGGTGGGTATCCTGCCTGGTATCGCTCAGCTGACTCTTGGTGTTAAACAGCAATTCTCAACCTTCTTCGGTGGTACATCACTGCTGATCATGGTGGGTGTGATCCTGGATACACTCCAGCAGATCGAAACTCAATTGCTGATGCGCCAGTACGATGGCCTTATGAAAAGTGGCCGCGTTCAGGGACGCCAGACAACATCTGCAGTTCAGTATTAAGAACAAAGAATTTTGATAAGATGAACCCGGCTACACAATGGCCGGGTTTTTTGTTTTGGCTAAGAGGGGGAAAGACGTTAGGAAGGTTTAGAAGGTTTAGAAGGTTTGGGAGGTTTTGGAGGTTTGGGAGGTTTGAAAAGTTTTGATAGATGTCATAGTTGAATCTGACTAATATTTCAATCGTAGGAAACTTATCCAGCCTTTCAAACCTCCAAAACCTCCCAAACCTTCTAAACCTCCCAAACCTACACCCACACTTCCCATTGCCCCGAATATTTCCTAAATTTGCAACATGATTATTCTAAAAACGGATGAGCAGATCGAGATGATGAGGCAGAGTGCATTGCTGGTGAGCCGCACGTTGACCGAAGTGGCAAAGATCCTGCGACCTGGTATTACTACTCTTGAGCTGGATAAGCTGGTAGCTGAGTTTATTGCTGACCATAATGCAAAACCAGCATTTCTACACTATAATGGGTACCCGTTCAATTCGTGTATTTCTGTGAATGATGTGGTTGTTCATGGTTTTCCAAATAAGAGCGAACTGAAAGAAGGTGATATCATTTCAGTAGACGTGGGCGTGGTGCTGAATGGCTGGTATGGGGATCATGCCTATACGTTTGCAATTGGAGATCCAGGGGCTGCGGTGATGAAACTGATACAGGTTACAAAAGAATCGCTTTATAAGGGGATTGAGAAAGCTGTTCCTGGCAATCGGATAGGAGACATCGCTTTTGCCATCCAGGAGCATACAGAAAAAAAGCATGGTTATGGCGTGGTAAGAGAGCTGGTAGGTCATGGTTTGGGAAGAAGTATGCACGAGGATCCGCAGGTTCCGAATTATGGGAAAAGAGGAAATGGCGAGAAGCTGAAAGAAGGAATGGTACTTGCAATCGAGCCAATGATCAACCTGGGAACAAAGAACGTGTTTACGGAGCGTGATGGCTGGACCGTTAAAACCCGCGATGGCAAAGCAGCTGTTCACTTTGAACATGATGTGGCGATCCGCAAGAACGGCCCGGATATTCTCTCAGATTACAGCATCATCGAAAAAGCTGAAGCGGAGAACCCCAATCTGTTTACAATAAAAGATCAAATAGTTGAGCCCCTCGTTTGAGGGGTTTATTTTTGCACTATGCCAGATAAAAAATTAGTGGTGATCGGTGGCGGGGCCGCCGGTTTTTTTTGTGCCGTGAATGCAGCGAGGATGAATCCGGAACTGCAGGTTACGATCGTGGAGAAAAGCAGCAAGCTTTTATCAAAAGTGAAAGTGAGTGGTGGAGGAAGATGTAATGTTACGCATGCATGTTTTGAGATTGGTGAAATGGTAAAGAAGTACCCGCGTGGTGGCAATTTTGTCAGGAAAACGTTTCACCGGTTTTTTACCACGGATACGATCCAATGGTTCAAAGAAAGGGGAGTAGAGCTGAAGGCAGAGCCCGATGGAAGAATGTTTCCGGTTACAGATTCATCACAAACCATCATTGATT
>JAGIAP010000580.1 GCA_017744805.1 Chitinophagaceae bacterium | reverse complement strand
CTACAAGATAGATGAAGTGGATGGCTATGATCATTATCTCTGGCCCGATGTGGCTACCTTCCCTTCAGGCATTTCGGCTGAGCAACAAAGACAGACCTATGGCCTGCTGATGCAGCGCTACAGCACCGATATCTATCGCAAAAAGAATGAGCGCACATTCGGACTGGTGCGTGCCTCCAATGGTGGTGGCGCTTCCTTTCCCTATGTGATCTACAATGATTATTATGATCATGCCGATTTTATCACAGCCCTGATCAATAGCGGCTTTGCCGGCGTGCTCTGGACCCCCGAAGTAAGGGCCAGCAAGACCGGTGAAGAATGGTTGCGTCGTTTTCAAACGGTTGTGTTCTCTCCCATGGCCATGATCAATGCCTGGGCATCGGGCACCAAACCCTGGTCGTATCCCGAAGTAGCTGAGCAGGTGAAGGAATATTCATTACTGCGTATGCAGATGATGCCTTACTGGTATTCCGAATTTGCGCGCTATCATTTTGAAGGAACACCCGTATTCCGCGCCATGAACCTGGAAGACGGTTTCAGCCAGGAGATCAAACAGGAAAAGATCGATTATAATCTCGAAGATAATCCCTACGTGGAAGCCCTGGCCAAAGAGTGCAAGGATCAATACATGGCAGGCGAATACCTGCTGGTAGCCCCGCTCTTTGCCGGACAGACTACCCGCAAAGTGATCCTGCCCAAAGGCAATTGGTACGATTTCTACACCGGTGAATTGGCAGGGAACGGACAGGTGATCACTGTGTCGCCCGGTCTGGATAAGATCCCCGTGTACGTGAAAGATGGCGGTATCATTCCCATGATGCCGGCCAAACTACATAGCCCTGCCAAAGGTGAAGTGGTAGATATCGAAGTACGACATTACGGATCCAAACCCGGCTCTTTCAAATTATATGACGATGATGGGGAAAGCTTCGATTATGAGAAGGGCGCTTACAGTTGGAGGACCATCAGCATCCAACGGAATGCCAAAGGAGAGCTCTCAGGCCTGATCTCTGCGGCAGAAAAAGGCAAGCCAAATACGGTAGGAAATGTAAGCTTTAAGTTCATGACCAAACCAGCCGGTAATGCCAGCATCAAAACAAAAGCGTTAGAAGTGCTTCGGCAGCAGGTGATCGCTGAAGCCGATAAGGCCATGAAAGAAAAACCTGTTACCGTTACAGCCTTCACCAGCCCCCGCAGTGCAGGAGGACCGCACGATTTTTTTTCTGAAGGGGACTACTGGTGGCCGAATGAGAAATTCCCCGATAGTCCCTACGTACAAAAAGATGGAATGACCAACCCGGATAATTTCACGGCGCACCGTCATGCCATGATCCGTCTCAGCAGACTGGTAGGCTCGCTTGCTTCCGCCTGGATGATCACGGGAAAAGAAGATTACAGGAAACAGGCATTGCTGCATTGCAAGGCCTGGTTTGTGGATACTGCCACGCGCATGAACCCAAACCTGCTCTATGCCCAGGCCATCAAAGGAAGGGCCACAGGCCGCGGTATCGGCATCATCGATACCATTCAACTGATGGAAGTGGTACAGGCCCTGCTGCAAATGGATACACTGTCTTCAGCCGCAGACCATGAACTGATCGACCAGATCCGCAAATGGTTTGAAGAATACCTGAAATGGCTCACTACTCATCAGTACGGGATCGATGAAATGAATGCCGCCAATAATCATGGCACCTGTTGGGTGATGCAGGTTGCTGCATTCGCGAAATTCGCCAGGGATCAGAACCTGATGGATTACTGTGCTGAACGATACAAAGTGCTCCTGTTACCCAAACAAATGGCAAAGGACGGTAGCTTCCCTCTTGAACTAAAGCGTACTAAACCGTATGGATATGCGCTTTTTAACCTGGATGCCATGAGCATGATCTGCCAGATCCTCAGCACTCCACAAAATGATCTCTGGAATTTCACAACGGAGGATGGGCGCAATATCAAAAAAGGGATTGAGTACATGTATCCGTATATCGCCGATAAGAACAAATGGCCTTTTCAGAAAGATGTGATGCATTGGAACGAATGGCCGGTTGCACAACCTGCATTGGTTTTCGGGGCCAATGCATTTGATCAGTCCGCCTGGTTCAATACCTGGAAGGTGCTGGATCATGCGCCAACGGTGGATGAAGTGATCCGGAATTTGCCGGTGCGCAACCCGGTGATCTGGTTTTGATCAGCGAGCGACGGGCACTGCAAAAGTAAATGCAACAAAAATGAGAAGATCATCAGTATATATTGCGGCCATTCTGAGCTCAATGGTATGCTCTAACGCCATGGCACAAGTGAAAGGTGACGAAGACGCAGAAATGTTCAATCGTGCCAAAGCCCGCGACCAGCAAGCCATCGACGAGGCCAAATCAGGGTGGTGGGCCGAAAGCATGAAAAACCACGACCAACGCAT
>JAGIAP010000057.1:9123-19829 GCA_017744805.1 Chitinophagaceae bacterium | reverse complement strand
CCAATAAAGGTTTCCTCCTATAGTGTTTCTGAATGCTTTTACAGGGGGAAAAAGTCCTCGTAAAACCCCTATGCCTAAAAAGAACAATGCTCCCTTCCGGAGAGAAGAGAGCATTGCAGAGCCTTCACATAATAAGTAAATTAGTGTATTACACCAGCGTAAAGTTCTTTATTCTTTTGATTGAGCCCTCAGGTTATAGGGTGATTGTTAATTTGATAATTGTAAAACCTATTAAAATCCTACGTAATTACTCTTAGATATTCGTAGCCACATTATTGATGAAGTTCACCAGCGATGCCGAGTTCTTCAATTTCAATTTCTTCAGGATATTATGCCTGTGCACTTCAACGGTCTTCAGGGATATTTTCAGTAAAGATGCTATCTCCTTGGAAGATTCTCCCTCTTTGATCAGGTTGATGATCTGTATCTCCCGGTCTGTAAGCGCATTGATATTGGGCATCTCCCTGTTCTCTTCCAGTACCAGTTCGGAAATATTGTTCTTGATCTCGTCGCAGATATATTTATTGCCACTATGCACTTCCAGGATGGCAGAGATCATTTCTTCCTTGGAAGAGTTCTTGGTAACATAACCCCTGGCACCGATCTGCAGCATTTTTTTGGCATAGGCAGGCTGGGAATGCATGGAGATACCGATGATCCTGCTGGCAGGAGAAAGCTTCCGGATCCTTTCCGTAGCTTCAAAACCCGATGCAGGCGCCATATTGATATCCATCAGAACGATCTGCGGTTTTTTATTTTTAGCAAGCTCCACGGCTTGTTCGGAATCGCCACAATCCGCCACTACCACAAATCTTGGATCATTGTTTAAAATATAACTCCATGTCTCCCGGATCAACTTGTGATCATCCGCTATCAAAACACTGATCTTTTCCATAAGCCTGGTTTTATTTAAAAGTTTGCTATTGGTACGTGAACTGTAAGCTTGAACCCCTTGCCCGGCGAGCTGTCTATTTTCACTGCGCCATTGAAGAGGTCGGCCCTGCTGACGATATTGGAGAGCCCGGTGCCCTTCCTTGCACGAAGCGTGCTCTGATCCAATCCTACGCCATCATCTGTAATGCTGAGGCAGATCCTTTCATTTTCCCTTTTCAGTCCGATCAACAAATTAGAAGCTTGTGAATGCTTCAGAACATTATTCACCTGTTCCTGTACGATCCTGAACAGGGTGAGCTTTCGTTTATGATCCAGGAGCTCGTCTATCTGTTCATCATGCTCGAATTTCAGTTTCAGTTTTTTGGTGGCCCTTACGCTTTCAACCAGGTCCTGAACGGACTCTATCAATCCCAGGTCACCGATGCTGGCTGGTACCAGGGACCTGGAAATGGTGCGCACTTCATTGATGGCATCGGAAATGCCGGCAGCGCAGCGATTGATCAACTGGTCCTTTTCAGCTTCATCCACCAGGGCCAATTCCAGGTATAGCTTGGCGGTAGTCAGGATCTGGTTCACGTTATCGTGCAGGTCTTTCCCGATCTCAGCCCTTTCTTTTTCCTGGGCATTCACAACGGCCTGGGCTACCAGTTTTTGTTTATTGAGCTCGGTTTCCAGCAATTTCTTTTCCATTTCACGTTTCTCGGTAATATCCTGCACAGATCCTACCATGCGGTTCATCTTTCCCTCGTGATCAAAAATGAAGAACCCACGGTCTTGCACAAGCGCATATTCACCGTTTGCTTTCAGGAACCGGTATTCGTCCTCCCATAAACGTGCATTATTGTTGTTCAGGTATTTATGAAGATGGATTTCCACTCTCTCCCTGTCTTCGGGATGGATCCTTTCCGACCAGTTGCTCATGCCATCGTGAACATAACCCGGTTTATACCCGAAGAGGGTGAAGTATCCGTCGCCCCAATACAGGTCGTTGGTAGAGATATCCCAATCCCAGATCGCATCGTTGGTAGCTTTCGTTACGAGGAGGTAGCGCTCATGGTTGCGGCGGATCTTCCTTTCTGCATCCTTGTTCTCGATAATGATCCTCAACAGATCACATGCCCTGTCGAGGATACCCAGGTCTTTCGGCCCCGGTGTTTTCGGGAAATGATAATAGGTGGCGATGGTGGCCAGCACTTCTTTATGAGAATCTAGTATGGGAAAGCTCCAGCAGGCGCCGATCCCGAACTGTTCGGTCAGATCGCGGTAATTATCCCAGAGTGGATCTTTGGCCACATCGGTACAGATCACTTTTTCTTTGCGGTACATAGCTGTACCGCAGGATCCGTTATTGGGGCCGATGCTTCTGCCGGTGATGGCATTGGAATATTCAACCGGCAGGCTGGGAGCACTGAGCGGATGTACGGTCTGTTTTTGTTGATCCAGGGTAAGCACCGTACAGAGCATACCCGGGAATAGTTTTTCAAGCCCTTCGAGAAAGTAGTCGATAATGGTTTTAAGACCGATGGCAGGAAGCGCATTCATCTCCAGTACTTTCTTTTCCAGGGCGAGTAATTGCTCATGATTCTTCCGGTCTGTGATATCAACGATGGTCACCACCACGGCATCGGGCTCCGCAGGCCGGGCAGGAGTGGAATAGTAAATGGGCTCGGTGTTCACAGAGATCCAGCTAAGCATACTGTCGCGCTTGCTGAAAGCCATGATCACTTCTTTGTAAGAGGCGCCGGTCCTCAGTGTTCTTGCGGCGGGGGAGTCGCTGGCTTCAACGATACGACCATCCTCGAAATAATATTTTGTAAAAGGCTTCAGGATGGAGCGGCCGGTAAGTTCACCCTGTTGTATATCGAGTATCTGTTCTGCGCTTTCATTGCAGGCAACGATATTGCCTTCCTTATCGCACATGATGATGCCTTCTCCCAGTGCGAAGACCAGGGAGCGGAATCTTTCTTCCGAATTGCGGAGCAATTCTTCTGCGCGGCGCTTGTCGGAAACATCGCGGTGAATAGCGGCGATGCCTATCCGGTTTCCATGATCATCGCGCAATACTGTAAGGGTTGCCAACATGAATACGCGATGGCCCGCCGGGTGATCGTAGAAGATCATGCCTTCCCAGCCCCCGGTGCTTTCCAGGCTATGCAAAACTTCCTGCGGCGTGGTACTGAGATATTCATGGTTGATCACGGAACGGATATGCTTACCTAACAGGTCTGCGGCGCGGAGGCCATAGATCTTTTCAGCAGCATGATTGAAAACCGTGATCTTGAATTCGAGATCGGTGGAAATGATTGCGTCTGACACATCATGCATCACTTTTGCCTGGGTGCGGATGATATCATCGGCCAGCTTCCTGTCGTGAATATCCATCACTGATCCCACAAAACCGAGGAAACGGCCATCGGTATGATAACGCGGCGCGCTTTGGTCTATCACCCAGCGATATTGATCACCCCTGGTCTTGATGCGATACTCCAGGGTGGCGGGCAGGCGGTCCCTGAAATAATTGCGGTATGCGCTGATGGCAATGGGGATATCGTCCGGATGGATCAGTTTGGTCCATCCATCGCCGGCCACATCATCTACCGTGATGCCAGTGAATTGCTGCCAGCTCTTGTTGAAATAAACGGTATTATCCTGCTCATCGGAGATCCAGATCATGCCTGGCGCAGCATCGGCAAAGCGGCGGAACAGGATCTCAGCGTCCTGGTCGCTTACGAGGGGCATATGCTCTTCATCGATATACAATTCAGCCCTCCACTCCAGCAAAGGCGGTTCTTCGCCGGGTCCCGTCCTGGTTATGGAGAATTCAATTGGTGTATTTGTTCGGATGCCCTGCACCGTTAGTAAAACCCTTGGTTGCTCCGGGAAGACCGGCATATCGAGGAATGCCTGGAAGCCTGGTATTTCAGCAGGTTCGAGCAGGTTGGAAAATGGTTGATTGATCAGTTCCTGCGCAGCCTTACCTGTAGCCAATAACAGCGGGGACGACACCGAGACAATGGTTCCGCGGAGGTCGGTTTGCAGGTATAAGGTTTGCGTTTGACCTGCTCCTGGTCTGGACTGTTTGGGCTGCTTGAGCATACATGTAAATACTTATACAAAGTACCGTAAAAGCCGAAGCTGTCACAGAAAAAAAGAGAATTTCTAATTTACCTAGGGGTTTCCCCTTAGCATATCCTTAGAGATGATTGATAAATGGGTGGATAGGTTCTGCCGGAGGGCGGGCCGGAAAAGGGATCAAATTACATCAGCCCACCCAGAAAAGAAAGCAATCATGATAAATAATGTTCAGAGCAAAAAAAAATGGGCCCCGGTTTCAGAAAACCGGGGCCCAATTAAATTATGATAATTTCTAATTATTCGTATTCTTCACTGCGTACTGCAGCCATTGGCTCATCGTTTCACATCCTTTGAAATCATCATCGATCATCATATAAAAAGTGGGGATCTTCGATTGGAACCATTTTTCCAGTACTGCATCCTTCTTTTGCTCCAGGGCCCTGCTGGCTACACGGTCATAATCATCTTTCAGGTTCTCACGGTGAGGCTCAGATCTTGACTTGAGGAATACCAGTCTAACGCCTTTCTTCTTGGTACGGTCTTCTGTGAAAACATTGGGCTTGGATACTTCGCCTACTTTCATATTGGCCTTGGCGAGAAATTCAACCATGTCCTTGTCCAACTGATCCATGGTGAGCAAACCGCCACCAGATTGGTTCTGCAGACAGCCACCGGTGAATTTGGAAGATTCGTCCTCACTGTATTTGTTTACAGCTTCACCAAAGTTCATGGTACCGGCAATGATCTTGGCGCGAACCGAGTCCAACTGATTCACGGCATTGTTCACTTCGTCGTCAGTGATCTTGGGGATACGAAGGATATGCCTGATGATGGCATCGTCGCCGGTGCGACTTTCCATCTTGATGATATGATATCCGAATTTGGATTTGAATACGGGAGAGATCTGCCCATCTTTCAGGCGGAAAGCATTTTGGATGAAGGCAGGGTCCCAGGTCTTTTCAGTACGGTTGATGGCGTAACGGCCACCAGATTCCTTACTACCGGGGTCCTCAGAATACAGTTGAGCGAGGGTCTCGAATTTCTGTGTTCCTGATTCTGCAGCTTTTTTGTACTCGGCCAGTTCGTCCATGGCCAGGAGCTCCAGCTCACGGGAAGGTTTGGGATAGAGTACAACTTCGCAGATAGCTACTTCAGATTCGTAGAATGCAAGACTATCTTTCGGGATCTTATCGTAATATTCTTTCACTTCCTGGGGGGTGATCTTCACTCCTTCGGTGATCTTATCCTTCATGCGTTCCGCTTTCTTTCTTTCAGTGAAAGACTGTCTGAAATCTTCCTTGATCTGGTAGATGGAGCGGCCTGCGATAGCTTCCAGTTCAGCCCTTCCGCCGTACATCTGGATGAAGCCACGTACCTGGTTGTCGAGCAGGGCTTCGATCTCGTCTTCCCCTACAATGATGGAGTCTTTCTCAGCCTGCAACACCAGCGCTTTCAGGGTGAGCAGTTGCTCCATGATATAGCAATTGGCATTGGGTGGAACAGACTCACCACGGCGTTGTCTGTCGAGGATATCATTGTACACATCGGATCTTAGAATGATCTTGTCACCAACGATACCAACGATCTTATCAGCAGTCACTTTTCTGACACCTTGAGAAAAGGCGGCGGAAACGAGTAACATTGCTACCAGGAGCGTGCTTAATTTTTTCATATTCTTATGAAATGGATATGCTCAAAAATACTTTTAGGTTCAGATATTCTACGTCCCGTCTATCTTATTAACAAGGTTTTAAGGGGCGTGATCAAGCAAAAAAGGCACAAGGAGAAACTTTGGATAACAGTTTACCTTGTGCCTTGCTATTAATACGTTCAGATTATAATGTACGTTTTACTTCTTCCTCTTCGAAGGCTTCCACGATATCGCCTACCTGGATATTATCGAAGTTCTTGATGGTAAGACCGCATTCCATACCTGCTGATACATCCTTCACGTCGTCTTTGTAACGTTTCAGTGATGCGAGCTCTCCGGATTTGCCTTCGCCTTTCGGGAATTCCACGATACCATCGCGGATGATGCGGATCTTGGAGTTACGCGCGATCTTGCCGTCCAGTACATAACAACCGGCAACAGTGGCTTTGTCGAATTTGAAGACGTTGCGCACTTCCACGTTGGCCACGATCTTCTCCTGGATCTTCGGCTCCAACATACCTTCCATCGCAGATTTGATCTCTTCGATAGCATTGTAGATGATGGAGTAGAGCTTGATCTCAACACCCTCATGCTCGGCCACTTTGGCGGCGGAAGCAGAAGGACGAACGTTGAAACCGATCACGATGGCGTCTGATGCGGTAGCGAGGAGTACATCGCTCTCGGTGATGGCACCTACAGCTTTGTGAACCACGCTCACCACGATCTCTTCTGTAGAGAGTTTCTGCAGTGAGTCGCTCAACGCTTCTACGGAACCATCCACGTCCCCCTTGATGATCAGGTTCAGTTGTTTGAAGTTTCCGAGAGCCAGACGGCGTCCGATCTCATCGAGCGTGATATGTTTCTTGGTCCTGAGGCCTTGTTCACGCAGGATCTGCGCGCGGCGGTTGGCCACATCTTTGGCTTCGGACTCATCTTCGTATACTTTGAATTTCTCACCGGCCTGGGGAGCACCGTTCAAGCCAAGGATCAGAACAGGTGTTGATGGCGGTGCATCGTCCACACGTTTATTCCTTTCATTGAACATGGCTTTCACACGACCATAGAACTGACCGGACACTACCAGATCGCCCTGTTTGAGGGTGCCATTCTGAACCAGTACGGTGGCCACATAACCACGGCCTTTGTCAAGTGTAGCTTCGATGATGGAACCGGCAGCTTCCCTGTCTGGGTTGGCTTTCAGGTTCAACAGTTCGGCTTCGAGCAGGATCTTTTCCAGGAGGGTGTCAACATTCAGGCCTTTTTTGGCGCTGAGTTGCTGGCTCTGGAATTTACCACCCCATTCTTCCACCAGGATATTCATCTGGGCGAGTTGCTCATAGATCTTTTGCGGATTGGCGCCGTCCTTATCGATCTTGTTGATGGCAAAGATCATGGGAACATTCGCCGCCTGTGCGTGGCTGATAGCCTCCTTGGTCTGTGGCATCACGGCATCGTCTGCCGCTACCACTATCACCGCGATATCGGTTACTTTAGCACCACGGGCACGCATGGCCGTGAACGCTTCGTGACCGGGCGTATCCAGGAAGGTGATCTTCCTGCCATTCCCTACAGTTACCTCATAGGCACCGATGTGCTGGGTGATACCACCTGCCTCACCAGCTACCACATTGGCATTGCGGATATAGTCGAGCAATGAAGTTTTACCGTGGTCAACGTGACCCATGATGGTAACGATGGGTGCGCGTGGTTGCAGTTCATCTTCTTCATCCGCTTCTTCTTCTTCTTCCATGGCCATTTGTTTTTCCATATCGATGAATTCGACATCGAAACCAAATTCGTTGGCCACGAGCTCTATCACTTCTGCATCCAGGCGTTGGTTGATACTTACCATCAGGCCGAGGCTCATACATTTCGAGATCACATCTGCGAAACTTACATCCATCAGGTTGGCGAGCTCGCTTACGCTGATGAATTCTGTTACCTGCAGTTTGTTATCCTGCATTTCGCCCTCACCTGCATTATCTGCTATACCCTGACGTTTTTCGCGGCGGTATTTGGCCTTGAGGCTTTTGCCACGACCACTGGTGCCTGCGAGCTTGGCCTGGGTTTCGCGGATCTTATTCTGAATTTCTTTTTCGTTGATCTCTTTGGGCTCACGCTGAACAAATTTGTTGCCCATGCGCTGACCGCCCTGACCACTACGCTGGTTGCCGCCGCGGTTGAAGCCGCCTTGCTGACCACCTTGCTGGTTCCCACGTTGGAATCCGCCTTGCTGGCCACCATGACCGCCACCCTGGCGCTGTTGCTGTCCTTCCGGTTTTTTGAACAGGTGGGCCGCTTTCTGCTGTGGGGTTTGCTGATCTCTTTTCTCGATAGGGATACGTTTACGTTTCCGTTTTTCCTCTCCCTGTTGTTGCAGCTGCTGTTGGTGCTGCTGCTGCTGTTGTGTTTGTGCCTGGTTGGATTTAGACCGGTCGTTGCCAATCGGCAGTTCGATCTTACCCAATATCTTAGGACCTTCCAATTTTGTTGCCTTAATATTTTCAATTACCGGACCTGCATCTTCTTCAGTGGCAGGAGTGGTTTCTTTTGTTTCTTCAACAATCTCAGGAACCGGCTTAGTTTCTTCTTTTGGCTTTTCTTCTTTCTTTACCTCTGGTTTCTTTTCTTCTTCCTTCGGCTTTTCTTCAACTACCGGTATTGTTACGGGCTGCTCTGCCGGTTTTTCAGCAGGCTTTTCCTTTTCTTCTTTTTTCTCGTCTGCTTCAACAACCGGAGGGGCTTCTGCAACAGGTTCTTCTTTCACTTCCGGTTGGGCTGGCTCTTCTTTCTTCTTCGGCTGATTTTTCTTCGGCCTGGTAGAAGAGTCGATAGCAGAGAGATCGATCTTATCGAAAACCTTTGGCCCTTCAATTTCCGGTACTTCCACTTTCACTACTTCGGGCTCTGGTTGTGTTTGAGCAGGAGGTTGAGGTTGTGGCTCTTCCTGTTTGGGTTGTTCTTCTACAACAGGAGGCGCTTCCACAACGGGCTGTGGTTGGGCTACCGGTGCTTGCGGCTCTTCTTTCTTCGTTTCTTCGCCCGGCTCTTTTTTAGCAGCTTCTTTTTTGAATAAGGTAGCTTCTTCTTCCTTCTTTTTCTTGGCCTCAAGGCTTCCTTTAGGCAGATCGATCTGGTCGCTTTTTAGCTTCGCCACCTTATCGCTCTGGAACTCTTGTTGCAAAGCACGATACATATCCTCCGTCAGTTTTGACGTGGGTTTGAGATCGTCTTTGCTAAATCCCTTGCCTACCAGGAAATCAACCAGGGTCTCTTTCCCTACGTTGAACTCCTTGGCTGCGGCCATTAATCTGGGTGTTGTTGTTTCTGCCATTCGTTATTGTAAGACAATTTTTTAGTTTGTTAGCTGTTTGAGCCGGAAAAATTCAGAAGGGAGCCGGGCTCCCGGGGAATTTATTCTTTCTCAAACTCTTCTTTCAGGATCTTTCGCACGCTGTCGATAGTCTCTTTTTCGAGGTCTGTTCTTCTCTCCAGTTCTTCAGGAGTGAGGTCCAGTACGCTGCGTGCGGTATCGCAACCGATACGTTTGAACTCGTCGATGATCCATGTTTCGATCTCATCGCTGAATTCTTCCAGGTCAATATCGAATTCCTGGGGCTCGCCTTCGGTATCACGGTAAACGTCGATGCTAAATCCGGTCAATTCCTGGGCCAGTTTGATGTTCACACCTTTTTTACCGATGGCCAGTGATACCTGGTCTGGTTTGAGGTAAACATTCGCCTGTTTGATGTCGTTGTTCAGGTCCATGCTGGTGATCCTTGCGGGGGTCAGTGAACGTTGGATCAGCAGGTTGATATTGTTGGTCCAGTTTATTACGTCGATGTTTTCGTTCTTCAGTTCACGAACGATCCCGTGGATACGGCTACCTTTCATACCTACGCAGGCGCCAACGGGGTCGATACGGTCATCATAGGATTCCACAGCCACTTTTGCTCTTTCGCCCGGTTCACGAACGATCTTCTTGATCACGATCAGGCCGTCAAAGATCTCGGGAACCTCAATTTCCAGCAATTTAGCAAGAAATGAGGGAGAGGTGCGGGAAAGTATGATTACTGGTGAATTATTTTTTAATTCCACCTTTTTCACCACGGCGCGGATATTCTCCCCTTTTTTGAAATAATCCTGCGGGATCTGCTCGGATTTGGGGAGGATCAGCTCATTGCCTTCCTCATCCAGGAGCAGGATCTCCTTTTTCCAAACCTGGTAAACCTCAGCGCTGATGATCTCACCTACACGGTCGCCATATTTCTTCACCAGTACGTTCTTCTTCAGATCGGAGATACGGCTGGCGAGGGTTTGCTTGGCGGCAAGGATGGCGCGACGGCCAAAATCGAGGATATTGACCTCTTCGTAGAGCTCTTCACCCACCTCGAAGTCAGGCTCGATCTTCACAGCATCACTGTAAGCGATCTCCGCAAGGGGATCCATTACAGCACCATCTTCCACGATCATACGGCGGCGGAAGATCTCAAGGTCACCTTTCTCTGCGTTCACGATCACGTCAAAGTTCTCATCACTGCCGTATTTCTTACGGAGCAGGGTTTTGAACACGTCTTCCACCACTTTCATCATCGTGGGACGATCAATATTTTCAGCTTCCTTGAAATCCTGGAAAGCTTCAATCAGGTTGATACTTGCCATATACTACAATTTATAATATCCTTTTTCGGAAATGAATGCCACAGGATACGCAAACCGGCCAGGATCAGTCCCGGCTGCCGCGGCCCCTCATGTGTTGTGGCCTCTTTTTTAGAATGTTATTTGAATTTTTGTTGATTTTACGTCTTTCAGCGGTAATTCTCGAAGCACCAGTTCCACCTGTTTGGCAGTGGGCTTATGTTTCTGGGATATTGGCTTTTTTGACTTTATCTCTTCTACTGTAATTGCCCCTTCTTTCACTTCGGTGAGCTTTCCCTCCAGCTTTGTACCGTCCTGTAGCATTACTTCCACGAGCCTGCCGACATTTTTCCTGAACTGGCGGGGCAGTTTCAGCGGCTCATCCAGGCCGGGAGAGGATACTTCCAGGGAAAAATCATCATTCGGGAAAAGCCCCGAACCCTCTACC
>JAGIAP010000057.1:0-9113 GCA_017744805.1 Chitinophagaceae bacterium | reverse complement strand
CCCTCTACCTGCTTGTACAATGCCCGGTTGATGGCGATACATTGTTCGATGGTGATGCCGTTGTCCCCATCCAAAAAGATCTTTACATTATTGGTGGGCTTGATCCTGGTCTCTACCAGGAAAACCGCCGGATCATCGGCTATGATCGCAGTCACCAATTTTTCGATTGCCTGAATTTGTGTTTCCGTACTCATAATCCTTTGCTGCAGGGAAATAAAGAAGGGAACGGACCCCGTTCCCTTCTACTTCATCTTTTGCCGAGGCAAAGTTAAGGTAAATAAGGTATTACTTCCAAAAAACGGTTTTAGCCATTTTACCGTGGCATTAAAGTTATATGGAGGATATTTTAAATGCACCTTCTGGGCATAATAAGTAACTTTAACCAAATCCATTGCATTATGAATCAACCGGATAATCTGGGCGACTTCTTCAGGGAAAACAAAGAACTGCTGAAAGTATACGTTGAGACCAAGTCTGAAATCTTCCGGTTGCAGGCCATCCGGATATTTTCCAAATCGATGGGACTGCTCGCCTGGATGGTGATTGCAGCCTTCATCGCCTTCCTGATCCTCATCTTTGCAGGATTGGTACTTGGCTTCTGGCTTTCCGATCTCACACAAAGTTACGTGAAAGGTTTCGGCATCACCACTATTATTCTCATCCTGCTCTTCATTTTAATTGCGGTATTCCGCGAAAAACTCTTCGTGAACCCGATCATCAAAAACATCATCCTCCGCGCCAAAGAAGAGGTACGCCTCCGCGAAAATGATGAAGATTAGCGTCTTCCCATCCTATTTTAATCGAACCTTAATTCATCACCGATCATGGCAAAATCCACTCAAAGCATACAAACATTATACGATCTGGAAAAAGAGATCTTCAAATTGCAGCTCAAAGCAAAGGATATCGAGCTCAAACTGGACGATAGCTTCGACCATCTTCAGGATAACTTCTATAAGATGGGCTGGAATAGCATTTTCCGCATCCGGCGCAGAAGAAGGCACCAAAGGGAAGAAGAGGAAGCCAGCTTTGGCACCGGTTTCATGCAGGGATTGTTCAGCAGCGAAAGCATCCAAACCGTTCTTCAGCAATTGATCCCCATGATCGCGAACAAAATATCCGCAGGCCTTGAAAGACTGATGGAACGCTGGTTCAAGAAGAAATGAGCACCGGTTTTACAGTGCCTTAACAGTTTTTTGACCCCTGCTTAGTATCTTTACAATATGTCTTGGAAAGTTATACTCTGGATCATCGTCGGCTATCTGGCATTCAGGTTCATCTTCAGGTTCCTGCTGCCATTGTTTGTTGTGTCCAGAAGAATGAAGCAGCAAGTGAAACAATTTCACAGCGCTATGAATGCACAACAGCAACAACAAGCTGCCCAGAATAATTATCAGCCGGATAACTCCGCTGGCCAATCTACCCATCCTCCTAAAGAAAAGGCAGGAGAGTATATCGATTTTGAAGAAGTGAAATAATCCCCTTAACTAAGATTCCAGTCAATGTCAAGGATAGTCTTTCCGGGTTCCAGGTGAATGCCGTGCAGGCCCGCTTTGCGTGCGCCTTCTACATTCACGAAGGCATCATCGATGAAGGCTGTTTCGGCAGGGTTCAGTCCCCCATCGCTGATCACAAACTCAAATGCTTCCACATCCGGCTTTCTCAATTTTATCAGATGCGAATACCAGGCTTTGCTGAACTCCGAATCCAATGATGCGCCGTTGAAATTATCAGAGAAAGTTTTATGGAACGAAGAAAGATGGATGGCGTTGGTATTACTGAAAAGATAGAGATTGTATTTTTTCCTGAGGTTCGCCAATAGCTCGAAGCGCTCTCTTGGAAAATCGAGCAGCATGGCATTCCAGGCATGCACTACTTCATCTCGGCTCCGGCCACCTGTGAGCTGTTGCAGACCGGTCACAAACTGATCATCATCGATATACCCCAGTTCATAAGCCTTGATAAAGGATTCCGCGCGACCTAATCCGAAAAGATTTTTGAATTCCGGAGCGCCCAGCGCTTCAAAGGCCGCCGTGGTTTTGGGTATGTCGAGATTAAGGAGCACACCGCCAAGATCGAAGATGATGTTTTTGATCGAATGCATAGATCAAATGTAAGGAATGAAGAGGAAATGGGTGTTTCGAAAAAGTTAAGTGATGGATTAACTATCGTAAATGATTATACGAATAAAAAATATTTTAAAAATGAATAGGACAAAGTAGTGGTTTGGCTGTTTATAATATAGAGATATTTCTTATTCATTAAATCATTACTCTATGGGATTAATTTATGCCGAGATTGAACTGATCAATTCCTGGGAATTAGAAACGGCCCGCAAACAAATGATGGATCCGGATGAAGTTAAACGCACTTTCGTGACCATGTTGGTTGACACAGGAGCAGTGTACCTTTCTATTAATGAAAGCATTCAGGAAAGACTACAACTTCCTGTTGTTGGATCGAAAAATTTTGAACTGGCCGATGGCAGGGTGGTGAAATATGAAGTTGTCGGACCTGTTGAAGTAAGATTTGGCAACCGGCAGACTCACTGTGAAGCTATTGTACTTCCCGGCAATAGCGAACCCTTACTCGGAGCAATCCCTATGGAGGGTATGGATGTAATCATAGATGCAGCGGGGCAGGAGCTGGTAACGCACCCTGATCATCCTGCAATGGCCCAGTTAAAGCTCAAGTATGCCAGGCTTTTAGATTAAAATAAAAAAGAGGATATTCAGGTCAAGCCGAATATCCCCTCATTTATAAAACTAAACCCCGTTCTATCATTTCAATTCAAAATCCGCTTCCTTCACCTCCTGGGAGTTCCCACCCACAAACACTTTGAACTTACCTGCTTCTGCTACCCACTTCAAATCACTGTTATAAAATTTCAGGTCATCGATCGTAAGGGTAAAACTTACCTCTTTCGATTCGCCTTTTTTCAATGCCAGTTTTTTGAAGCCCTTCAATTCTTTCACAGGCCTGGTGATAGTGCCCACCATATCCCTGATATACAATTGCACTGTTTCTACGCCATCGTAGTTCCCCGTATTGCTCACCGTTACCGTCACTTTCAAATTATCTTTTGCAGTGATACCCGCCTTATCCAGCTTCAGATCACTGTAAGAAAAACTAGTATAGCTGAGGCCATATCCGAAAGGATACAGTGGAGAATTGGGTACATCCAGATATTTGGAAGTGTATTTCTGATTTTCATCCAATGGACGGCCTGTATTTTTTGCATTGTAGTAAATGGGGATCTGCCCCGTGTTTCTTGGCCAGGTCATGCTAAGCTTACCAGATGGATTGGCGGCACCGAAAAGCACATCTGCAATGGCAGGACCGGCTTGAGTTCCGGCGAACCAGGCCTCGAGGATGGCATCGATATTATCATTCTCCCATTGAATGGTCAACGGCCTTCCGCTCATCAGTACCAGTACCAGCGGCTTGCCAGTCGCCTTCAATGCTTTCAGCAAAGCGAGTTGATTATCAGGTAACCCGATCATACTTCGGCTGGCCGCTTCTCCGGTCATGCCGAATGCCTCCCCTAAAACTGCTACTACCACATCAGCTTGCTGAGCAGTTTGCACCGCTTCGGCTATCAGTTGCTCAGGTGATGCAGATTCCAGGCTGATCTGTCCATCATGTGCATTGAGACGCTTGAGTAACGCGGGGTCATCCAGCAGATTGCAACCTTTGGCGTAGAGATACGAGCCGCTTTTCTGTTCCAGGGCGGCCCAGAGGCTTGTCGCTTTCTTGTAATCGCCGGCGCCACTCCAGCTACCGATCAGGTTGCGCTGATCTTTCACCAATGGCCCGATGAACGCGATCTTTTTGGAACCATTCAAAGGCAACACCTGATTGGCATTCTTCAGGAGTACCATGCTCTTGATGGCCGCTTCCCTGCTCAATGCCAGTTTCTGCTCGTTCATCATCTCTGCCTTGTTCCGTTCTTCACTGATATAACGGTAAGGATCATCAAAGAGACCGAGTTTGAATTTCGCTTCCAGGATCCTCCTCACTGCAGCATCCACCTGCGCCATGGATACTTTTCCTTCCTTCACTAGTTGGGCGCCATGCTTCAGGAACACTTCGCCCACCATATCCATATCCACACCGGCATTCAGCGATAATTCCCCTACTTTCTTTTCATCACCCATCCCATGCGCGATCATTTCATTGATGGCCGTGTAATCGGTCACTATCAGCCCATTGAAGCCCCACTGTTTGCGGAGCAGATCCGTGAGCAGCCATTTGTTGGCGGTGGCTGGGATGCCATCTATCTCATTGAAGCTGGTCATTACGGAGCCGGCCCCGGCCTTCACTGCTGCTTTGTAAGGAGGGAGATATTCATTGTACATTTTCACGCGGCTCATGTCAACGGTATTGTAATCCCTTCCTGCTTCGGCGGCACCATACAATGCAAAGTGTTTTACACAGGCCAGGATGGTATTGTTCTTCGTCAGATCATCGCCCTGGTATCCCTGGACCATGGCCTTTCCGATGAGTGATCCCAGGTATGGGTCTTCACCAGCGCCTTCGCTCACGCGGCCCCAACGGGGATCGCGGGCTATATCCACCATCGGGGAGAAGGTCCAGTTGAGGCCATCCGCACTGGCTTCTTCAGCCGCTGCACGGGCGGTACGTTGAATAAGGTCCAGGTCCCAGGAAGCAGCCAAACCAAGATTGATGGGGAAGATGGTGCGATGACCATGGATCACATCATAGCCGAATAGCAGCGGGATCTTAAGACGGGTCTCTTTCACGGCCATATCCTGCAACTTCCGTACGGCCGTAGGCGTGAAAGTATTGAATACTCCGCCAACCATTCCTTTGCGGATCTTTTCTTCCACACCTTGGCTAAGGATGGGACCTGTGATATCAAAGCCAATGGATGGCAGGTTGAGCTGCCCTAATTTTTCTTCCAGGGTCATCTGCTGTAGCAGTTTGGTGACCGTGGTATTCATGTCCTTTTTTTGTGCAGATGCTGATACGGTGATCAGCATCAGAAAGGCGACAAGCCATCTATTGATCATAATTTTCTTTTTTTCGGAATACAAATCTCAAAAAATATAAATCGCCGGGAACCCTCATCAGCATTGAAAAAACAGTTGACGTATTAAAGACGTATCGAACGACGTAGCAGGCTCCGAAAAATACTTCATACCACTACCATTGCAGGATAGTTTATCAGCCGGTTCCGATGATATTTCTTCCTATTGTTTCAGGTAAGGGCTTTCAAATCCCAGCCGCTTCAATCCATTCTGAACTTCCGGGCAACTCATGAAGAGCTTCCAGAGCAGGCCTGAACGGTAATTCTCGATCATTACGATGATCGGTCCCTGATCGATGGCCAGGTGCGACTTTGCCACCCAGTTCTGCGTTTCATTGAAAGCGTCTGCAAAACCGTATTCGGTCCAGAGCTTATCGCCCAGCTTGTAATAGAAATGACGTAGGGCCTGCATGCTCTCCCTGGGGGAGTAAGGAAAAGAGGACAAGGCAGCAGTGGGCGAAATAGTGCCATTATCATTGTCCGGAGCATGTGCGGTATATCCATTATAGGTATCGCTGGCAGTGAGGCCCCAGCAATCTTCGCCGTAGCCTTTGAACTTATTGGGGTTCACCACGCAATGTTTGCGATTGATCTGAACATGATGCGTGGTCTGTATCCAGTAATCCGCGTATCTGTCCTTCAGTCCATGCGGATCCAGGCCCAGGAAGGAATAATGAGAAAAGAAGAGCGGACCACCATAATCGAAGCCCAGCGGCAATTCGATATCATAGAATTTACGGCCATTACGGAAGAACCAGCTATTGACCCAGCCCTGGTGATACACATCGGGCTTGATGGGATACCTGGGCGATGAAGCCGCCAGCACATAGGTGATCAGGCATTCGTTGAAGCCGCGGATCTCGAAGTTCATGCTCCATCCATTGTTCGGGCTCCAGTGCCAGTAGAGCACATTCCTGCCCCCCTGCGTATGCCAGTCCCATTCTGCATCATTCCATAACCAATTGATGGTATTGCGTAGCTGATTTTCTTCGGGCGTTTCCTTATTGAAATATTGCCTGGCGCAGAGCAGCCCCTGAAATAGAAAAGAAGATTCTACGATATCCCCTCCATCATCTTTCCTGCTGAACGGGATGGTTTTGCCAGTGCTGCCATTGAGCCAATGCGCAAAGATGCCATGATAGTGGTCTGCCTTACTGAGGAAATTGACCATCTTCTGAAGGCGCGCCCTTGCTGAATCCCTGGTGATCCATCCTCTCTCTGCCGCCACCAGGATGGCCATGATACCGAAACCACTACCACCGGTGGTCACCACTTCTGCCCCGTAATCGTATGCGATATTGCTGCGCTCACGGGCCAGCCCTGATACCGGGTGCCCAAAATCCCAGAAATAACGGAAGGTCTGTTTTTGCACCAGGTCCAGCAATTGTTCATCGGAAAGATCCGGAATGATGGCTGTGCTGACCGTATCTGTTTTCGCTTTTTTTGTGCTCTTCTTCTGCGCCTGCAAATGCGGGGAATAACCCAAAAGCACAAGCGAGATCAGCATGCATGCCCCGTATTTGAATTGTTTGCTCATGTTCACTTTTTATGGTCAGTTAAATGTGGGGATGAGTGAACCCCAATGTCTGTAGTCCTGATCTTACTTCCGGGCAACTCATGAACAGGTCCCAAAGAAGCCCACTCCGGTAGTTCTCGATCATGAGTATGATCGGTCCCTGGTCGATGGCCAGGAATGAATCTGCAAACCATTTTTCCTTGAGCGAGAAAGCGTCTGCAAATCCATAATCCCTGAAAAGTTTATCTCCCAATACATAATAGTAGAATTTCAGCGCCTGCATGGATTCCGTTGGTGTATATGGAAAAGAAGAAAGCGCCGCCGTTGGCGCGATCACGCCCAGATCGTTGGTAGGTGATGACGCGGCATACCCACCCGGAATATCCGAAGCAGTGAGGCCCCAGCATTGCCGTGAGTAACCGAAATGATGCTGCGGATTGGCGATGGCATGCTGATAATGGATGAGTGAATGATTGGTCACCTGCTGACCGTAATCAGCATATGCATCTTTCAATCCCCTGGGGTCGAGGCCCAGAAAGGAATAGTGAGAAAAGAACAAGGGCCCACCCATCGCCGGGCCCAGTGGCAGACTTACCCCGTAATAGTTATTGTTATTGCGCATATCGCCGTTCCTGGCCCACCCCTGATCATACACAGATTTAGGGATATTATGGCCAGGCGATCCGGCTGCCAGCACATACGTGATCAAACATTCGTTCCATCCCTGGATGGGCATATTCATATCCCATGCGAGGTCCGGGCTGTAATGCCAGTACAGTTTTTGCTCATTATCCTTTCGGAACCAGTTCCATTCCACGCCTTCCCAGATTGCATTGATATCTGCCCGCAAGGCGGTTTCAGAGGCGTCTGGTTTATCAAAGAATTGTCTGGCAGTGAGCAGTCCCTGTACCAGGTAAGCGGTTTCCACGAGGTCGGCCCCATTGTCCTTTGTACTGAAAGGCACGATCTTCCCTGTTGCGCCATTCAACCAGTGTGGGAAAGCTCCATGAACTTTCTCTGCAGTTTTTAAAAAGCCAAGGATCTTCTGCATCCTTGCAAGCCCATCGGCCTTGCTGATGAAATTCCGGTGGATAGCGGTAACAATGGCCATCACACCAAATCCTGATCCGCCGGAAGTAACGATATCACCCGAAGTATTACGCTCGCGCGTCAGACCACTGACCGGATGAGCGAAGTCCCAGAAATACCTGAATGTCTGTTCCTGCACTTTGGTGAGCAATTGCTCATCCGTGATGCGGGGGAATTTGTCTGTAGAATCCAGTGACGTGATCAGCCGCAACTGCAGGGGCGTTTGTAAACGCCCCCCGTTGCTGCTTTTGAGTGATGATGCTACTTCCAGATAATATCTTGTATAGTAGTCGAGCGATTGCGATGGAAGTACTACCAGTACACTATCGCCCTGTTCGTAGGTTAGGTTCAATGGGATGGTACCGCCCTGGTCCTTAGTGAGCGTAACCGCTGCACCGGCTGAGGCTTTATCAATTTTGGCGGGCAGCTTGAGCTTGATTGATGGCTGCCTTGGCACATCGAAATAATTGGTAAGGGCTGGCTTCTCATCTACCGTCCAGTAGCTGAGATCGAAGTTGACCGGTGTTGGCGGCGGATCCGGATCCGGCGTATTTGCGCCGCTCCGGCTGCAGGCGGCAATGGCGAGCGCGCCTGCCAGCAAGATGGATATTTTTCGCATATCTATCACTGATATAGGGAACGATGACTGTATGGAACGAAGGGAAGCACCCTATCGGAAAAAACCTGTTCACCGCTGAAAAGTTATCGTAGGTACTCTCCAACCGGCGCTGCCCTTCGGACCGTTATTATTGTTTTGCATTGAAGATCGCAGCAACTTCAGTGGCGCTCAGCGCTTTCGAGTATAGCCTGAACTGATCGAGCGCACCGGTGTACTTAGCCATCCAGCCATCGGGAGTGGCATTCAGAGCCAGGTGACTGGGGCCTCCGATCACAAATCCGCTCACGTTCTTGAAGCTCAGCTTACCTCTGGGCGCACCGGCATTCTTCACATCCGTGAGATTGGGAGGCAGGCCCGTAAGGGCATTGCCATCCACATAGGTAGTGAGCTTGGAAGTAGCTTCATCATAGGTGAAAGCCATATGATGCCATTGATCGTTCAGGATATTCGGGATCCTGTTGGTATTGGTGAATTCGAACCACTGGTCCTGCAGCAGGAATTTGGCCACCATGAAATCCGTTGTACTGGCATCCTCGATAATGAAGAACATTTCACTCTTATGCCAGATATCCGTAGTGGTAGGCAGAGCAAATACGAATTCAGCACCGCTACCCGGAGCTTGCGGCGTTTTCTTCATCCAGAAGGAAACGGTAAAGCTGGTGGATTTGGCAAAATCATTCGCTGCCGGATATTTGATATAGGAACTGCTGGATCCTTTGTAAGCCTTGCCTCTGATACCATCTACATAGGTGGCATTGGTGGAATTGCCCAGGGTGATCCTGATGCTGTCCATATCGGTATTCTCGAATGCTGTATAGAATTTCAGGACGCCTCCGGGG
>JAGIAP010000579.1 GCA_017744805.1 Chitinophagaceae bacterium | reverse complement strand
ATATTACCATTCTGAAAGACGCCGCTGCAGCCTCGATATGGGGCGCCAGAGCCGGTAATGGCGTAATTGTGATAACTACCAAAAAAGGAAGATTCAACCAGAAAGCCAGCGTACAGTTGAACATCAGTGTCAATATCATTCAAAAGCCGGACCTCTATTATATAAAAACCGCTTCATCTGCCGATGTTATCGATATTCAGAAAAGGCTCTTCAACGCCAATATCTATAATTCGTACGACGACTCTTATCCCAGTTTCGATTATTTCCCTGCAGTTCCCCCTGCCGTTGAAATAATGCTGGCAGGAAGAAGGGGCGAGCTCACGGCTGAGCAGGTGGAAGCCCAATTAAAAGAACTGGCAGGCCATGATGTTCGTTCGGATATCAACAAATACTTATTGCAGACGGGTGTACGGCAACAATACAACCTCAATATAAGCGGAGGTACGGAAAAGAATAATTATTACGGTTCTGTTGGATTTGACAAGAACCGGTACAATGATGTAGGCAACCAATCCAACCGCCTCACTGTTCGGTTTGACAATACCTTCAAGCCCATCAAAAAAATGGAGCTGAATGCTTTCATTGTCTATACACAAAACAACGATGAGAAAAACAGCGAATTAGTGAATTATAAGAGTTTTCTGCCAGTGGGTAATGGAACTGCCGCCCCCTATTTTATGTTGGCAGACGCTAACGGGAACCCGCTTCCTGTTGAAACCAGTTATAGAAAAAAATACAAGGATACCGTTAATTTCCCCGGAATGTTAGACTGGTATTATCGCCCGCTGGATGAAATAAAGAATAGCGACAATACCAGCAAACTGGCCAATATCAGGCTTGGCGCCGGCCTCAAATACCGTTTCATACCAGGGCTTGATGCCGAAGTGAAATACCAGTATGAAAGAGAGATGGTCACCGACAGGATCTTTAATAGCCTGGCCACTTATTACACGCGCGATCTGATCAATCAATTCAGTTACAAAGACCCTTCAGGAAGAATGCAATATCCTATCCCATTAGGAGGGATCCTGGATTATACGGACAAGCAGATGTCTACTTATAATATTCGCGGCCAGCTTAATTACAACCGTTCCTGGAGCAGGAATGACCTGGCAGCAATTGCCGGCACTGAGATTAGGCAAATGAACTTTGAATCGAATACCTGGCGCAAATATGGATTTGATCCTGAAAACTATTCTTACACTTCTGCGGTAAATTTCACAACTGTCTATACGTTGAAACCATATGAAAATAATGGAGAAAGCAAAATAGCGGTGGGCGATGATATTGCAGGGCTGCTCAATCGTTTCATCAGCTATTTTGCAAACGCCGCATATACGTACAACGATAAATACATTCTATCCGGAAGTGCAAGAATTGATAAAAGCAATTTCTTTGGCGTCAGCGTTAACCAGAGACTGATCCCTTTATGGTCTGCAGGCATGGCATGGAATGTTTCCAAAGAATCTTTTTACCAGGTGCATTGGCTGCCTTACCTGAAAGCAAGACTCACCTATGGCTATAGCGGTAATATGAAAAATGATGCCACTTCATTGCCTGTAGGAGTGTATGGCGACAATTCAATTGCCCCCTGGCTGAATAAAGAAAAATCACTTGGCCTGAAATCCCCTCCCAATCCGGGTCTTACCTGGGAAAAAGTAAAAATGATCAATGGTGGCATTGATTTTCAAACCAGCAATAACCGAATAAGTGGCAGTATCGAATATTACCAGAAAAAAGGACTGAACCTCATCAGCTCAGTAAAAGTGGATCCTACGGTTGGAGTAAGTTCCTATATAGGCAACAACGCCAGTATAAAAGTAAATGGCGTGGATGTGGTACTGAATACGTTGAATATAAATAATAAGAACCTCCAATGGCAGAGCAATATCCTGTTCAGTTGGAACAGGAACGAAGTGATCGATTATGCGGTGCCACCTACATCTGCGCAAATGCTGGGTGCTCCGGGAACAGCTAAGCTGGGCAGGCCCTTGTTCGCCATTTATTCTTTGCGCTGGGAAGGACTGGATCCACTTACAGGCGATCCCAGAGGATATGACTATGTAAACAAACAAATATCCAAAGATTATGCAACGATGGATAAGAACCTCCTCCCGGAACACCTGAATTATCATGGTTCAGCAGTACCTACTTTTTTTGGAAGCCTGCGCAATACTATTGGTTGGAAAAGTTTCACTTTTTCATTCAATATCATGTACAAGTTTGGATATTATTTCAGAAGGAATTCCATCATGTACGGCAGATTGGAAAATAACTGGAGTGGACATGCCGATTACACGCTACGCTGGAAACAACCCGGCGATGAACAATTCACCATAGTACCTTCCTTGCTTCCACCCAATAGCGTCCTGAACCGTTCGAGAGACCTGTTTTACTCACAGACCAGTCCATTGATTGAGAAGGGCGACCATATCCGTTTACAAGACC
>JAGIAP010000578.1 GCA_017744805.1 Chitinophagaceae bacterium | reverse complement strand
TGGTAATGGCGAGAACGGAAGCTCCACTTCCAATTTCGTTTCCAATATGATGAAAACAGTACCGCCGTTGAACGACCTGTTCAATATGGCTGGGCTGAACCTGCCTGATTATCTCAAAGGTGCAGATGTAAAACCGGAAGGAGACAATGTAAAACCAGATCAGCCGCTGCTGAATGGATAATAGAAAAAAAAAATAATTAAGGAATTATAGAATGAAAGGGCTGACCATTTGGTTGGCCCTTTTGCTTATCTGATCAACTGGATGGCTCCTTTCACTGTCTGCATGGGCTCATTCCTGAACTGGTACCTGCAAAGGAAAACATAGGTATTGCTGCTTTGTGCAATACCACCCACTGTTCCATCCCAGCCGTATTGCGGGTTATTGGTCTTGAAGATCAGGCCACCCCAGCGGTTGTAGATCATCAGTTCAAAGAGATCGAGACGGCCTTCCATAATGGGCTTGAAACGATCATTCTTTCCGTCCTGGTTAGGTGTGAAGGCATTGGGGAAGATCATCCTCCTGGGACAATTACGACCCGTTACCTGTATGGTATCGGATGTACTGCAGGCATTGATATCGGTCACCTGCACGGAATATATGCCGGGCTTCGTTACAAAAATGGAAGCTGTTGTAGCGCCGGTATTCCAGAGATATTGCGGGAAGCCATGGCCGGCATTCAGTTGCAGATCGCCATCCAGGCAGAGGGTAGTGTCTTTCCCTAAATCGATGGCAGGCTTTCTGCGTATTGTTATCCGTATGGAATCTTCCAGCGCGCATCCATTGGTGGTTTCAGAAAACAAAACATACACGGTATCCATTTGCGGCCACACTTCCACTATCTTATCCGTGACCCTGTTCATATTGTAAGGGTTCTCCCAACGATAATTCCGGAATCCGTCGGGCGCTACCAGATCGATGGTATCGCCCTTACAAACGGTGATGGTGGCAGGCAATTGTCCTGTTTTATTCCCGAATACTTCAAATGTATGTTTGATCACTTCATTACAATAAGTGGTTAGCTCCACACTGTATTTACCTGGTTGTGTGATCAGGTAGGTTTGATGGGTGGAACCATCCTGCCAGCGATAATGCAGGAACCAACTGCCGGGATCCGCCAGGATGGTGCTGTTGCAGAGGTTCATATTGCCGGGCAGATTGGGAGGAGGGTAGATGGTGATCTCCAGCGAATCCTCTGCCGGGCTGCAGTTATTGGGCGAGCTGGCATAGAGTTTCACTTTAACCGGACTGCTCACCGGTTCTTTGAACTGAATGGCAACGGAGCTATCGCTGATAGCGGTAAGCGATTGTATAACGGTTTGATCTATGCGCCACTGTATAGGTTTGTGCAATACGCTGGTATTCCTGATCTCGTACGTGTGCGATTGACCATGATCCTTGCAGATGCTGACAGGGCCTGATATCTGGAAGGCCTTGCCTCCAGAGCAGATATCCGTTTTGGTGAATACGATATTGACCGATGCAAGTGCCTCTGTCACTCCCAACACCTGGTTATCGGTGATGGAAGCCCAGCTCCAGGAGGTGGTGCCGGATTGCCAGTTGACCATCGTTACAAAGGCTGTATCTGAGCCCAGGCAGGGTGTGAAACTGTTATCGCCTTCCCTGATCTGTGCTACATCGGCCACCAGTTGGCTACCCATCTCATGGGAGATGAAATAACCGGCATCCTTCTTTCCTCTTTGGAAAACCTTATCGTCGTGCGTCAAAATACTGTTAGGATACATCAGCCTTCGCTGGAAAAGGATATTGTTGGATGCGTCCGCAGCATACCAGTAATACCTATACGCATCGTATTTGCGGGAAGTGATATTGGTCTGTCCATTAGGGAATACCGTTATCTTACCACGATTCAGCCCAATATCCTGCCCGGTGCTGTAAGCCTGGGATTGTTTGATGGAGAGGTCTGGGCGAACGATGAGCTTGTAATAATAGAAATTCTGTGCATTGCTGTTCTGGCATACGCCGAACAAGGCGAGGCTATTGTCTTCCAACCATTCGGCATCGAAATGATATTTGTATCCTCCCATCAGGGTAGTGGTGGTATTGGGAAAATCATCCTGCGTATAGCCCTGCTGGCTTTCTATATTTCCATTACTGTAATCCAGGATCATGGCAAAGAGCCGTTGGGTAGGGAAGATAAAATTACCCGTGTAATGCTCGTAGCCCGCCACATAGATCTTGTTGTTCTTGAAAAAGATATCGGGGATATAAGCGCAGTTGATATTGGTGCCGTTGAATTGTTTACTGAAAACGATATTTCCTGTATTGTTCACCCTCACGATATAGGCGGCGGTGGAAAAAGTATTGCGACCTGCAATGGCTATCAGGAGGTCTCCGTTACTGCCCTCCGTCAACCCGGTGGGATAAAAACTGGTGAGCGGCGATGCCTTAGTGAGCCTGGTGCTGAAAATGGTATTGCCCCTGCAATCCAGCCTGATCAGCAGGGCTTCTGCATAGTAACCC
>JAGIAP010000577.1 GCA_017744805.1 Chitinophagaceae bacterium | reverse complement strand
CCATCATGGAGCTCACTGCTGTAATGTCTGAAGGGGATACTGTTCAGCCGGATCATATCATGATCAACACGCCCCCGGTGGCGGTGCATACGATGAATGGCAAAGAGCGCACTTTACGTGAGTACGAAGTGCAGATCATCCAGCATTTTCTCGACAGGTACGATAAAGATGTATTGCTGGTAGCGCGGAAGCTTGGAATGGGGAAGTCCACCATTTATCGGATGATTCAATCCGGTGAGCTGAGAACCAAATAACAATCCATATTCCATGTTGCAGGAAATCAACTACCGTAGCCTGGGCAAACGAAAGATCCTGGTGGCTGAGGATACCAGTGTCAACCAATTCCTGGTGAGAAGGATCATCGAGGGATGGGGGCTGGAGGTGGATATTGCCAATAACGGCCAGGAAGCCTTATCGATGGTGCAGGAGGGCGAATACGATCTTGTGTTGATGGACATCCAGATGCCGGTGATGGATGGCATTGAAGCCACGCGGCATATCCGTCAATTACCCCAAAGCGGAAAAGCGGCCATCCCCATTGTGGCGCTCACAGCCAATTTTCTCAAGGGCGACAGAGAGAAATACCGCGCAGCCGGCATGAACGATTTTTTGCCGAAGCCATTCAACGAGTCTGCCTTATTTGTAGTGGTATCGAACAATCTGCAACAGCAGGGCGTTCCTATCAAACCAAAGCAGCCACTCCGTGAAGAATTGAAACCCGATAATGGCAAGCTCTATGATCTGGGCAGCCTGCGGGGGATGTCCGGCGGTGATGAATCATTCGTGAACAAACTGGTTCAGTTGTATATTACTTTGAGCTCCGAAAGTTTGCTGTTGATGAAGGAGGAGCTTAAGAAAGAAAGATATGCGGAAGTGAGCAAGCTGGCACATAAAATGAAAGCTCCGGCAGGTACGATGCGGATCCATTCTGTAAAAAAGATCGTCTGCTCTATCGTAGCGCTAATGCCGGAAGAAGCGGAGAGAAAGATGCCCGGACTGGTGGATCAGCTCGAAAAAGAGATGGATCTTTGCCTGGGCCTGCTGAAGAAAGAATTCCCTGACTAATCATATGTCCCATCATTCCATCAAGGCTGTTCAGCGCATACCTACAAGTATAACCGAAGCCTGGCATTTCTTTTCTGTACCGGACAACCTGGTACGGATCACTCCTGCGGATTTTTCATTTCAGGTAATTTCTCATCATCATGGCCCCGAGATCTACCAGGGGCAGATCATCGAGTATAAGGTCCGTCCACTCTGGGGGATACCCTGGTACTGGATGACGGAGATCACGCATGTACATCCCCTCCAATATTTTGTGGATGAGCAGCGCTATGGACCTTTCGGGATCTGGCATCATCAACATCATTTTGTTGCGGTTGAAGGTGGGGTGGAAATGACGGACATTGTTCATTACAGCATTCCGGGCTGGTGGCTGGGGAGTTTGATGAATAGGTGGGTAGTAAAAAAGAAATTGGAAGAATTATTC
The DNA here is from genome assembly GCA_017744805.1 of Chitinophagaceae bacterium. Lineage (GTDB taxonomy): Bacteria > Bacteroidota > Bacteroidia > Chitinophagales > Chitinophagaceae > Pseudobacter. The sequence continues at coordinate 1,004 of JAGIAP010000577.1, read as the reverse complement.
AGGTACAGGTATGGGGAGATAGAGAGGATATTCGGGAAATGGGAAGGGCAGGGATGTAACGTTAAGATGTATTGAGCATAAAAAAAGCTAACCGTTTCGGGTTAGCCTTTCAATTTTTTGGATGGGGATTAACCCGGGATCCTCGCGATGTATTTTTCAATTTCTTTGATCTGGTTCACAACTTCCGGATTGGTGGGCTTCAGGGCCTTTGTTTTGCGGAAGAATTCTTTGGCGGCGCGGAATTCGCGTTTGTTCATCATGATATTGCACATCTGGAGGTAGGCAACTGCTTCGGACTCTTTGTCGTTGATACCAGCGCGGAGGGCTTCGCGGATATATTTTTCACCTTGTTTGAAATCGCCTTTCTGGAGGGAGATCATTCCCATTTGAAGGAAATTGGCTCCTTTCATGTCGGCAGTCATTTTGGTGGTGAGCGACATACCTTTTTTCATGCTTTGTTCGGCCGCATCGAAGTTCTGGTTGGCCATTTCCAACTGACCTTTGATGGTGAAGTAGGCAGAGCGGACCGGTTTGATGAGGAGCCCGGGGAATTTCACGGAATTGACTACACGCTGGGCGCCTTCGATATCGCCGGCTTCCATATATTCCTGAACCAGCCTGAGGGGGCCGATAAGGAAATGGCTGAGAAGCAGGATAAGTCCAATAAAATATAAGGGGAACGCTGGCCAGAAGCCAGTGTAAACATTTGCAGCCACACCTCCGAGAATCAGAACGATGCCGAGGTAAAAGCGATAACGGATAATCCAGGAGTAAAACTTCATATACTATGCTTGATAAATGGGGGCCAAAGATAGGCTAAAGAAATATAGTATTGACGGGGATTTTCAGTGGATTAGGCGGGAAAATGGACTGAAGTTTCTGAAAGAGTGGAAGATATGGTAGGAGTGAATGCAAGAAAACCCTACATTTGCGGAAATTCGTCCGGGAAAGGAGATGTTTCCGGGGAGGATTTTGGTCCCGTAGTTCAATGGATAGAATAGAAG
>JAGIAP010000576.1 GCA_017744805.1 Chitinophagaceae bacterium | reverse complement strand
AACGCCAATCTGCCCAATGAAGCAGGAGTGACCAACAATCCCAATTATGTGATGCTCAACTCCACCCTGCTCACCCATTGCTCCGGCATCTACAAATTCCTGCAACGCAATTACTCCGTTTCAAATATCATCGTATTCAGAAAGAAAGGAGCTACGGAAGACAGGCTGAAATCCTATTTCGAGGAAATAGAAAAATCGACAGCCGCCATTCCCCTCAAACTGAAATACGTTACGCTGCCCGACAATTACGTTGTGGAAGACCTTCAACGCTACCTCGATAGCAACAAAACGAATGTAGTGCTGTCAGGAAGCCTGGACGCGGCTTTCGGCCTCACCCTGGCCCAGCAGCTCGCCGGGCTCAGCACCAGCTACACCACCACCCTTATCGGTATGCCCACCTGGGACGTACTGGATTTCGAAAAGACCATCTACAAAGGCATCGAGATCATTTACAGCACCCCGTTCTACCTGAACCCTGCTGACAAACTGGTCACAGCCACCAACGAGCATTTCAAAACCAAGTTCTACTCACGCCCTTCGGATATGCTTTTCCGTGGGTATGAGACATTATATCATTTCGCACACCTGCTGGTTACGCACGGTACCAACCTCGGCTCCAGTCTCGGCGATAAAAAGAACAGTCTCTTCAACGAGCTCGATATCCAACCGGTGCTGGACAAAACCACCATGACCCTCGACTATTTTGAGAACAAAAAACTGTACTTCATTAAGAAGGTAGACGGCGTAGTGAAAGCGGTGTATTAAACACCAGGCATGCCTCTCATTGAATTCTCCGATAAAGGGCTCTTTTGCCGGCAGGGTAATTTCTATATCGACCCCTGGAAGCCGGTGGACTATGCCATCATCACCCATGCGCATAGCGATCATGCCCGTTGGGGTATGAAACATTATCTCTGCCATACCCAATGCAAACCCTTACTCCAGCTACGTTTAGGCGACAACAATTATCAAACCCTCGAATGGGAAGAAACCCTTCTTATCAATGGGGTGCAGGTATCACTGCATCCTGCCGGCCATATGATCGGTTCCTCGCAGGTGCGGCTCGAATATCAGGGCGAAGTATGGGTAGTGAGTGGCGACTATAAAGTAGAGGACGATGGCCTTAGTGGTCGCTTCGAGCCTGTCCGTTGTCATACTTTCATCACCGAGTCCACTTTCGGTTTACCCATCTATCACTGGCAACCCCAGCATATGATCTTCCAGCAGATACAGGACTGGATACGTGATTGTCATGCAAAAGATAAGGTGCCCGTTCTCTTTGCTTACAGCCTGGGTAAGGCGCAACGATTGCTGCAATGCCTTCCGGAAGTAAGCCCCCAAATTTACGTGCATGGCGCTATCTACAATGCACAGGACGCCCTGCTCAAAGCCGGATGGGCATTGCCTGATGTGCACCTAGTAAGCGATGCCACTCCCCGCAGCAGTATTGCCGGTAATGTAGTGCTGGCTCCCGGCAGCGCAGACGGCTCGCCCTGGCTCAAACGCTTCGGCGCACACGAAACAGGCGTTTGCAGCGGCTGGATGCAGGTTCGTGGGCATGTCCGCAGACGCAATGTGGACGCAGGTTTCGCCCTCAGCGATCATGCCGATTGGCCAGGCTTGTTGCAAGCCATCCGGAGTACTGGCGCCTCCAGGGTGTATGTAACGCATGGCTTCCAGGCAGCACTCAGCAGGTATCTCACAGAACATGGGCTCGATGCCGCTGAAGTGAGAACGGAATTCGGGGACGAAGAAGAAGGGATCGCTCCTCTGGCAAGTACTCAAACAACAGATCAAACCGCTCCCGGTATCCCCCAACAAAAAAACTCAAATCCTTGAAAGCATTTGCGCAACTCATACAACAACTGGGCAGCGCCACTGCTACCAACGATAAGCTGAATGCTCTAAGCAATTATTTCTCTGACGCCAACGATAAGGACAAGGTTTGGGTGATCGCCCTCTTCAGCGGCCGCCGCCCCAAACGGGCGGTCAATTCAACCCTTCTTGCCCAGTGGTGCATAGAGCTGATCAACTTACCAGCATGGTTATTCGAAGAATCCTATCATACGGTAGGCGACCTGGCTGAGACCATCGCCCTGCTATTGCCACCAGCCACAGACCAGGCAGCTTCACTTCCCCTTCATTATTATCTGGAAAAACTGGTGAGCCTGGAAAAAGCATCGGAAGAAGAAAAAAAGACATTCATCGTCAGTAGCTGGATGAGCATGGGTCGCGACGAGCGCTTCGTTTTCAATAAATTCATCACAGGTGGTTTCCGCATCGGCGTGTCCCAGAAAACGATGGTGAATGCCCTGGCCCGCAATACCGGCCTTTCCGATTCAGTGATCGCGCACCGCATCAGTGGCAATTGGGACCCGCTCACTACGCAATATGAATCCCTGCTCAGCGAGGAAGCAGCAGCAGCCGATATCTCCAAGCCCTATCCTTTCTACCTTGCTTATGCACTCGAGGATCCGCTTACAGACCTGGGCCAGCCCGATGAATGGCAGGCCGAATGGAAATGGGACGGCATCCGCGGTCAGATCATCAAGAGGAACGATGAGCTCTTCACCTGGAGCCGTGGCGAAGAGCTGATCACCGACAAATTCCCTGAATACACCATCCTCAAAGAGCTCTTGCCCAACGGCACGGTCCTCGACGGCGAGATCCTCCCATTCGATGGCGATCGCCCTCTTCCCTTCAGCATCCTTCAAACCCGCATCGGCCGGAAGAATGTCACCAAAAAACAATTGCAGGAAGCACCCGTGACTTTCTTCGTGTATGACCTGCTTGAATTCGATAATATCGATTACCGGGAGCAACCCCTCTTCCTCCGCCGCCAGCAACTGGAAAAAATTGTAAGCTCCGTCAACCATCCCGTTCTCAAACTCTCTCCCCGCATCGATTTCAGCAGTTGGGACCAGCTCACTGACCTGCGGGAGAGCTCCCGTGATATGGGCTCTGAAGGCCTCATGCTCAAACGTCTTTCCTCCCTCTATCAAACCGGCCGCAAGCGCGGCGACTGGTGGAAATGGAAGATCGATCCCCTGGTGATCGATTGTGTGATGGTCTATGCCATGAAAGGCCATGGCCGCAGAAGCAATCTTTACACGGATTACACTTTCGCAGTCAAAGACGGGGATCAGTTGGTCACCTTCACCAAGGCCTATTCCGGGCTCACCGATGAAGAGTTTGCGCAGGTAGATCATTTCGTCAAGAACAATTCCCTCGAAAAGTTCGGGCCCGTCCGCACCGTCAAGCCCGAACTGGTATTCGAGATCGCCTTCGAGGGCATCGCGGCCAGCAATCGCCACAAATCAGGTGTCGCACTTCGATTTCCCCGCATCAGTCGCTGGCGCAAGGACAAAAAGCCCGACGAAATAAACACCCTCGAAGACCTGAAGAAGATGCTGGAACTTTACGGAAAATAATAAGTATCATCTGTAAAGCCGCACTCTCAACCTCCTGCTTCGAGGGGTATAAAAATGAAGGCAATCCTCCCGCGGCGGTTCATTTCGCAGCCTGCATTTTTATACCCCGAGAAGCCCGTACCTTTAAGATAGAATTCTCTGCGCATGAAGAAGAAGTGGTTAGTCATCCTGTTTATCGTGGTCAGCGGCGCAGCATTTACACGCGTGCTGAGCCTCCCTTTTTTTGAGCTGGTGCATATTCCGCCCAGCCCCCAGCGCATGGGAGGTGATTCTCTCAAAGGCTTTCAATACCTCACCACCGGTGACTACGTAAAAGGCGGCATCCCTTTCAACGTATTTCTGATGGGGATGGGAAAAGACACCCGGAATTACCTCAACCGCGATGGGAAGAACGAAAAGCTCTCTCACGAATACACCGCTATCACGGCCCCCAATGGCGAAGTGCTGGTAGCGCCTAATTGCCTTCAATGTCATGCACAGGTGATGGA
>JAGIAP010000575.1 GCA_017744805.1 Chitinophagaceae bacterium | reverse complement strand
AGGCATAAGTGGGAACATATTCATGGGTTTGTCCATTATTGTATTTATCCTTTGGCACTTTCACGAAGATCTTCACAAAGATCCTGTCGATACCAGCCAGATAAGCATTGTATGCCTCATCAGCCGTAGTAACGGCTACAGGTACTTTAATGAATACATATTGGAAATCTACTGCTACCGATCCATAGTGAGTGTATAACGAAGGCACCGCAGATCCATATAATGGCCTGTCGCTAAAGCCAGCGATCTTGCACATCTGCATAGCTACCCGGTTTTGTACATAGCCGTAATCATCTGCCTCATAATCTATCTTCATGGATCCGCCGGACGGCAGCATAATGGAATCCAGATTCCAGGCACCAGCATTTCTTGCAGCCAGCATGCTATCCTGAACAGCATATGGGAACTCAGCATTCCTGATCAGGTTACCTGTGGTGGAGCCTGGGTTATCCAGTGGATCTTTGAAACTACCCCAGCGATCATTTGCCTGGTTGTTGTAACGGGGATTGAAACTATTGTATCTGAATTCATAGGGATTACTCTTTGCCTTCGGTTGGTTGTTCCCATTGTATGTGAACCATATGCTTTTCAGAGTAAGCTTACCAGAATCCTTAATATTTTGGTTACCGGGATCCTGCGGGGCATATCCTCTGCAAAGCTCATAGCTATACTCGAAGTGAACCGTTTTGACCGGCCTTGCTTTTGTACCGTTGGCAGCAAAATCCGCTTTGCTGTACAGGTTGATCTCTTCCAGCTTTTTTGCACCACTGTTTATGGTCCTTTCCCCATTCTCGGCAACAGCAGGCATATCAAGTCTTTCGCTTAACTTAAAGGTAGCGATCATCGTTTTTGATTCGATGGTATGCAGGTACCATAATTCCTTTTCTCCATATACGTAGGTTCCTTTATCGTCCCTGTAATCCGTCCGAAATCCTTCATTGTAAGTGGCACTATCCCTGGCAGCAGGAGCTCTCCATTTGAATGGATTTTTGACACCACATATTTTGGAGTAATTGAACTTCACAGCATTTCCGGGATCATCATCGGTAATTCCATTCCCGGTAAGATCAGAGTAATCGTCGGATAGAATGCCTGTGAGGAGGAAAGCATGTGTGTACGCAGGCATTTCCTGGCTGGAGAAAAAGTTATCCTTACCCTGAGTATTCCCTACTGTATTATCAGTAGCGCCATATCCCACCATCCCTTTTTCCATATTTCCTTTTCTGGCGTCAACTGCGAACACTACATCTTTCTGCCTAAGGTTATACACAGGAATGCCATAAACATATCTTCTGCCATCCTCATTCAACACTGTGATTTCTGATATATGGTGCGGCTTTCTAAAATCGTTCACTCTTTTTTCTTTCACCATCAACAGATTATTGGAAAGGTCCTTTACTCTAAATGTGTCAATGGCTTTGGGATAAAGCAGTTCTCTTGGAATCTGTTCAAAGGTTGAGGAGCCGGGGATCTTCCAGTGCAGCTCAAGGCCTGCATACTTCTTGTTATCATACATGGCCGCCTCCAATTCGTAGAATTGACCAGCTTCAAGATTCAGTGTACCTGTGATTACTCCAGCGTCATAATTCCTTTCCCGCCAATCATCTATTACTTTCTGGCCATTGACCTTTAGAATGAATCCATCGTCGCTTTTAGATTGAAATTCATATTTGCCTGTGAGAGGTGCTCTGAAACGACCTGTCCACCTTATAGACCACCAGTTATCCACCTCAAATGATGGTAGGTCCATCGGATAGCCATTTGTTCTGGTCTGCCAAAGCAACTCACCATTTCGCACCAGTTTGGGGCTACCGGACATTGTCATATTTGAGAAAAGTTCTGCGGTAAGTCCTGGGCCAAAACCTTCTGCATTAGTTTCAGGAATCCTGCAGGTTGATGAATCGAAAACATTGTACGTATAATTTTCGATGTATTTATTAAGACCTGCTGCATCAGCTTCTCTGGCAGTAAGAAAAGAGATCACCTGATTCCGTTTGGCCCGTTCACGTCTCACCGAGTTACTCTCGGTGAGCGTAGCGGTGCCCGTGATCCTTCCATTCTGATGTTTGTTGAGCTTGTTCCCTGTATAAATCGAACTGCTGTTGGGATGAGGTTGATTCAATTGCACAGACACCACATCGTCTCCACCAAGAGCTTCATAGAACTCTTTGGAGTTGATAGACTTTTCACCAGGATTTCTAAAATAGGCTGATTGATAGGAGCTGTCATCTTTTCTGAACCTGACAAGATCCTTCATGAGATTAGAGTTCAACCATGGGCCAGTGCTTGTGTTTGAATGTGTAGTGCCTCCGTCAGCACCTGCTTGCACCATGTCACCTATACCAATATCGAAGCTGAGATTCCCCGAGGTGCTTTTAGTTCTCATCATATGGTCATATACGAAACCAATATCCCCTCTGTAAGCGCGGAACATTCCCCCTATTCCTTCACCGGTAAAAGAGAACCCATCATAGGTATAAGATGGCAAACCAATATGT
>JAGIAP010000574.1 GCA_017744805.1 Chitinophagaceae bacterium | reverse complement strand
ACAGGTATTGAAGGGGTGCTTTCCAGCGCCGCAACACCGGCCGGTCTTTCTTCTTTGCATGCCCGCCAGTATGTATCCCTGTTTGGGGGCACCGGCAAACCCGCCTATCTCCATATTTGTGAAGGCGCTACCCGCATGGAGGATGGCAGAAAGGACGAGTCTACCGGCAAGCTGATCAGCTACCTGGTGAGCGACTTCGTGAAGGGGTAGAGGCTGTCTTCTGTCCCCGATTAACCTTTGATTTTGCCCGTTATTTATTTTATCTTTGTTTTTGCATGCGACCCGATTACCCGCATAAAATCTTTGACGACAAGCGCCATAACTACTGTCTGTTGATGGAGGCGCTTTCCATGACGGCGCCCGCCGCCTTGTAACTGCATGGGGAACACTGACTGTTCCACCTATACACTTACTGTTTATTGTTTCAACTGATCTATTGCGGCTTACTGCAAGCCATTCAATAATTGCAGCTATTTAAAACATTTTGCTATGTCTACGCTTACTGCGGTTAATACCAATAACGACACCAGTATCGATTTCCTGCCATTACAGGGTACAGATTATGTAGAATTCTATGTGGGCAACGCCAAACAGGCCGCTCACTATTACAAAACAGCCTTCGGTTTCCAGAGCCTCGCGTATGCTGGTCCTGAAACCGGTGTGAAAGACCGTGCTTCCTATGCAGTACGCCAGGATAAGCTCACTTTCGTTTTCACCACACCGTTACGCGCCAACAACGAGATCGCCGATCATATCTACAAGCATGGTGATGGCGTGAAGATGCTGGCCCTCCGCGTGGATGATGCTACCCGCAGTTGGGAAGAGACCACCAAACGCGGCGCCAAAAGCTATATGGAGCCCACCCGCATGAAAGACGAGGCCGGCGAAGTAGTGATGAGCGGCATCTATACCTATGGCGAAACCGTTCACCTCTTCATCGAGCGTAAGAACTATACAGGTGCTTTCATGCCCGGTTTCAAAGCCTGGAATACCGTATACAATCCTCCGCCCACAGGCCTGATGTATGTTGACCACTGCGTAGGCAATGTAGGTTGGAATCAGATGAATAAATGGGTATCCTTCTATGAAGATGTGATGGGATTCCGCAATATCCTCAGCTTCGACGATAAGGATATCTCCACCGAATATTCAGCCCTCATGAGCAAGGTGATGAGCAGCGGCAATGGCTTCGTGAAATTCCCTATCAATGAGCCTGCTGAAGGAAAGAAAAAATCACAGGTGGAAGAGTACCTGGAATTCTATGATGGCGAAGGTTGCCAACACGTGGCCCTGGCTACTGCCGATATCGTTAAGACCGTTACCGACCTCCAGAGCCGTGGGGTGGAATTCCTGAAAGTGCCCACTACCTATTATGATGAGCTGCAAGACAGGGTAGGGAAGATCGATGAGGACATCGAGCCACTGAAAGAGCTCGGCATCCTGGTGGATCGTGATAATGAAGGGTACCTGCTCCAGATCTTCACCAAACCAGTAGAAGACAGACCAACGCTTTTTTTTGAGATAATACAGCGCAAAGGCGCCAAGAGCTTTGGTAAGGGGAACTTCAAGGCCCTCTTCGAAGCCATTGAGCGCGAACAGGAACTCAGAGGCAATCTCTGATTCTTGTTCAAACAGGGCCATTGATCCCTGAGCAGACGATCAGCTTCAATAGCCCAATGCATTCAGGCCGTTGCCACTACAAGTGAGCAGCGGCCTGTGTTTTTCCACAATGTTAACAACCACGGGTGGCCTTCGCTTTTCTTTATTCGTTAATTTTACTTGTCCCAACCTATTTCCTGAAATATATCTGGCCTGAAAACGTTATTCAATTGTGCGATTAAGAACCATGAGATATCTTCTGATTGTAGCAGCATCCCTGTTCCTCCACGAAACAGCCAAATCACAGGCGGCTGCTTCTTCCCTCAATTTTGTAGAGTATCAGAAATCCTTCCCCCGTTCCGGCGATGCCTGGAAACGTAAGGAAGATACCCTGATGAAACAATTCCAGGCGAAGAACCTCAAATGGCCCTTCAAATTCATGTACGTCCGCTCTTTCAAGTACGACAGTAAGATGGAAGTATGGGTCAAGAGCGAACGGTCCGAGAAATACCAACTCTTCAAAACCTATAAGGTATGCGCCCTCGCAGGCACCCTTGGCCCCAAACGTATGATGGGCGATTTCCAGGTGCCCGAAGGCTTTTACTATATCAACGAATTCAATCCCCGCAGCAATTATCACCTGAGCCTTGGCCTGAACTATCCCAATGCTTCTGACAAGATACTCTCGGATTCCCTGCAGCCCGGAGGCGATATCTATATCCATGGTAGCTGCGTTACCACCGGCTGCATCCCCGTGAATGATGATCAGATCGAAGAATTGTATGTGCTCGCCTCACTGGCCAGAAGCCAGGGGCAAGACTTCATCCCTGTACATATCTTTCCTATCCAGTTCAATAACCAAAAAAGTGTCGATTACCTGGCCAAATACCTGAAGGATTTTCCCGAATACCGGAAAATGTCCGAAGAACTGGCCGACGTT
>JAGIAP010000573.1 GCA_017744805.1 Chitinophagaceae bacterium | reverse complement strand
ATTTGATAGCACATTCAATGGTGAAACTACTGCCCGTTCCGGCGGCAGATTGTACGTCGAGCCTGCCCTGCAGCATTTCAACGCGCGACTGTATATTGGCCAGTCCGGCGCCTTCCAGGTTGGCCATCTGTGATGGATCGAAGCCTTTTCCATCGTCCTCAACAGTGAGGAAGATCCGGTCATCACTTTGTTGCAGTTGCACCAATATCTGGGATGCCTGTGCATGCTTTACGGCATTGTTCACCAGCTCCTGCATGATACGATAGAGCGTCACCTGCCTGGCATGATCCATATCATTCCTGTATTTGAACACCTGGCAGGAAACAGGAATTCCGGATTTCCGGAGACCATTGCAATACTCTTTGGTGGCCTCTCCCAATCCATAGGTCATCAACACTTCCGGCATCATGCTCCTGGCGATCCTGCGCAATTCATCCACCGCATTATCGAGGTGGTGCAGGGTTTTTCCAACGATCGCTTGTTGAGGCGCTTCTTTCACCATGGGTGTGAGACCGGAGAGCTGAATCTTAACGCCCGACAGCAGCCCACCAAGCCCGTCGTGCAGGTCTCGCGCCAATCGCGTGCGCTCCTGCTCCTGCCCTTCCAGCATGGCGGACAAGGTGGAGATACGATGTTCCTGTTTCATATTGTCCAGTTCCATTTCATGGAGTTGCTTTGCCTGTGCCAGGGTTTTGGTGCGTTGCTTGAAGGCATAATAGAAAAATATCGCCGCCAGGAAAAGGGCAATAGCGAGGGCTGAATAGATCTTCTGCATTCGCCTGTTATAGATCATCCTTTCTTCCATCGCCTTCAGTTCCTGCTCGCGTTTGGCCGTTCTGTAATTGGCATTGGTGAGGGCCTGCTGTTGTTGTTCCGTCTCGAATTTTGCCTGCAGCAATGCCTTGTCTTTTTCCGAAGCAGCATACCTGGCCGCCAGCAGGGCCTGATCTTTTTGGCCCGACAACAACCTCGCCTGGATCAGTTCCCTGTTGCGCTGTTCTGCCACCAGCCTGATCTCCAGCAATGCCTTTTCTTTCTTCGCCGCTTCATACCGCGCTTCCAGCTCCTTCGATTTGTTCATTTTTTCTGCATCGAAAAGCTCCTGGTACAGCTTCATGTATTGTTTGTAGTTATGCAGCGCCATCGCCGTGTCTGTTTTCTTTTCATAGGCGCCGGCCAGCTCCAGGAAGGATTGTGATAAATTGAATTTATCCGACAAAGGGTCCTGTGTGCTCACCGCAATGGCGCCATTGGCATAATCGATAGCGGCATCATAATCTCCTTTCGACATCGCGATATTGGCCAGGGTATTGTACACGCCTGCTTCTACGGAGTACTGTTTGGTGCGCTTGCTTTCCTGCAATGCGATCTCGTTATAATAATCGATACTGTCTTTGTAAGGCTGCATGTCCGGGTAATTTTCCAGGAATACATTGGCGATGCTGATGGCGGCATAGGGAATATCGCTGGGATTGACCAGTCGCTCCCTGTTGGAGCGGGCCAGGTCCAGTGCGCGGCGCAGGTAGAAAAGCCCTGAGTCCAGCGCTTGTTTTTGAGCGCCATCGTTCCGGAACAGATTGATGAAATAAGAGCCGCGCTCCTGATTGGCGGGGATCAGTTTTTCCAGCAATCCCAACTGCTGTGCGGCCTGCAATGATAACTTCGTATACTTTTCTACATTCACGAGATCGTACCAGCGAAAATACACACCGGTAAGCTCGGAGTAAACAGCTTGCTGGTATTTCAGTGCTTCGGGAACGCCTTCCATCTGATCGAGCGCCTGCAAAAAAGTTTGAATGGCTTCGGGCTCTTTATGGGCGCGGCTTTCGATCCACCCCTTGCAATAGAGCACATAGCCTTTCATCAATTTGCTGTTGGATCTTTTGATATACCACAGTGCGCTATCGAGGTATCGGTGAGTGGCCCGCTCATCGCCCATGATATTGTAGCTCATGGCCATCATTGCGTATGTATGTGCCCGGTATTGACCGTCTTTGAGCGGGGCTGCCATGATGATGGATCGATGAAGGATCTGCAAGCCTTCGTCCCAGTCCTTATTGAAGAAAACCACCTGTCCCAGGCGGTCATTGGCATCCACCCGTTTCTCGAGGGGAAGCCCTTTTTGTGCCAGTACCTGCCTGAGCGAGTCTTCCAGCACCTGCGCCTTAGCACCCGCCAGGGCATGCGCCAGTAACAGTACCAGCAGGTATCGTATCGTTTTCCGGGTACGGAATTGCATAATGGATCTTGTTTTCAGTTCCATGATCACAAAACTACTATTCTATTATTCCACCAAAATAGCCGGTTCCGGGGATAAGCCACGGCATATAGCGGATATACTTTTGTGTGATCAGAAAAACAAAAATAAACGAGATGAAAAAAACTATCGCAATTATCGCCCTTTTTGTATCCATGTTTGTTGGCTGCAGCAGCCCCAATCCTGTAGAGTTTAATAACAAACTGATGACCATCATGAACGATAACGAGAAAGAAATGAATGCCATGAATGCCGCCATGAACAGCCAGGATTATACCAAAGC
>JAGIAP010000572.1 GCA_017744805.1 Chitinophagaceae bacterium | reverse complement strand
CTGTTTGAGCTGGGATACAGATGCGTTCCGGAATCAGGCCGTTCCATCATTCAGCAACAGGTAAACAGCGGCGGCTCTGCCCTTCCCTGGGATAACAGGTTTGCTTTTGCGCAGTTGATGTTCAATGCCGCGCTCGAAGATTATTTCAAACTGATCACGGCCTCCGACCCCATCTTCTTCGACAGGGGCATCCCCGATGTGCTCGGCTACCTGGAGCTTTCAGCTCTCCCCGTACCGTTCACCATCACAGAAACGGCCCGCAATAACCGTTATCACAATGCAGTATTCATCACGCCTCCATGGCAGGAGATCTATGAAAACGATAAAGAAAGAAAACAGGACTTCGCAGAAGCAGTAAGGACCTATGACATGATGAAGAAAGTATATACGGATTGTGGGTACAAGCTGGTAGAGATCCCCAAACTACCAGTCAGCGACCGTGTTTGCTTTATCCTGGATCATCTCCATAGCATACTCTGACGCCAAATACCCTTAATTTGACGCATTCACACTGTCCGATCCTTGACCAGTTCAGGTATATTGCAGTATCCATTCACAAAAACTGTACAATATGCAATCCAGGAAATTCCAAACGGTGGATGAATATATCAGCAGTTTCCCTGAGGTCCGGGAAAAATTGGAAGAAATAAGGGCCATCATCAAAGAGGCAGCCCCCAAAGCGGAAGAGCTGATCAGTTATAATATGCCGGGCTACAAACTCAATGGCATGCTCGTGTTCTTCGCTGCCAATAAAGCGCATCTTGGTTTCTATCCCGGCACCTCCAAAGTGGAAGGATTTGAAAAAGAGCTGGCAAAATACAATGGTACCAAGGCCTCCATTCATTTTCCATATGATGAGCCATTGCCAGCCAAACTGATCGGCCGGATCGTAAAGCACCGGGTCAAAGAGAATGATGCATTGGCTAAAATAAAAGGGGAAAAGAAAAAAGCAAAAGCATCCGGATGATCCGGATGCTTTCTTTTACCAGGATGAGTACAATTCATTCCTGATTGTGACAAGGATCGCTTCAATCCTTTTGCTGTCGGGAGTTTCGGGTAACTTACTATTCAACCATTCAAGCTCGATCTGTTCCATCAGTCGGGACGACATATCCAGGAGTTCCTCATATTCATATGCTCCGGCCTTGATGGCCAGCAGCTCATCCCGATTATTTCGCCGGGGTTGCAAAACCCCATCACGCAATATCTCTTGGGCCTCCTGCAACAGCCTTATCGTATGCATCATATTCTTGGCATCATAGCCCTTGCCATGATGATCGTTCATCAACCATCTTTCTTCATTTCTTTTTTCTATCCATTCCCAGTATTCAGCATAGGTTTTGCAATAGGCGGAATAGCCGTCTCTATTGAAGTAGAGATGAATAAGCGGCTCCTGTGCTTCCGCAACCGAAGAAAGACAAACCTCATTGGCCAGCTCCCCGCTTGCGATGCCCCGGTAGCCTTTAGTACCTGTTGCATCATAATAAAGAGCATACATCCCGTTAGCATGGGGAACGGACACCAGTCCGCAAAGCGATGACCGGAGCTGATTTTCCGCCAACCATTCATTCAATGGCTTCGAGTACTGTCCTTTGATCACATAACAGAAATCGGTTACTGATTTACGTTCTTTAGCAACCGGGTTCATCATTTTCTTATTGTACCCCCTGGCTTTCTTTACCTGTGTATATGCATATCCGCCGAACGAATCCTTACACAATTTCGACAGGAACAAAGAGAGCGGCAGGCTATCCATTACCGGGTGCCGGTACAAGATGCAATCATCCGGGGTGGCCAGTATCTCCAGCATGCCGGGATTATTCTTGATCAGGAGCTCGATAAATCTACCCAATTCATAATACACGATATCATTGGATGCATTACTCACCTGCGGTATATATCCCAGCCCGTAAAATTTTCTTTTGGGCAGATAGAATACACCACGTATATCAGTATCCGAATCTTCCTTGTGAAGGCCAAAGGCCCTGCTACCGTTGATCACTTCCAACAGCAGCAGGCCATGACGCTTTATATTCTCAATCGTCATACACTGTAATTGCTTCTTTAAAAAATTCATTCAGCCTCTCCGTACTGAATACATGTTTGGGCAGGTCTGAAGAGACCAGGCCGCTCTTTTCTTTTTCTTCAAATATGAATGCCAGCAATGGCTCACTTATGCAGATCAAATGCGATTCGGCCGCGCCGGATTTGAACCGGATCAGTTCTTCCACTTCTGGTCTCAGGCCTTCAGGAAGCAGTTCCATCAGCGGTTCCATGGCCATGGGTGCTATCTCATTTCTTTCCAGACACCATTTCGATGCAAGCAAGGGCCTTAATACATAAAAAAGTTTCTTGATCTTTATGATATTCCGGCCAGTCAGTGCCTCCAGGGCGCCATTGGCGATCCCGAGATAATGATGCGCATGGGCCCTTCTTGAATAGAATTGATAGCATAGCTCCCAGAGCCGGGGCTGGGGCTTCCCTTCGCCAGACAGTGATTACGATGTCAGATTCATCTATATCCGGCCACTCAGTTCTTACC
>JAGIAP010000571.1 GCA_017744805.1 Chitinophagaceae bacterium | reverse complement strand
TCCCTGGATAGTGATGGGGCTGCCTGTTGCCCGATTACCGGACCAAACCAATCTACCCTGCGTATCAGTGATGGCGATGTATGCAGAGAGGCCTGAAGGCAATGGAAGGGTAATATATATCCCACCCCTGGTAGGGTTGGGCCAGATCACCGGACTGCCAGACAGCGATTCGTTGGCAGCAGGTTTGCCGAGGATACGCGAATAGTATTTTTTTCCATCTTTCCCGGTAGCCACAATGCGATACCAGCCTGCATCTGCCGTAGGCTGATCATCCGTTACAAAATATTCATGTACCAGGGCAAACGGGATAGCAGGGTACAATTCCTTTATTCCTGAAAATATTTTTCCTGAAATATCCGATCGTTGCAGCTCATACTTCATGATATCCTTTTCTTCCCCGGATTTGAACGCAAATAGTACTGAGCCGTTCTGCCAACTGATCCTTTCATCGTAGATCCTTACGGGCAGCGTGCCTGCGGGAAGGACCGTTACGCTGTAATCTTCCGTTTGACCATACATCTGACCTTCGCAGGGAAGAATGGTATTATTGTTTATCCAATCTGCCAGTATCCTCATCCGGACCGGGATATTCTGAACAGTTCCGGAAGGGATGGTCACTGAGGCGGTATGTGTATAATTATTATCGGTATAACCCGGAGGCGTAGTGGAATAGAGCACTTGTTCGGCCGCGTCGAATATTCCATTATTATTGAAATCTATCCAGGCTTTCGCTACCTGCAGATTGCTCCTTGTACTGAGGGCAATGGTATAGGTTTGACCTTCCATCACCGAAGTGCCCATATTGCAGGTATTGTCTTCATAGAACCTGAAATCCCAGGAATATGAATTGGTGGAATCATCCAGGGTATTGAAGCGGATGCGCACAGGGCCCATATCGAAGCCATTCCCATTGAAGGTGATGGAAGTGGGCTCGCAACCGGCCGTCCGAACCTGGGTTGCCGGAACAGGCCGTAATGCAGCGGAGGTAAGGAGCCCGCCGCGAACCGTGTTCACAGCAGCGATCATCCTGTCGCGCTGCCCAGGTGTGAACCGTTGATCCGCACAACTGGTATAATGCATGAAATTGAACTGCTGTCCATTCCATGGATTTCCTGTACAGGGATTGTTACTGGCAGCCATGGGGCAGGTGAAGAACGCATCTTCGTTGACAGGGTCGGTATCACAGACCATATCTCCCTGGCTGCTGCAATCCGTATTGAGGGCACAGGTTGATCCTGAAGCATCCCTGAAAGTATGGTACAGGTTGAAGGCATGCCCCATTTCATGAGGCAGGGTACTTTGTCCGGCAATAGCCTGCGAGGCCAGCATGATAGTGCCATCCAGCCTATTGGGAGCGCCGGGGAAATACGCATACCCCGCCACGAAAGGCCCTACAGTACCTGCATAGCCATCCTTCCCATCGATCCTGTTCACGATCCAGATATTGTAATATTGGTTGGAAGGCCATACACTGAGCGCCTTCAGGTCCTCTTCGATGGCGCCTGTGGTGGTTTGCGACCTGATCCCAAAACTAGAATAATCCGGCACAGCGCCGGCATTCACCCGGATGATGCCGGTAGTGGGCGTACAGTCCGGCGCCCGCTGTGCCAGCACGAAACGGAAAGGAACCCTTGTGCCACCGGTGGTGGCGCTGGAATAGCCGGCCCAGGTGGCCTGGAAGGATTGGTTCAGGTAATCGATCATATTGGTGAGCTGCGCATCGGCAGGGTTGTATTGAGTGCCTATGATCCCGCCGGTGTGCATCACATGTATCACAACGGGGATCTCATAAATGGTTTCTGCACCATTGATCACACGGCCATTGGTAGTGAGCCTATCGGTAGCCTGCTTTTGCTGTATCCATGAACGGATCTTTT
Organism: Chitinophagaceae bacterium; assembly: GCA_017744805.1. Taxonomy (GTDB): domain Bacteria; phylum Bacteroidota; class Bacteroidia; order Chitinophagales; family Chitinophagaceae; genus Pseudobacter. The sequence continues at coordinate 683 of JAGIAP010000571.1, read as the reverse complement.
CGTTTGCCTGCGAAACGGTTTCCCTGAATGCTGGTGATCGTTCCAGTAACTGATTGTGCAGATGATCGAATCCACATCTCGGTTGGCCATGAACGATAAAAGTGAAAAAGAAAACAAAGAAGATGATGAACGTGAAATAGGGTAAAATACGGGTTGGCATAAAGGAGGTTTCATCGGGTATACGGGTGATCCTGTCTTCAGAGCTCTTAGCCACGCCTGGTCACTACCTCATAACGTTGACATAAAGCAAAAAGTATGGATCCCGGGCAAAAAATGCACCCAGGAGGCGCAAGCCTTTGATATATGTCATTTCTGCTGCAAATTTGCAGCATGGATAAGCGATACTTTGAAGACGAAGTTTTTGAAAAAATGAATTTCAGGGAAACTCCATTGGCCAAAGGGGAGTATGAAGCCTGCAGTTTCCGGCAATGTGATCTTTCTGATTGCGATCTCTCCGGTATCCTGTTCATCGATTGCGACTTCACCGGCTGTAATTTGAGCCTCGCCAAAATAGTAAAAACGGGTTTCCAGGGCGTCACCTTCAAAGAATGCAAGATGCTGGGCCTTCATTTCGAGACCTGCAACGAATTCGGGCTTGCCATGTCCTTTCATCACTCGGTGCTCAATCATTCTTCTTTTTATGGCGTCAAACTGAAGAAGACCCTATTTGAACAATGCCAGAT
>JAGIAP010000570.1 GCA_017744805.1 Chitinophagaceae bacterium | reverse complement strand
TTACTGGTTGAAGACCGTAATAACCAGCATTTCAGCGCCGTTTACCTGCCATAAAAACTGAATCCGTAGTTACGGCAGGACGGCAAAAATACGCTTCAGCCCCAACAATCGCAACCAAAACAGGCTTTGACTGTTAAATAAAGTTCTTAACAAAGGCAAAAAAAATATAATCTAATGCGCAATTCAGGTTTCTGGTGGGTCATCATCGGTATCATGATCATCCTCGATATCTATGTTTACCAGGCCATCAAGGTTGTTCTTCCGGAACACTCTCCCAAAACCCGACTTTTCATCATCGTTCTTTACTGGTTGATCTCCGTCACCGTTGTGGGCGTGCTGGTGATAATGCCCTTCGTCAATTTCGACCAATGGCCCAGGGCCCTCCGTACCTATCTCTTCGCCACTACGGTGGGTTGGTTCTTTGCCAAGCTCATCGTGTCCATCTTCCTCGCCCTCGACGATATCCGTCGCGGGGGCATGTGGGTGATCGGGAAGCTCTTCAGCAACCCCTCCGTAGAGATCAGCCAGGCTTCCGATGGCATTACCCGCTCCGCCTTCCTCAGTTGGCTCGGCCTCGCCGCCGGTGGCACCCTCTTCGGAACCCTGATCTATGGCTTCTCCAATAAATACAAATACCATATCAATCGCATCCCACTCAGCTTCGCCAACCTGCCTGCCGCCTTTAAAGGATTGAAGATCGTTCACATTTCGGATATCCATTCAGGTAGTTTCATGGATAAGAAAGCCGTGATGCATGGCGTGGAAAAGATCATGAAGGAAAAACCCGATCTCATTCTCTTCACCGGCGACCTGGTGAACGACCGCGCCACCGAGATGACCGATTATATGGATGTGTTCAGTCAACTCAGGGCGCCCATGGGCGTTTATTCCACCCTCGGTAACCACGATTATGGGGATTATGTACGATGGACCTCCGCCGATGAAAAGCACGCCAATCTTGAAAGGCTCAAAGCCGTTCATGGTGAGCTCGGCTGGCGACTGCTCATGAACGAGCATATCATTTTCGAAAGAGGTGCCGACAAGATCGCCCTCCTCGGTATCGAGAACTGGAGCGCCAAAGGCAATTTCCCCAAGTATGGCAAGATGAGCGAAGCCCATCCCGGCACCGAGAACATGCCATTCAAGATCCTCATGAGCCACGACCCCTCCCATTGGGAAGCGGAAGTGATACCCCAATACAAAGACATCGACCTCATGCTCTCCGGTCATACACATGGTATGCAATTCGGCGTTGAACTGCCCGGGTTCAAATGGAGCCCTGTTCAATATATGTACAAACAATGGGCTGGATTGTACGAGAACGATGCACAGAAATTATATGTCAATCGTGGCTATGGCTTCATCGGCTACCCCGGCAGAGTAGGCATCCTCCCTGAAATTACCGTGATCACTTTGGGGTAGGAATCACCCCACTATTCATATATTTTAATTATCGTATACGTATGGATGTGAGGTTTCTTTTAGTAGAAACTTTACATCCTTTCGTCTTTATTAACAACCGCTAAGGGTTAGTTGGCATATAAGTTGAAAATTTCTCTCTGAACCAAATTTCAATGTATGAAAAAGAGAACCCTGTATCTATTAGCCCTGGCATTAGTATTTAGCTCTGCTTCCTTTGCACAAGGCTTGCACCTCGGAGTGAAAGCCGGCGCCAACATCTTTAAAGTGGATGGGAAAAGTTTTAAAGAAGAATACAAATTCGGTTATAATCTCGGAGCCTTCGCTGAGATCAACTTCACAGACAAATTCGGTATCCAGCCGGAAGTGATGTGGAACCAGTTGAACTATCGCACAGGCAACGAATTCGGCAATGTGTTCCCCGGTGGTATGAACGATGTGAAAGGTAAACTCAATTACCTCAGCATCCCACTGTTGTTGAGCTACTCTCCCGCAAAAGTGTTGAGCATTCAGGCAGGGCCCCAGTTTGGTGTACTGCTGAACCAGGACAAGAACCTTTTTCAGAACGGAAAAGAAGCTTTCAAGAGCGGAGATTTCTCCCTGCTCGGCGGTCTTCAGTTGAACCTCGGAAACATCAAGGTAGGCGGCAGATACGTGATCGGTCTGTCCGATATCAATGATGTAGACAACAAAGAAAAATGGAAAAACCAGGGCTTCCAGCTCTATCTCGGTTTGAGGATCATCTAAGCCAGCCGGTATAACGGTGAACAACCAGAGCTTTTTTTTAATATGTTCCTGCAATTAGGTAACTTGTATGATTATTATTACCTATTCATTGAAACCATTAAATCAATACATATGAAAAAAAGATCGCTGGTATTGCTCACTGGCTTATTGCTTTACTCCCTTATCAGTTTTTCGCAAAGCCTCCATTTCGGATTCAAGGCAGGCGCTAATATTTTCAAAGTAGATGGGAAATCATTCAAGGACGAATTCAATTTTGGCTATCATATCGGAGCATTCGGCGAGATCTATATCATCGATAAGTTCGGTATCCAACCCGAATTGCTCTTTAGTCAAACCAACTACCGTACCGGCACTGATTTCAATAGTATCTATCCCGATGGCGTAAGCTCTGTAAAAG
>JAGIAP010000056.1 GCA_017744805.1 Chitinophagaceae bacterium | reverse complement strand
ATTAGGCGTGGTGCCTGCGGCATTCAATAAGTTATAGGCCTCGGGCTTTCCGATCACGGCTTTCCATACGCCGGGCGCTACCTGCGTAAATACAGGCTGCTGGCCGCGTACAGCTATCACTAACAAGAGCATCGACAATATTCCGAAAACAGATCTCCAAAAATTTCTCATACCATTTTATTTAGGAACAATCGTATAGGTCTTTCCTTTTACGGTGGGAAAATCGATAATGTATTCAGTGGTTTGTGGCAACGGTGTGATAGCTGATTTGTTCACCACCTCGTAAGGAGGCATACCATAGGCGGTGGTCAACTTATTGGCATTGGCACCGCTGGCCAATTTGCTGTTCACTTCCATCACTTTTACCGGGATGGTGGTGCGGATCCTGCAATTGCCGCCGGAACCGGAATAGATGGTGGCTTTGGTCAATTGCTGTTCTTTCCATTGGATGCCGATGGTAAAATTCCCTCTTGCCCTGATCCCTTTCACGGAACCGGCGGACCAGTTGACGGGCAATGCAGGCAGCAGGCTGATGCGCCCATCATGGCTTTGCAGCAACATCTCCGTAATACCGGCGGTAGCGCCGAAATTCCCATCTATCTGAAAAGGAGGATGAGCATCGAAGAGATTCGGATAGGTGCCACCTCCGCCCATGGTCTCGCGCACCTCACGGGGATTGATATACGTAAATGCATCGCTCAGGATTTTGTAAGCATGTTCTGCATCCTGCAACCTGGCCCACCAGTTCACTTTCCAGGCCATGGACCAGCCGGTGCTGACATCGCCCCGATGGATCAGCGATTGTTTGGCCGCAGCGGCCAGCTCAGGCGTTTGCTGTACCGTGATCTGGCTGCCGGGATACAATCCGAACAAATGCGACAAGTGACGATGCTTGTCGGAAGGCTGGTCCCAATCTTTGAACCATTCCTGCAACTGACCATATTGCCCGATATGGAAAGGATACAATTGCTCTTTGGCTTTTACCAGTTCTGCTTTGAAGCCTGCATCGATCTTCAACAGGTCTTCCGCTGTTATCAAAGCCGTGAAGAGCTCCCGGATGAGCGACATATCCATGGTGCTGGCCATGCTCACCTGGTATTCTTTTCCATCTTTCTTCAATGTATTTTCGGGAGAGGTGCTGGGATTGGTGACCAGGTATCCACTCACGGGATCCTTGATCAACCAGTGTAACTGGAATTGGGCTGCGCCTTTCATCAACGGATAAGCCTGTTCCCGGAGGAATTTCAGATCACCGGTAAAGAGATAATGCTCCCAGAGATGGGTGGAGAACCAGACACCGGCCATGGGCCAGCAGCTCCATCTCGGCATGCCTTTTTCGTCCCAGTCCCAGCCACCGGGAGGTGAGGTCTTGGCCCAGAGATCGGAATTATGATGTACCACCCAACCTTCATCGATATTGTAATTGACCTTCGCTGTGACAGCACCGTTCACGGCCAGTTCTTTCGTGAAAGCGAACAAAGGTTGATGGCATTCGGAGAGATTGGTATTCTCCGCCAGCCAGTAGTTCATTTCCGTATTGATATTGGTAGTGTAGTTGCTACCCCATGGTGGTTGTACATGATCGTTCCAGATGCCTTGCAAATTGGTGGGCCTGGATCCGGGGCGCGATGCCGCGATCATCAGGTATCGCCCGAACTGGTAATACAAAGATACCAGCGGATTATCTCCACCGCGTTTATTGAATGACTTCAAACGCTGATCAGTAGGCAGTTTCAGCGCTTCTGCGTCCTGGCCCAGATCCAATCGTACCCGGTTGAACAAAGCCTGGTAATCGGCGATATGGGCCTTCTTCAATACATCATAAGGAATGGAAGATACTTTACCCATATTGGCCATCGCTTCGATGGTGGGATTCTTTCCCTGCAGACCGGGGCTTTTATCGAATCCATTGAAGCTGGTGGCTTCAGTGAGATAGATGGTAACAGCCGTTGCATTGCTGACGCTGAGTTGATCACCGGATGCTTTTACAGTGCCGCCTTCGACTTGCAGTTTCACCTGGATCTCGAAAGTCATGCCCTCTCCTTTCTCATCATCATACTCTACTTGCTTCGGCTCATAAGGGCGGTTGGCCACAAATTTTGGCGCCTTGCCTTTCAGCACCAGCAGGTTGCTGGTTGCAGCCCTGGTGGTGAACCGCAGTTTGCTGGTGAGACCAACGGTAAAGCTCAGTGCATTTTTCTTGCTGGCCGTAAGCCGTACCACCATTGCCTTTGCGGGGAAGCTGGTGAAGGCCTCGCGCGTGTATTCCACTCCTTCTTTTGAAAAACGCACAGTGGAGATGGCATTATTCAGATCGAGATCGCGATAATATTTTTCAGCCACGGAATCTTTCCAGGGGAAGCTCAACCAGAGATCGCCGAGTGGCAGGTACCTGGCAGAGTACGGGCCCTGCATTTTTTTCCAGAGCGCAGCGGCCTTTTCGTAGTCACCGGCAAAAACAGCTTCGCGTACCTGTGGCAGTACGGTGGGGCCGTTCGGATTATTGCCAGGATCGGGAAAACCGCTCCAGAGGGTATTGTCGTTGAGTTGATATCTTTCTTTTATCACACTGCCAAACACCATGGCGCCGGTTTTGCCATTACCGAGTGGCAGGGCTTCTTCCCAAATGGTAGCAGGGTTATTGTACCAGAGCTTCAGGGCAGGATCAGGTTGCGCGGAAGCAGCAAGGGATTGGAACAGGAAGAGGGCTAAAATGATTCGTTTCATTGGCGAATGAATTGATGGCTATCAGAGCGTGCGATAATTTTTTATAGTTCAATGAAGGCTGAGGGCACTGTGGGTACAGATGCGCTCAACACAGATCGTCCTTTATTGGTGGCTATACGGATGATGGCCCGGCCATTGTACAACTGCACATAGTTTGAACCGGAACTGGTTCCCAGGTTATCGATCAGCTTACCGTCGCTGGCGAGCTTGAACCTGATCCAATTGGCAGCATCCAGGCATAGTACGCCATTGGCATCGTGAAGCGTGGCCTGAATGGTGGTGATACCATTCTCTTCTCCCAGTTTTTTCAGCTTCACCTGCGCGGGCTTTGTCCATTTTTCCGTTTGGTACACAAATTCGATAGAATCCGTGAGAATGGTTTTGCCCTTTTTGGCAATCACTTTAACTGTATTGGCTCCTTTGCTGAACGGGGTGTTCCATCTCAGTCCTGCTGCCGGGAAATCCTGGCTGTTGCGCTTCTTTACGCCCAGGCTTTTCCCATTGAGGATACATTCCACTTCATCGCAATTGGAATATACTTTTATCATTTTCTCTTCTCCTTCATCGCCCCATCGTACCGGCCATGTATGACCGTAGATATGCACCATGGGCGCACTGGTCCAATAGGACTGGAAAACATAGTAGGCTTCTTTCTTTGTGAGGTCCCTTTCCACCACACCTTTCTGGTTCATGTAAGGGATGGGATTATCGGGCCTCACGGGAGTGCTGAAATCCTTGAAGGGCCATTGTGCAGTACCGGTGAGCCAGGGCATGGTCTCCTGTTCTTTCAGGTGCCAGTCTATGAGGTTACAGATATAGGATTCGCTCCAGTCACCATCTTTGCTGACGCGGGCGGCACCACCATAGAGGGAGGCATCGCCTGCGCGCTCGTCTGCGCCACCACCGCTTTTTACTTTGAGCAGGGCTTTGTCCGGAGTTTCGGAATGGCGCCCTGCATGAGAATCACCGCCCCACTCTACGTGCAGGAAATGCTTCACGCGTTTCATTTCCATTTCAGACACTTCCTTGTATTCGGTATAGATGCCCCTGTACCATCCTGCCCAGATGGAAGGCGAGTATACATCAACGATATCTTTACAGAAATCGCAGCGACGGATCGCTGTTTTCCTGGATGGGTCCAGTTGATGGCTGAGATCGTTCAGCTCGCTCATGAAAGCGCGGATCGAGTCTTTATTGAATTCGGGGAAATCGCCGGGCCAGTCGTTCTCATTGCCCAGTCCCCAGATGATCACGGAGGGATGATTGTAATGTTGGGCGATCATATTCTTCAACATCCTTCTCGCCTGTTCTTTGTAGATATCGCCTCCGAGACCACCGCGGCACCAGGGGATCTCTTCCCATACCACAATGCCCAGGCTATCGCAGAGATTAAGGATGATGCGGCTTTGCTGGTAATGCCCGAGACGGATGAAGTTCACGCCCATCTCCTTCATCATGATCATTTCTTGTCTCATCAGGTCCTCCGTCATGGCAGCGCCCAGACCGGCATGGTCCTCATGGCGATGCGTTCCGCGCAACAGCAGTCTTTTGCCATTGAGCAGGAAAGGCCCCTGCTCTACAAATTCAAAATGGCGGAAGCCTGTTTTGGACACTTCCTTCGTTTCAATATCCCCTGTCTTCAATATGGTCTCCACCGTATAGAGATCCGGTTTATCGGTTGACCATACACGTGGCTTCTTGATGGTAAAGGTCACTTCATTTCCACCCATCAGATCCTGTACATAAGTATCGGGCTTCACCGGCTTGCCGGCCGGGTCCAGCACGCGACATAAGAGTTTATATGGTCCTTTGGAATGGGTGGGGTTGTATAAACTGGTATTGATAGTGAGGGTGCCGGTTTTCCCGTCTTTATCTACCGTTGCAGTGATCTTATCTTTTTGAATGGAAATTTCCGGAACATACACCAGGTTGAGATACCGGTAGATCCCTCCATAGATATTGAAGTCCGACAAACTGCTGGGAATCATTTCCAGGTCCCTTGAATTATCGGTGCGAATGGAAACGGGGATCTTGCCGTTGAATTGTTTCTGGAATGCGGGATCCTTTTTGAATGCGTTCACCGCATCGGTGATATCGGCGGTGAATTCGTCGTAACCGCCCACATGGGTGAGCACCAACTGATCGTATACGTACACGGATGTTTTTTGCCCGGACCCTTCAAAATGCAATAAGGTCCTTCCGTTCGGATAGGGATTGGCGATAGTGAGTTGGGTACGGTACCAGGCGGGCCCCTGGTAGTAGTTCTGATCGGGGTCTACGGCATCGGTGGCATTCACACAATGCGGGAGGGTGATCTTTGTCCAGAGGGGAACGCTTTCTGGGTTGCCCTTTCCTACCGGGCGAATGGCTTCCCAGATACCACCTAGATCCTGCTTAAGGAATTCCCAGTTGCTGTTGAGCCTCGTTACCTGTTGTGCATTGGCCTGTATGCTACCCGTCAGCCATCCCATCACTAAAAAAAACGCCAGCTTCCTGTTCATGTGTAAAAACTGTTTTCATTGAATACTGCCCTGAAAATACGATTACCTCTTCAAAGAGGGATCAGTGTTCCCGGCTGTTCAGCTATAAAACCAGGAAGGCACGGGGCCAATCCTGGTTTTATAGCTTAGTTCCGGGTATATGGATCGTCTATGCTTCTAATTCGGTATCAGTGTTGTGGTCAGGAACCTGTCTATCACATGCACTGAACCATTGGTGGCCAGCATGCTGCTGGTGCGTACGTTCCTCACATCATTCAATACAATAGGATAATCTGAAGTATTGGAGGGTGATGAGTTGGTGACCCTGAACCTGAGCAATGATTTTGGGTTATTGTTGGGAATGAAGCCCAAACCGGTGGACTGTACGTTCCTGGTGATGCCCGGAGGCAGGGTGTTCAGGAATCCTTCCGGAGCCATAGTAGCCACATCATAGTTCTCATCCGGAAGGGTCATGGTATAATGGTCCTGCACAGAATTGGCGATCAGGTACAACAGGGAGTTCCTGACAAAATCCTGGGGATAGTCCTCCCATTTCTGGGCCACTTTCCCATTGACCATATTGGCGCCGAAGAAACAATCCGGTTGCGTGGAATCATTACCGCTCACTTTGGTTACGCGACGGATAGCATCGTTATGGAGCAGCACGAAGGTCTTTCCGGTTTTCTCATATTCAGCCAGATCGATGCCTGCATAATTGATGCCTCTGAGCATCCAGGCAAAAATGGTATCGTTGGTGGCGGCCACACCGGTGGCGCGGTCTGTGAGGAATTTGCCCGCCGATTTATGCAATTCCGGGTCTACCGTGCGTGGGGTGCGGTTATAATCCTTTTGCAGGGAAAGCTTCTTACAACTGGTGGCTGCGGCCAATACCAGCAAGGACAAAGCGAGTATATTAAGTTTTGAGATTTTCATAACTGTACTGTTAATTGTAAGGAAGATTTTGGATCAGCAGCGGGTTATTCTCGATCAGGGTACGGTTGATGGGCCAGTAGTAACGTCTCTTATCGTCACCAAAACCTACCAGGTCAGCACCGGCCCTTGTTTGCCTGATCTTCAGGATAGGGTCCATCACTTCTTCTACCGTTCCGGTGCGCACAAGATCGAACCAGCGTTTGCCTTCACCGAAGAGCTCATAACGACGCTCCCTGAGCAGCATTCTTTCCATCTTGTCCGGCGTATCGATAGCAGAGCTGTCTGCCTTGAAGGTACCCAGACCTGCACGTTCGTGAACGATATTCAACCATTTCAGCGCCGTGGGGGCATCACCTAATTGGTTGGCTGCTTCCGCATACAATAACATCATATCTGAAAGGCGGTACATCACCAGGTAAACAGGTAGCTTTTTGGTATCATCATTCCAAACTGGGTTACCTGTTGTGGGTTTGGGATAGAACTTCAGCAATCTGTCCTGCAGGGATCCTGCATTGAAGTCGATGGTTTCCTTTGCCCTCAGATCGGCAGGTGTGATCAAAGGCCAATCTTTGTACACAACGGAGTCCAGTTTCAATGGGCTATTGTTATGATAAATGGAAACAGGTGTACAAGCGCATCCGTTCACGGCATAATCCCAGTGGATGCTCCAGATATTCTCGATGGTATTGGCGTTGAGGAAGATCTTTTTCCAGTCGGTCCATGCCACCAGGTCTTCCTTCACCTGGCCATTGTACACTTTTCCTGCAGGGGATTTTGCCTTGAACAGGTTCTGGAACCAGGGCATGGCCTTATCGGGTTGGTTCAGCCACATGTACACATCGGCCATGATAGCGGAGATAGCTCCTTCGCCAATATACCATTGTACAGGAGTGGCATTCTTGGGAATAAGGTCATATGCTTTTTGAAGATCAGGGATGATGATCTCGTCGATGATCTTTTGTTTGGGCTCCCTGGCTCTTTTGGGCTCTGCATATACATCGGTATAAGGCTCCAGCCAGATGGGCGCATCACCCCAGAGACGGATGATATAGAAATAGCTCATCGCGCGCATGGCATACACCTGGGCCATATTGGCATCGATGATGGCCTTGGTGGCCTGACGGTCGAACTCAGGTACCTGCGGGATATACTTGATACAGTTATTGGCGCGGCCGATGGTACGGTAGAGGCCTGCCCATGTTGCAGCAGCATTACCTGAAGAAAGGCCATTGAAGGCGATCTCATTGGAGTAGGCTGTATAGTATTGCGTTTTATCGAAGTTATCGGCACGGGCCTCTCCCCAATAATGATATTTACCCCATGTTTTTGAATCGCCTCCACCTGTCATTTCCTGTTGAAAGGAAGCATACACGCCGGCTACGGAAGCATTGATATCACGAACGGATTTGAAGTAACGGCTTATCTCTACTTTCTCCAGCGGCTTTTCTTCCAGGAACTTTTTACAACCGTTGCCCCCCACCACGATGGTGGCCAGTAAGGCTATATTGAGAATTGTCTTTTTCATTGTTGCGATCGTTTAGAAATTAACATTGATACCCATACCAATTTCCCTTCTCTTGGGATACTTACCGTTATCCAGACCGATCCTCAGACCATCACCGCTGAACTCAGGATCATACCAGCTATAGTTGGTCCAGGTAAGGAGATTGGTACCATACAGGAAGATGCTTGCATTGTTCAGCTTCCATTTGCGCGCGATCTCTGAAGGCAGCATATAGTTCAGTCTTGCACTGGTGAGGCGGATGAAAGAACCATCCTCCACATACAGACTGTTGTACTGATAGCTCATACCACCGCGGTCGTCCTTCGCTTTCACATTTGGATAAATGGCTTCATCACCTGCTTTCCACCATGCATTCTTGATCATATCCCAGATGGGAGGAGAATAGGTAGAGTTGTTCCTGTTCTGGTCTGCACGTACCAGGTTGTAGATATCATTACCGATCTGGCCGTTGAAGAGCACATAGAGGGAGAGGTTCTTGTAACGGATAGTGGTGTTCACACCGAAGAAGAAATCGGGGATGGCATTTCCTGCGATCACTTTATCATAGTCGTCGATCTCACCATCATTGTTCACGTCCTGCCATTCGGTATCTCCACCCAGCAGTTTGAAGCCGTTGCGGTATTTGCTGAAGATCTGTCCTGTATAGTTTTTTCCGGTGCCATCGGTATAGGAGCCGTTGGGCTTGCCATCGGAGCCCAGCACCACATTGAGCCTTTCGCCCTGTGCATTGTAAGCATTGGATTCATTCCATGCATACACGCCGAGATTTTTCCAGAGATAGAAGTCGCCGATCTTACCGCCTTCGCGGATCAGCCATTGCTCGTCTATCAGGGCGGAATTGCCTACCAATCTTTCGATAGTACCTTTCATGAGAGAGAGGTTACCACCCAGGTCCAGAGAGAAATTCTTTCCGGCCACGGGGGTAGTTTGCAGGGTGAATTCCCAGCCTACGTTCTTGATATCACCGAGGTTCTTCACAACAGCGCTCTTACCGGATTCTTTGGGCAGTTCGAAGTTGTAAAGGAGGTCATGTGTTTTCTTGATATAGTATTCAACGGTCAGGTTCACCCTGTTCTTGAGGGCAGAGATCTCGATTCCCCAGTTGGAGGCAGTAGTGGTTTCCCATTTCACATCGGGGTTACCCAGCACCAGTGATTCGGAAGCGGCGCTTTGTCCGTTGTAGAATTGCTGACCAAAGTCCATGGTGGAATAAGAGGGATAGTCGCCTACCCTATCGTTACCTGACTGTCCAACGCTGTAACGGAGTTTGGCATCGCTGATGAAGCCTGCGGCCCAATCCATGAATTTCTCCTGGGAGAAGCGCCATGCGGCTGACCCGGAGAAGAAGGTACCCCATTTGTTGGCAGGGCCGAAGCGGCTGGATCCATCACGGCGGGCAGAGGCCTGCAGGATGTATTTGCCTGCATAGTTGTATCCGGCGCGGGCAAAGATGGAAGCATCTGCATTGGCAGTAGCACTGGTCCTTGTTTTGGTGAGGTCCACGATACCCGCATTGGATACATTGATATCCTCACTGAGGTAACGGTACATGGAGATCAGGTAACCATCGGTCCTTCTCCTGTCTGCGCTCACACCCAGCAATCCGGTGAAGTCGTGCTCCCCGATCGTTTTCTTATAGTTGAAATAGCCCTGGGCTTCCCAGTAAAAGCGTTTGCGGAATTCGTTGCTACCTGTTGCATCCCCTGTTCCTCCTGAAGTGAGGTAGGAAGATGTGAAGGATTTATTGGTGAGGTTCTCCAACTGACCATTGATCAGGGTGGTGAATTTCAGGTCAGGGAGGATCTGATAACTGATAGTGGTATTGAGCTGGATCAGGTAATCATTATCGTTATCCTTATTGATGAGCGCGTAGGCTACAGGGTTCCTTTTGGATTCCACATAGCTGGCCAGTGATCCATCAGGTTTGTAGATGCTGGTCCATGGGTTACGCTCAAACACTTGCCTGGCCGAAGTTCCCACGGGGATATTGTTCCCTGTTTGATAAGAGAAGGCCAGGCTATGCGATACCTGCAGTTTTTTATTGAGGTTGTACCCTACGTTGATCTTCGACTGGATACGTTTGATCCAGCTATTGATCACGATAGAGCGGTCATCGGTATAGTTAAGACTGCCGTAGTAGTTGGCGCCGCCTTTCTGTCCGCCGCCGATGCTCATGGATACCACATCCTTGTTGGCTGTGCGGAAGAGGAGGTCCTGGTAATCGTTATCTGCATTGAGGTATGGGTTGGTAGAGTCGGCATTGTAGCCACCGTTACCGTCACCGCGGAGCCTGCGGTATTCGCGGAGCTCATCGGCAGTAGTGGTGCGGAGCTTATGTGCCAGCTTACCCATTACGTGGTTGAAGCCCAGGTTCACCTGGGGTTTGCCATCCTTTCCTTTTTTGGTGGTGATGATGATCACCCCGTTGGCGCCACGTGCACCGTAAATGCTGACGGAGGCTGCATCCTTGAGGATCTCTATAGATTCCATATCAGCGGGGTTCACGAAGTTGCCATTCTCACTGAGCACACCATCGATCACATAGAGGGGGCCGTTACCGGAGTTGATGGTAGAGGCGCCACGGATCTGGATAGTACCCTGGGCGGCGGGATCACCATTATCGTTGGTAACGAGTACGCCGGCAGCCTGTCCCTGCAACGCATCGAAAAGCGTTACGGGCTGGCGTTCCGCGATCTGTTTCTTACCAACGGAAGCAATGGATCCGCCCACATCGCGTTTGCGCATGGAGCCACCGTATCCGATCACCACTACTTCGTCCAGGGGATTACCGCTGCCTTCTTTCAATTCGATATTGAAGGTGCGTTTCTTTCCCACCGGTTGTTCGAGGGTGGCATGGCCTACAAAGGAGAAAACGAGAGTGGCATTTTCATTGGGAACATTCAGGGAGAAAATACCCTGATCGTTGGTAGTGGTTCCCGTTGAAGTTCCTTTTACGTTCACACTTACTCCTTTCAGCGTTTCACCCTTGGCGTTCTTTACAACACCGGTAAGGGGGATCTGTTGCGCAAGCAGTGGGAGCGCCCAGAAGAGCTGAATAAATAATAGTGTAACAGCCCGGCTGAGGATGGAGCATGCCGGGGTTAAAGCATGGCAGGTCTTTTTCATACAGCAGTCACAATTTTGATTGAAGTGGTAGTCTGTTCCGGGGGTGTTAACCAGTCAAAAACAGTCCCCGGAATTGGTTTGTTTCTAAACAGTTGCAATTAAGCTACTAATTAAATGGCCTGATTTGCTGCAATTGCCATAGTAAACTATTTTGGCAACGGGTATTATTATTTCGCAAAATGTATGAATATTGAGTTTAGAATTAACTGAAACACTGCACCAAATGAGCCATAGATATTGCTTTGCGCTGGACCTCAAAAATGACCCGGATCTGATCATTGCCTATGAGACCTATCACCAGGCTGTATGGCCAGAGATCATCACATCCATCAAACAGGCAGGCATCGAAGACCTGCAAATATACCGGGTAGAGAACCGGCTCTTCATGATCATGGAAGTGAATGATCAGTTCTCCTTCGAACAAAAGAATGCAGCCGATGCTGCCAACCCGGTTGTTCAACAATGGGAAGAACTGATGTGGACCTACCAGCAGGCATTACCAACGGCTAAGCCCGGCGAAAAATGGATGCTGATGACTAAAATATTTCAACTCTAAACTGTTCATACATGGCGATTGCTTCACTGTCTTCCGTAAAAACTTCTTCCACCTCAACAGGGAAGAAATTGCTGCTCCCCTTCATCCTTGTCACCAGCCTTTTCTTCTTCTGGGGATTTGTGCATAATCTTGATCCCATCCTGATCCCACACCTGAGAAAGGCATTCCGTCTTAATAACCTTCAAAGTTCACTGGTAGATTTTTCAGTGTTCATTGCCTACTTCGTAATGGCTTTACCTGCCGGGTATGTGATGCGCAAATATGGTTATAAATCAGGAATATTGTTAGGATTGATACTCTTCGGTATCGGTTCTTTCTTATTTATCCCCGCTGCCAATACACGCGAGTATGGCTTTTTCCTGGGCGCTCTTTTTGTGATCGCCTGCGGCCTCACTTTCCTGGAAACAGCCGCCAACCCCTATGCTACAGTACTTGGCCCTCCTGAATCAGCCACACAACGCCTCAACCTGGCGCAATCTTTCAATGGGCTTGCAGCTATGGTTGCCCCCATTGTTGGAGGTAAGATGATCCTCTCAGGTACAGAATATACAGATGCCCAATTAGCCTCTATGACGGAGCAGGCCAGAAATGCTTACTTACAATCCGAAGCAGACAGCGTGAAAACCCCTTACCTGATATTGGGACTGCTGATTGTATTGGTAACCGCTCTGATCTTCTTCACCAAAATGCCAGACAGTAAAGAAGAAGGGAATCAAGATGGCAGCGGCAATCCATTGCATGCATTCCGTCACAAACACCTTACCTGGGCTGTGATCGCACAATTCTTTTATGTGGGTGCGCAGGTCTGTGTCAGCAGCTTCTTCATCGTGATTGCCACCAAGGCCGCGAATATCAAAGAGACGGTAGCAGCCAATTACCTGGGATTAGGCTATGGGCTTGCCTTCATGGGAGGTCGTTTTGCAGGAACTTTCTTTATGCGTTTTATCTCCCCTGCCAAACTGCTGACCATTTATGCTATCATCAATGTTTTCCTTTCACTGATCGCCATCTTTGCTGAAGGCATGATCACCGTGTATGCGCTGATCGGCATCGCCTTCTTCATGAGCATCATGTTCCCGACCATTTTTTCCCTGGGCATCAAAGACCTGGGAAAGGACACTAAATTAGGCTCCTCCCTGATCGTGATGAGTATCGTGGGTGGCGCATTATTGCCATTGGCATTGGCGCGTATCGCCGATATCACCCACAATATCCAGTACGGGTACAGCATTCCGCTGATCTGCTTCCTGGTGGTGGCTTATTTCGGATGGAAAGGACATAGGATCAAAACAATCTAGTCCATCACAGGACGCAACAGGATAGTTCAATAACCGTATCAACTTAATTTCAGCCTCATTTTCAAATGACAAATATGTTCTCATTACAAGGCAAACAGGCAGTAGTAACAGGTGGAGGAAGCGGCATCGGCAAAGCCATTGCCACCTTGTTCGCCAAACAGGGCGCCACCGTTCATATCATCGAACTGAGTGAAGCCAGTGGAGCGGATGCATTGAAAACCATCACGGATGCTGGTGGTAAAGCGTATGTACATGCCTGTAATGTCACCAACCAGCAGGAAGTATTGAGCACTTTCGAAAAGATCGGCCCCCATCATATCCTCGTCAACAATGCCGGGATCGCGCATATCGGGCGGGCAGACAATACACAGGAAGCCGATTTCGACCGGGTGATGAATGTGAACGTGAAAGGCGTATACAATTGTCTCTACTCCTCCATCCCGCAGATGAAGGCCGCCGGTGGCGGCGTTATCGTCAATATGGCCAGCATCGCGGCCTGGGTAGGATTGAGCGACCGCTTTGTGTACTCCACGGCCAAAGGGGCTGTGATGGCCATGACCTTGTCCGTTGCCAAAGATTATATCAAGGATAATATCCGCTGCAACTCCGTATCGCCCGCACGTGTGCATACGCCGTTCGTGGATGGATTCCTCAAAAACAATTATGCCGGCCAGGAAGCCGAGATGTTCGAGAAGCTGTCCAAAACACAGCCCATCGGCCGCATGGCCTCCCCCGACGAAATAGCCAGCCTGGTGCTCTTTCTCGCCAGCGATGAAGCAGGCTTCATCACCGGTTGCGATTACCCCATCGATGGCGGCTTCATAAAACTGAACAGTTGATGCGCGTAGCCCTCTTCGTACCCTGTTATGTAGATCAGTTCTATCCAAAAGTGGCCATCGCCACCCTCCACCTGCTCACCAGGCTGGGCGTGGAGGTGGAATTCCCTGCCGGACAAACCTGCTGCGGCCAACCCATGGCCAATGGCGGATTTGAAGACTATACCAAAAGATGCAACCGGAACTTCGTGCAACAGTTCCAGGGATACGACTATATCGTTTCTCCTTCCGGTAGCTGCGTGCTGCATGTGAAAGATCACTTGCACGATGACACCAATGAAACTGCCGCCACCACTATCCGCCAACGCGTGTATGAGCTCTGCGAATTCCTCACGGATGTGCTGAAAGTGGACAACCTCGATGCCAGGTTCAAAGGCAAAGTGGCCCTCCACCAGGGATGCCATGGCCAGCGTGGGTTACAACTGGGGTCTCCCAGCGAGCGCATGCTCCCCTTCTTTTCCAAACCATTGCAATTGTTGCAGATGGTGCAGGGGGTCGAGATAGTGCCACTCAACAGGGGCGATGAATGCTGCGGGTTCGGAGGCACTTTCTGCGTTACTGAAGAAGCCGTATCCGTGGCCATGGGCAATTCAAAACTGAACGATTACCGCCAGAACGGCGCTGAAGTGCTCACGGGTACGGACATGAGTTGCCTTATGCACCAGGAAGGACTGATCAAAAGACAGCAACTACCCATCAGGGTGATGCATATTGCAGAGATACTCGCAGGAACAACCTGATGAAAATATAAAGAGCATGAGCTTTACCCATCACTCGCACCCCGATGCCGCCAAAGACTTCGTGCAAAACACGGAGCGGATGAAATGGCACGATGAAGCCCTCTGGTTTGTGAGGGCCAAGCGGGACCGCATTGCCCATACCGTTCCCGACTGGGAGGAATTGCGCAACCAGGCATCCGCCATCAAACAACATACGCTCTCTAACCTGGATGTATACCTGCAGCAGTTCGAGGAACAGGCCATCGCCCATGGCGTACAGGTGCATTGGGCTGCCGATGCCCGGGAACATAACGAGATCGTACTGAAACTGCTGAACCAGGTGGGTGCCAAAAAGATCGTGAAGAGCAAGAGCATGCTCACGGAGGAATGCCATCTCAATCCCTGGCTGGAGCAGCATGGCATCGAAGTGGTGGATACCGATCTGGGCGAGCGCATCGTTCAACTGAGAAAGGAACCACCCAGCCATATCGTTCTTCCCGCTATCCATATCAAAAAAGAAGAAGTGGGCGAGCTCTTCCATGAGTTTCTCGGTACGGAAGAAGGCGCTTCCGATCCGCAATACCTCACCAATGCGGCCCGCGAGCATCTTCGCCAGAAATTCCTGGCAGCCGATGCCGCCATTACCGGGGTGAATTTCGCCATCGCGGAAACCGGCGGTTTCGTGGTATGCACCAATGAAGGTAATGCTGACCTCGGCGCACACCTGGCCAAAATGCATATCGCCTGTATGGGCATCGAGAAAGTGATCCCCAAAACCGCCGACCTCGGCGTGTTCCTTCGCCTCCTGGCCAGAAGTGCCACCGGACAGGCCATCACCACCTACTCCAGTCATTTCCTCAAACCCGCGCAGGGCACGGAAATGCATATCGTGATCGTAGACAATGGCCGCACCACCCAACTGGGCCGTGAAGCCTTCCGCAATTCGCTCAAATGCATCCGCTGCGGCGCCTGCATGAATACCTGTCCCGTGTATCGCAGAAGCGGTGGCCATAGCTATCACAATGCCGTGGCAGGACCTATCGGAGCCATCCTGGCGCCCAATATCGATATGAAAGAATATGCAGATCTTCCCTTCGCCAGCACGCTCTGCGGTAGTTGCTCGGATGTATGCCCGGTGAAGATCGATATCCATAACCAACTCTACCAGTGGCGTCAGGAGCTCACCCGCGAAGGATATGCTCCTGCCGGCAAGAAGATGGCCATGAAAATGATGGGCAATGTATTGGCCTCTCCCAAAAAATATTCGTTTTCGGGTAAGCTAGCCCGTAAGCTCCTGAAATGGTTCCCGAAGCTGTCCGTGAACGGGCGCCTCAACCCCTGGGGCCGCCAGCGGGACCTGCCCGATGTGCCGGAACAGAGTTTCCGCGAATGGTACCAGCAACAGTCATCCCAAAAACAATCCAGGTGAGCAGGCAACAGATACTCGACGCGATCAGGAAAAACAAACCGGAACTGGTTGCTGCACCCGTCCCCTTTCAGTACCTTTCTATGGGAGAAGACCTGGCGCCGGCATTCGTGGCCGCCCTGGAAAAAGTGGGTGGTGTGGTAGTAATATTGAAAGAGAGAAGCGATATCGCAGCCACGGTACAGGAGCATTACCAAGAGATGACCCGCATCGCGGATTTTGTGAACCATCCCCGCAATAGCAACCAGGCCCTGCTGCACGATGCCGCCAGCATCGAAGTGGCGGTGCTGGAAGGCCAACTGGGCGTGGCTGAGAACGGGGCCATCTGGATGCAGGAATCGGATTGTATCAGTCGCGCGCTGCCCTTCATCACCCAACACCTCGTGCTGGTACTGGACAAAAAGAAACTGGTAGCCTCCATGCATGGGGCCTACGCACAGATCGATACTACCAAAGAAGGATTCGGCGTATTCATTGCCGGCCCTTCCAAAACAGCAGATATAGAGCAATCACTAGTGATCGGCGCACATGGCGCCAAAAGCCTGCTGGTGTTGCTGATAGGATAAAAAGACCAAACACTTCAATAAAAAACTGAACAATGAAACTGATCAGATTTGGAAATCCCGGCCATGAGAAACCCGGCGTGGTGATCAACAACAAGCGTTATGATGTAAGCCAACTGGTAAGCGATTTTGATGAGGCTTTCTTTGCCGGCAATGGCATTGAAACCCTGAAAGCGGCACTGGACAAGCAACCCGGTCTGCCGGAAGTAGCGGAGGATGTACGCTGGGCCAGCCCGGTTTCCAAACCGAACAAGATCATTTGCATCGGGCTGAACTATGCCGACCATGCTGCCGAAAGCAATATGGCCGCTCCTGCCGAACCAGTGGTCTTCTTCAAGGCCACTACCTCACTGGCAGGCCCCAACGATGATGTGACCATTCCCCGCAACAGTGTAAAAACAGACTGGGAAGTGGAACTGGCCGTTGTGATCGGTAAGCGCGCCAGCTATGTGGACGAATCCGAAGCCATGGACTATATTGCCGGTTACTGCCTGCACAACGATATCAGTGAACGCGAATTCCAGTTGGAGCGCGGCGGTCAATGGGTGAAAGGAAAGAGTTGCGATACATTTGCGCCACTGGGGCCATGGATCGCCACAAAAGATGAAGTGGCAGATGTGAACAATCTTCGCTTATGGCTCTCCGTGAATGGAAAGCAATACCAGAATGGCAATACCAGCAACCTGATCTTCAAAGTACCCTTCCTGGTTTCTTACCTCAGCCAGTTCATGACCCTGGTGCCGGGTGATGTGATCTCAACCGGTACGCCTGCGGGCGTGGGCCTGGGACAGAAACCCAATCCCATTTATCTCAAACCCGGTGATGTGATGGAGCTGGGTATCGATGGATTGGGCACCAGTAAGCAGACAACAAAGGCCTGGAGCCGGTAAATCTTAAAATTTGAAACCATGGACCTTCAACTCAACAATAAAGTGATCCCCGTTACCGGCGGTGCCAAAGGCATCGGCGAAGGCATTGCGCTCCTGCTTGCAAAGGAAGGGGCCATCCCTGTGATCATCGGCCGCAAGGCAGCCGATAACCAGAAAGTGGTGGATGCCATCATCGCTGCGGGTGGCAAAGCCTGGCAGGTAGAGGCCGAGCTCACCGATCCCGCTTCCAGCGAGCGGGCCGTGAATGCCATCCTGGGCCAATACGGCCGCATCGACGGGCTCGTCAACAACGCAGGCGTCAACGACGGCGTGAACCTGGAGAACGGCAGCTACGAGGCTTTCATGGCCTCCCTGCATAAGAACCTGGTGCATTATTACCTGATGGCACACTATGCATTGCCGGCGCTGAAAAAGAGCAAGGGAGCCATCGTGAATATCAGCTCAAAAACGGCCGAGACCGGGCAGGGCGGCACTTCCGCCTATGCAGCGTCTAACGGCGGCCGCAATGCGCTCACCCGCGAATGGGCCGTGGAGCTCCTCCCCTATGGCATCCGTGTCAATGCCATCATCGTGGCCGAATGCTATACCCCCTTGTACGATACCTGGATCAAAAGCCTTCCCAACCCGGAAGAGAAATTGGCCTCCATCGTTCAGAAGATACCGTTAGGCAATCGCATGACCACCGCCGAAGAGATCGCCAATACCACCGCCTTCCTGCTATCGGAAAGAAGCAGCCATACCACCGGCCAGCTTATTCATGTGGATGGCGGCTATGTGCACCTCGACAGGAGCCTCTGAGCGGATCATTGTATATTGCAAGCTCATTCAATCACGGAAGTATGCAACCCATTCGTACAGCACTCTGTTCATTCGGCATGTCGGGCAAAGTTTTCCATGCGCCCTTTCTGGAACAAAATCCCGGTTACCAGCTCTATGCTGTCTGGGAAAGAAGTAAGAAGACCGCAGCGGCTCTCTATCCCGGCATTATCAGTTACGATAGTTATGAAGCTATCCTCGCCGATCCCCATATCGACCTGGTGGTGGTGAATACGCCCAATATCACCCATTACGAGTATACGAAGAGGGCCCTGCTGGCAGGAAAACATGTAGTGGTGGAAAAGCCTTTCACCGTTACCGTGGCTGAAGCCATCGAACTGGAAGAACTGGCAGTGAAGCAGGACAGGATCCTCTCCGTTTACCAGAACCGCCGCTTCGACAGCGATATCAGAACGGTACGCCGGGTGATCGAAGACGGATCACTGGGACAGATCGTGGAAGTGGAGATCCATTACGACCGGTACAACCTAGTGCTCAGTCCCAAGCCACATAAGGAAGTGGCTGTGCAGGGCACCGGCGTATTGTACGATCTCGGTCCTCACGTGATTGACCAGGCGCTGTTCTTATTCGGAATGCCCGATGCGCTTTTTGCCGATCTCATGAAGCAACGGCCCGGTTCGCTGGTGGACGATTATTTCGAGATCATTTTCTTCTACCCTCAAATGCGGGTAAGGCTGAAAAGCGGTTATGGGGTGATGGAGCCCGTTCCGGCCTATGCCCTGCATGGCACGGCAGGTTCCTTCCTCAAGCCCCGCGCAGACATACAGGAAATAAAACTGATAGCTGGGGAAAAGCCCAACACCCCGGATTGGGGCGTTGAAGACCCTGCCGCAGCTGGATTGCTCCACACCAACATTGATGGGCAACCGAAAAAAATAGTGATCAGGTCCGAAGCCGGCAATTACGGCGCTTTCTATGAAGGCCTGTACGATGCCATTCAATCCAGCATTTTCGAAGACAAATTCGTTCCTGCCAGTGCAGGCACCAACGTGATCCGGATCATCGAAGCGGCTTACAAAAGCCAGCAAACAAAAAGTATCGTTGAATTATAAAACCTGTTACAATGAAACCTTTTCGTCACCTCCTTTTTGCCGCTGGCACCTTGCTTGCCATGCAATCCTGTTCCGTAGCCCAGTCCCCAGGCGGCTCCCAACCGAAGACGGTTCTACTGGATTACTATTTCAACAATGAGTACAAAAAGGATGCGTCCGGCAATATGGTCCGCTTCCATTACACCTGGGAAGATCCCGCTAACAGCGGCTTCAGCATGTGGGGCGAAAGGTTCCGTGCAGCAGGAGCCAAAACGGACTCCCTGCCCGTTGCCCCAACAAAGGAGAATTTAGCCAAAGCAAGCGTGTACATTATCGTTGATGCCGATACCGAAAAAGAAACGGCTCATCCCAACTATATCCAGGCCAATGATATCAAGGCCATTACAGAATGGGTGAAACAGGGTGGCGTATTGGTAATGCTGGCCAATGATTCCGGCAATGCCGAGTTCAAACATTTCAATCAACTGGCCAACAAATTCGGGATACATTTCAACGAGGACAGGTACCATCTTGTTTTCAACAATAAATACGAGCAGGGCGCCTTCATCGTTCCGGCCAATCATCCATTGCTTCCCAATGTGAAGAAGATATTTTTGAAAGAGATCAGTACCCTCACAGTGCAGCAACCCGCGAGGTCAGTGTTCGACGATAACGGGAAAGTGATCATGGCCGTATCCAAATATGGCAAGGGCACTGTGCTGGCCATCGGCGATCCCTGGATCTACAATGAGTACATCGATGGAAAAAGGCTGCCCGCAGAATACGAGAATCCGCAGGCTGCCACCGACCTTGCCAATTGGTTATTGAAACAAGCAAAATAATATGATTATGGCGCCAGGTATGCGCCGTCAACGGGGTAGTAACCGCCGGTAACGAAACTTGCTTTGGAAGAACTGAGCCAAAGCACCAGCTCAGCTACTTCTTCCGGCTTACCCAGTCTGCCGATCGGGTTAAGGGTCACCAGGC
>JAGIAP010000569.1 GCA_017744805.1 Chitinophagaceae bacterium | reverse complement strand
AGCCATGATCTTATTCATCATGCCATCGATCTCCTTGTCCGTTAAAGTTTTTTCTTCATCCAGGAAAGTAAAGCTAACGGCGAGTGATCGCTTATCAGCTCCTATCTTTTCACTTTCAAACACATCGAACAACTGAATGCGCTGGAGCTTGTCGAGTTTCGCTTTCTTCACTGTGCTCTCCACATCCGCATATACCAGGGCTTTAGGAACGATCATGGCCAGGTCTCTGTACACCGGTAACTGCTTTGGCAGCTCCTTCACTTTCAGGTCCTGCTTTGCCATGAGCTTCAGCATTTGCTCCCAGTCGAAGTCTGCATAGAACACCGGCTGTTTGATATCGAATCTTTTCAGTTCAGTATTGTTGACCATTCCGAGCTCAGCGATCAGTTCCTGGCCTGCCAGCACCTGCAATGCATTCACCAGCTTTCCTTTGGCAGCAGTATTGTCCTCCGCCACTTTCCAACTGATCTTGCTTAATCCGCACAGTTGCAATATCCTTGCCACGATGCCTTTGAGGTGATAGAGGTCGGCCGCTACTGCCTTGCCTTTCCAGCTCTGCTCTTCCACATTACCGGTAATGTACACACAAAGATGTTCGTGCTCCTCGTACTTACCGGAACCGGAAGTGGAATAAGTTTTTCCGAACTCGAAGAAGTGGAGGTCCAGGTTCTTCCTGTTGAGATTATGTACCACGGCTTCCAGGCCTGTTTCCAGCATGGAAGGGCGCATGATATTGTGAACGGCGCTCAGGTTATTGAGCAGCTTCACGGCATTGCCCAGGTCCGCTTCATCGAAATAAGCGGCATTGGTAATGGAGTTGGTAAAGATCTCGTTGAAACCAACAGACGCAAGGTAATTGGACGCTTTTTCCTTATACAGGTATTTATAACGGTCAGCTTCAACCGAAGGAGAGATGGTGATGGCGGCAGGGATCTCGATATTGTCCAGTCCATCTATCCGCATGATCTCTTCCACCACATCAGCCTGCAGGGTGATATCGGGCTTCCAGTAAGGAGCGGCTATCCAGAGATCGTCCATCCCCTCTTTGATCACTTCAAATCCAAGGCTGGTAAGGATCTTCTTCACACTATCGAAATGATAGCTCTTACCACTCAGCTTGCGCAGGTAATGGTATTTGAGCTGCACAGCCGCCTTCTCTTTGGGCTGTGGATAGATATCGATCAGTTCCGAGCTGATCTCGCCTCCGGCCAGTTCCTTGATGAGGAGCGCCGCACGTTTGAGGGCATTCACGGTATAGCTGATATCGATATTCTTTTCGAAACGAACGGCCGCATCTGTTCTCAGTCCATGACGGAAAGAGGTTTTGCGGATATCTGTGGGATTGAACCAGGCGCTTTCGAGGAAGATATTGGTAGTGCTGTCTTTCACCCCGCTTTTAGTGCCACCGAAAACACCGGCAATACACATGGGCTCTCCGGCGCCATTGCAGATCATCAGGTCTTCAGCACTCAGTTTCCTTTCTTTCTCATCCAGGGTGATGAAGGGTGTTCCTTCGGGCAGGTTCCTGACGATCACCTTATTGTCTGTGATGGCAGCCGCATCGAATGCGTGCAGGGGCTGACCGGTCTCATGCAATACAAAATTGGTGATGTCCACGATATTGTTGATGGGGCGAAGGCCGATGGCGCGGAGTTTATCCTGCAGCCATTGGGGGCTTTCCTTTACGGTGATACCGGAGATGGAAACGCCGCTGTATCGCTGGCAAGCCTCTGCATTGTCGATCTCCACAGTAATGGGGAGCGAAGTGTTATCTGGCTTGAAAGCGTTCACTGACGGGGATTTCACACGAAAATCCTTTTTATCGTGATGGGTGAGATAGGCACATACATCGCGGGCTACACCGATATGGCTCATTGCATCCATATGGTTGGGCGTAATGCCGATCTCGAAGATCCAGTCTGTATACAGTTGAAAATAATTGGAAGCGGGCATGCCCACTTTGGTGTCTGCGGGCAACACCAGGATGCCTGCATGGTTATCACTCAGGCCGATCTCGTCTTCGGCACAGATCATACCATGGCTTTCCACGCCACGGATCTTGGCTACCTTCATGGTGATGGGATCATGCCCAAGGGGGTAGATGGTAGTTCCCACGGGCGCCACGATCACTTTTTGCCCGGCAGCCACATTCGGTGCACCACAAACGATCTGAAGCGGCTCTCCGCTTCCGATTGTGACGGTAGTGACAGATAATTTATCGGCGTTGGGATGTTTTTCGCAAGTGAGCACTTCACCAATTACCAGGCCCTGCAAACCTCCCCTGAGGCTTTCATATTTTTCAAGGCTTTCCACTTCAAGTCCCACAGAGGTCAGGATCTTGCTCAGTCGTTCGGGTTCAATAGTTGCCGGCAGGTATTCGTGTAACCAGTTATAAGAAATAGTCATCCGTGTATTGATATAATGTGATAAACTCCAATAAGGCTTCCCGGCAAAGGTAATGTTTGGCGGCTGAAGTTCCTTGGGGCGCTTAGAGCAAACTCCACCCGATGGCAGTGTTCACCGCAGTTTTGATGGCTCCTATGGCGGCATTGAGGGCTTTTTCCACCATCAGGATGCCCAGTCCTTCCAC
>JAGIAP010000568.1 GCA_017744805.1 Chitinophagaceae bacterium | reverse complement strand
TTCAACAATCCTGATTTCCATTGTCCCACGGTGCAATCAGACAAAATGGTCATTGCAGCCACCGCCCTGGCCCACCCGCTGATCCCCGCAGGAGAAAGAGTGGCCAACGATTTCACCATCGGCGAAGCAGAACAACTGATGCTGGTAACGGGCAGCAATATGAGCGGTAAGACCACCTTCCTGCGCACTATCGGCGTCAACCTGCTGCTGGCGCAATGCGGCGCTCCCGTTTGCGCCAATAGTTTCGCTTTCATGCCCATGAATATCCTCAGCTCCATCCGCGTGAGCGATTCGCTGCAGGAACATACTTCCTATTTCATGGCCGAACTGAAACAATTACAGCAGATCATCCGCTTCCTGCAACACTCGCCCAGTCCCTCCCTCATCCTTATCGATGAGATACTTCGCGGTACTAACTCGGAAGACAAGACCCATGGCTCGGACCAGTTCATCCGCAAATTGCTGCAATACCGTTGTCTGACACTTTTTGCTACACACGACCTGGCATTGAGTGTGTTGGAAAATGAACTGCCCGGAAAACTGAGCAATTATTGTTTCGAAAGCATCATCCGGGATGGAGAACTGATCTTCGATTATACGCTGCAAAGAGGCGTTGCCAAGAATAAGAATGCGAGTTTTTTGATGAAGAAGATGGCGATCATTTAAGGCACCACCGGGTGATTTCACCCTTTCTTACCAATTTCTAATGAAGAAAAGGCTACTGTACCACCCAAAAACAGGACTGTTTCATTATTTTTGGAGCCTAAACCCCTCGCCTCTATTCTTGTGCGCAAGAAACACAAACTGAAACCCCTGCTGCTATTGGCCGCCATTGCATATATCTTCCATGTGCAAGCCCAACCTTCTTCCCGCAAACTCGATAGTTTACATCAACTCAGGAAACAGGCTTCCGGCATCCAACAGACCGTTGATGCGCTCAATGCCCTCGGCATTGCCTGGCGTGGCGTGAATAGCGATTCTGTCCTGTTCTATGGGCACTCGGCCTTCCAATATGCCGGCAATAAATATCCCGCAGGCAAGGCCGTTGCCCTCAACAATATCTCTTCCGGATCGCGCACATCGGCCGATTATACCACCGCCATGGAAGCAGGCCTCCAGGCCACGCATATCTTCGACTCCCTGGGCATGAAATCCGAAAAAGCGGATGTATTGATGGACCTGGCGCAATTGTACAAAGACATCTCCGGTAGTAATAACACGGAAGCCTATCTGGATCAGGCCATCGAATATGCCAAACAATCTTACGGCCTCGCAGCCTCCATCAAGGACACAGCCTCCATGGCCGATGCACTGAATATGCAGGGTATCTGCCTGCGCGATAAAAGCAAACAATACAAGAAAAGATTCTACTACGATAGCGCCATCATCTGTTATGAAAAAGCACTTGCACTGATCGAAAGATCCGGTAAAGGCATCAACCTGCAATCCAAGCTCTACAACAATATGAGCCAGGTGTACAACGAATACAAACTGGACTACCCCAAAGCACTCGAATATCTTTTCAAGGCCGTCGATGCCAATAAGAAACGAAACAATATTGCCGGGCTGAGCTTCAACTATGGGAATATCGCTTACGCCTATACGATGTTGGGCAATCATAACGAATCCCTTCACTATGCAAAGCTGATGCTGGATGCCTGCCGCCAGATCAACAGGCCTGAACGGCTGCGTAACGCCTATGGCCAGATGTACCGTTCCTTCCAGGGACTGGGCCGACTGGATTCAGCCCTCGCCTATTATATCCTGGAGGATAACCTGAACGACTCCCTCACCAATCTCGGCAAAACCCGTGAAGTATTGGACCTGCAGGCCAAATACGAGACCAACAAGAAAGAGCTGGAAATACAACAATTGCAGGTAGAGAGCCAGGCAAGGAACAGGAATATCATCTGGCTGCTGGCGGGTATCGGCGTTCTGGCCGGCATCATGATATGGCTGATCATCCTGTACCGGAATATGGCGAAACAGAAAAAAGAGATCTCGGAACAAAGGCTTCGCCTGGAAGTGATGATGAAAGAACTGCACCATCGTGTCAAGAACAACCTCCAGATCGTGAGCAGCCTGCTCAGCCTGCAAAGCAACCGGCTGGAGGACGAGAACGCCATTGCCGCCCTGAAAGAAAGCCAACTCCGCGTGCAAGCCATGAGCTTCATCCATCAGCGACTTTACAAAACGGACAATATCACTTCCGTGAACATGAAAGAATATATTACGGACCTGGCAGAATCCCTGGTAGCCAGTTATGGATTCGACAGGGATGGATTCGATCTGCAAATGGAAGTACAACAGGAATTCCTGGATATCGATAAGGCATTGCCCGCAGGGCTGATCATCAATGAGCTGGTGACCAACTCGCTCAAGTATGCTTATGGAAAAGTGGACAGACCGGTACTGCATATCAGCCTGCTCAACAATACAGCCAATGACCTGATCATATCCGTGAGTGATAACGGCCCCGGCATCGATCCGGAGGTCTGGAAAAAACAACGCAGCAGTTTCGGCAAACAACTGATCACGGCATTATGCAAACAACTGCGCGCCAGCCAGCAGCCAGATGATATTCCTGTTCCTTGCT
>JAGIAP010000567.1 GCA_017744805.1 Chitinophagaceae bacterium | reverse complement strand
GGTTCAACCACGAATGGATCAAACGCTCAGACGCTACCCGCCTCCTCCCTGATGTGAAAAAAGTACTTGCAGATAATGGGGTTTCCGTAAGCGACGATACCCTTCTTTCCACCGTGATCAACCTGGTGAAAGACCGCTGCACCTTGCTTACTGACTTCTATGAACAAACGAAATTCTTCTTCGCCACTCCTGCCCAGGACCTGGAAGCAGTAAAACCAAAATGGAATGAAGCGAAGAAAGCATTCTTCCTGGCTGCCATCGCGCAGATGGAAGCGGCATCGGGCTTTGCAGCCGCCGAACAGGAAGCAGCGTTCAAAGAACTGGCCACTCAACACAATATCAAACCCGGCGAACTGATGATGCCACTGCGCATCATGCTGGTAGGAGGTAAATTCGGGCCCGGCGTTTTCGATATCGCCGCCGTCATTGGAAAGAACGAAACGATTCACCGTATTCAACTGGCCCTTCAACAGTTGGATATTGCTTAATATGAAAAACTGAATAGTATGCCACGCCCAATCAGAGTGTTAGTTGCCAAAGTGGGCCTCGATGGCCATGACCGTGGAGCCAAAGTGATTGCCACCGCTCTTCGCGATGCCGGTATGGAAGTGATCTACACCGGCCTTCGCCAAACCCCTGAAATGGTGGTCAGTGCTGCCTTACAGGAAGACGTTGACGCCATCGGCATCAGCATCCTTTCCGGTGCCCATATGACCGTGTTCCCCAAAGTGATCCAGCTCATGAAAGAAAAAGGAATGGACGATGTACTGCTCACAGGCGGAGGCATCATTCCCGAAGACGATATGCAATCGCTCAATGACATGGGCGTAGGCAAGCTCTTCGCCCCGGGCACTTCCACTTCAGACATTGCTGTATACATCACCAGCTGGGTAAAAGAGCATCGCGAATTCTGATCATCATTAAAACAACATTATCATGTCATACCAAACTTTGTTGACTTCGCTTGACAACGGGATCTTCACTATCACTATCAATCGCCCCGACAAGCTCAATGCCATCAACAAGACTGTGATGGAAGAGCTGAAACTGGCCGTTGAAGAGATCTACAAGAACCCTGCGATCCGCTCCGCCATCATCATAGGTTCCGGCCCGAAAGCATTTATTGCAGGCGCAGATATCACAGAATTCATGGGACTGAGTAAGGAAGAAGGAATGGCGATCGCGAAAAAAGGACATGATGTGTTCTTTGCTATCGAGCGCTCTCCCAAGCCCATCGTTGCTGCCGTGAACGGATTTGCGCTCGGTGGCGGATGTGAGCTGGCGCTGAGCTGCCACTTCATCATAGCATCCGAGAATGCAAAGTTCGGTCAGCCGGAAGTGAACCTGGGCCTGATCCCCGGCTATGGCGGCACCCAGCGACTGGTACAGGCTGCCGGAAAAGGCCGCGCCATGGAATTGCTCATGAGCGGCAGAACCATCTCCGCACAGGAAGCACAAACCATGGGGATCGTGAATGAAGTAGTACCCCAGGAAAACCTCATTGCCCGCGTTACTGAAATACTCACGCTCATCAATAGCAAAGCCCCGGTGGCTTTGGCGAAAGTGATCGATTGCGTCAATCATTTCGATCATACCAAAGCTGGTTATGACAATGAGATACAACAGTTCGGGGAATGCTTCGCTACGGAGGATATGAAAGAAGGTGTAACTGCATTCCTGGAAAAAAGGAAGGCGGAGTTCAAAGGAAAATAGAACGCTGTAAATAGACAAAGGCGGCTACTCATTTACGTGAGTAGCCGCCTTTTTTATCTTGCGGGCAATTTTTGTTATTGATGAAGCTGCGTATAATCCTCACAGTTATATAACTGTATCTCTCCCAGTACCGGGCTGGCCTTGGCTTCAGTAATAGTAACCCTGATCTTTGACGATATCTGCCTGGGGAATTGCAAAATGCGCTTATACCCTATCGTTGTACCGGAGGTAAGCGGAACATAATTGCTTCCATCCCATACCTCCACCGTAAATGCCTCAACCCTTTGCCCAGCCTCGATGAATTCCTGCAACAGGATCGTATTGAATTCTTTTTCCTGGTCCATTTCCAGCTCGATGGCACAGGTGGTGATCGATTTGTCAGTCGCCCAATGAGAGAACCGGAATCCATCAGTCAGCAATGATGGCAAATAGCCTGCCCGCGAAGTGGAAGCGGTCACACGCGCACGAAGCGCCAGGTTCTTGCTGAAACTGGATTCCCGCAGCGATTTGAAAGCCATCAGTGCCGCTGAATCCGCAGCGCTGATCAGTCCCCGACGATCCGGCGGCACATTCAGCAAAAGATTGGCGCCTCTGCCTACAGAGCTCATGAAGATCCTCATCAGCTCCTTGCCCGATTTCACTGAACTATCTTCATTGGGGTGATAGAACCAGCCGGGCCTGATGCTTACATCGCATTCGGCAGGTATCCAGGATTTGCCATTTATATTTCCCCGGTTGAGGGTGTCGGTTGGAGGTGCACCGGCGCCTCTTTCAAAACCGGCAGTATCCAGCAGGTTCCAGTTGGTGGTACCTGCAATGCCTTTTTCATTGCCTACCCACCGGATATCGGGGCCGATATCACTAAAGATCAGCGCCTCTTCGGCAAAGCCTGTC
>JAGIAP010000566.1 GCA_017744805.1 Chitinophagaceae bacterium | reverse complement strand
GTGCTGGGGTGTCCACACATTCACATAGATCAGTTGATCACCTTTTTCGTAGCTATTCACTGCGGGGAATCCTTTGCCTTTGAGGCGGAAAATTTTTCCACTCTGGGTGCCGGCTGGTATCTTGATCTTGGCGCGACCGTCGATAGTAGGCACTTCCACATTGGTACCGAAAGCTGCATCGGGGAAGGAGATATGGAGCTCGTAAGCTACATTGAGGCCATCGCGGTGAAGCTCCTTATGTTGTTCTTCTTCGATGAGGATGATGAGGTCTCCGGGAGGGCCGCCGCGTTCGCCGGCATTACCTTTGCCACCAACGCTGAGTTGCATGCCTTCCCCAACGCCTGCTGGGATATCGATGCTTACGGTCTCTTCTCCGTAAACCCTTCCTTCGCCTTTACAGCTACCGCATTTGGCCGTTATCACATGACCTTCACCGTTACAGGTAGGGCAGGTAGTAACGGTCTGCATCTGACCCAGGAATGTATTGGTGACCTTGCGAACCTGGCCGCTTCCGCCACAGGTTCCGCAGGTTTGAGTACTGTTCTTGTCTTTGGCGCCGGATCCGCTACAGGTGCTGCAGACAACGTATTTCTTTACCTTGATCTGCTTGTTCACACCTTTGGCGATCTCTTCATAGGTAAGTTTGAGTTTGATGCGAAGATTGGAGCCACGGACGCCACGAGAGCGCTGGCCGCCTCTTCTGCCACCACCACCTCCGCCGCCGAAGAAATTTCCGAAGATATCATCTCCGAAAATATCGCCGAACTGGCTGAAGATATCATCCATATTCTGGCCGCCACCAAATCCACGTCCGTTGCCATTATTGACACCGGCATGTCCGAACCTGTCGTATTGAGCGCGCTTATCCTGGTCGCTCAGTACTTCGTAGGCTTCAGCGGCTTCCTTGAACTTTTCCTCGGCGGATTTATCGCCGGGGTTGCGGTCAGGGTGATATTGCATGGCTACTTTCCGGTAGGCCTTCTTGATCTCATCCTGGGAGGCCCCTTTGGATACGCCCAGTATTTCGTAATAGTCTCTTTTCATAGAAAACCAATGGGGTATTATTTTCCTACAACCACTTTTGCAAACCGGATGATCTTATCATTCAGGTAGTAGCCTTTGGTTACTTCATCCACCACTTTTCCGGCAAGGTCCGGAGTGGGGGCGGGGATCTCAGTAATGGCTTCGTGGAATTCGGGGTTAAATTCTGTTCCTACAGACTGCATGGGCTTCAGGCCTTTGGCAGCCAGGGTATTGCGCAGTTTGGCGAATACCAGTTGAACGCCTTCACGGATAGCGGGATTGTCTTCCTGTGTTTCCAGGGTCTTTTCTGCGCGATCGCAATCATCCAGTACATCCAGCAGGGAAACGATCACATCCTTTCCGGCAGTTTGGATCAGTTCCAGTTTCTCCCTGGCCGTCCTTCTTCTGAAATTGTCGAATTCGGCAGCCTGGCGAACGTATTTGTCTTTCAGCTCTCCTACTTCCTGGCGGAGTTTTTCCACTTCGGAAATGGATCCTTCATTGTTTTCCCGGGTATCCTCCGTATTGAGGTCCATATTGCTGGCATCCTGGCCGTTATCGTCCAAAATCGGATCTTTTTCTGTCATAGCTTTCCTGTTTTTATATGCCTTTATGCTGTAAAAATGGCCGATCAGCACGGGGGATCGCAGCTCTGCCAGCTACACCTGTGCCGAAGCGGTAAAAATACGCGATTTTCTCTGCAAACCTATGTTGGGCAATTACTTTGCCAGTGGTGCCAATCAGGCCAAATTGTCTTTACCTGGCCTTGGGAGCTGACCATCTTTCTGCAAAGAAAAACCCCCGCGATGCGAGGGTTCTCCAAATTTATCTGAACCGGGATGAACCGGTATCTTGCTTATTTGGCTGATTCTTCAGCGCCTTCCACCAGAACAGTCACTTTATTGTTGAGTACTTCCACAAAACCGCCCTGGATATCATAAAAGACAACGTGGTTGGATTTGTCTTTCAGCACCTTCATCTTTCCGGCCCTGAGGGCAGAAACGAGGGGAGCGTGTTTATCGAGCACTTCAAACAATCCGCTGATGCCGGGCAATTGTACGCCATAAACATCTCCGCTGAAGAGTTTGCGTTCCGGTGTTAATATCTCTAAGTTCATAATTGATTAAAATGTTGTGACAAATTATCCTTTAGCCTGAGCCAACAGCTTCTTACCTTTTTCGATAGCATCATCGATGGTACCTACCAGGTTGAAGGCTGCTTCGGGATAATCGTCCACTTCACCGTCCATGATCATATTGAAACCGCGGATGGTTTCTTCGATGGGAACCAGTACACCTTTCAGACCAGTGAACTGCTCTGCCACGTGGAAGGGCTGAGACAGGAAACGCTGAACTTTACGGGCGCGTGATACGGTTTGTTTGTCTTCGTCGCTCAACTCATCCAGACCGAGGATGGCGATGATATCCTGGAGCTCTTTATAACGCTGGAGGATCAGTTTAACGCGGTCAGCACATTTGTAGTGAGCTTCACCCACGATAGCAGGGGTAAGGATACGGCTGGTAGAATCCAGCGGGTCAACCGCAGGGTAGATACCAAGGTCAGCGATCTTACGGCTCAATACGGTTGTGGCTGTC
>JAGIAP010000565.1 GCA_017744805.1 Chitinophagaceae bacterium | reverse complement strand
GCACTTTCCATTGCGCTTTGCGGTAGAGCAATATGCATTCTTTTGAAAAATTGGCTGCCGTTGTAGCGATATCGGTAGCTGATTTTGCAAAGCCCACCACTGCCACTTTCTTATCTTTCAACATACCCGCATCCTTTGCCTGGCTGGAATGCAGGATCTCTCCCCCTGCCTGCATAAAGCTTTCACTACCCTCAACGGAAGGGATGAATGGTTTATGGAAGGTGCCGGTACATACGGCCACAAAATCGAAGCGTAGGTATTTTCCTTCTTTCGTTTTCAGATCGGTCAGCTCCATATGCCATGCCTTATCCCGATAGCACAGGGTATTCACCTGCACATTGAACCAGATATTTTGGAATACATTGAACTGTTTCGCATATCCCTCCAGGTATGCCTGCACTTGTTCACCTGAAGGCCATAATGGATAACCACCGGGCATCGGATAATCCGAAAATGCATACTCGTCACGGGTAGTTTGCGTGGCCACACCCACGTAGGACCTCGAACGCTCCCATACCCCGCCCACATTGGCTGCTTTTTCGAATACTGTTACCCGGTATCCCTTTTCGATGAACGCTTTTGCTGTGGCAAGGCCGCTGATGCCAGCCCCGATAATGCCGATATGTTTCATGAGAACTGCTTTTATTTTGTCCCAAAACTAGCCAGGAAGCAATGCTCAGCGTTCCGGGGGTTAATGAGCACAGGCAGCCACTTAACGGAATGAATGAACCACTGAATCAGAGCTGCGCCCCGGTATTTTTCCATTTCGATCCGCCTCCTTACTTTAGCATTCTCAACCATCACACCATGGCAAAGAGTAAAAAGGATCCTACAGTAGACGATTTCCTGGGCAGAGCCGACAAATGGGCGGAAGAATTCGAGAAACTGAGAGCCATCATTCTCGATTGCCCGGTCACAGAAGAGCTCAAATGGGGACAGCCCTGCTACACCTGGCAGCACCACAATATCGTACTGATACATGGCTTCAAGGAATACTGCGCCTTGCTTTTCTTCAAAGGGGCACTGATGAACGATCCGGAAGGCATCCTGGTTCAACAGTCGAAAAATGTACAGAGCGCAAGGCAGGTCCGCTTCACCCACCTCAGAGAGATCACCAAACTGGCGCCTGTACTGAAGGCTTATGTGTATGAAGCCATTGAAATTGAAAAAGCAGGACTGAAAGTAAAACTCAAAGAAAGTGCTGAATTTGAAATGGCGGAAGAATTCAGGATACGACTCAACAAGAACGCCAAACTCAAAAAAGCCTTCGAAGCCCTCACCCCGGGCCGCCAGAGAGGCTATCTGCTCTATTTCTCCTCAGCCAAACAATCGAAGACCCGTGCTGAAAGAGTGGAAAAATACACAAAGCATATTTTGAACGGAAAGGGATTGAACGACGATTAACCCCTTCCTGCCAGCATTTACCCCTCACCACTACGAGACATTCCCCCCTCAATCCGGATAACTTTTCAAAATTTATTTGCGCAGTCAAATAACTGCACATATATTTGCAGTCAAATAGCTGCATAATGGAATTAAGAAGAGACGTATTTCAGGCCATCGCCGATCCCACACGCAGGCTCATCCTGACGCTGGTGGCCATTCAGGCCATGACCCCAACCGCCATTGCCGAAAATTTCGATTCATCCAGGCAAACGATTTCCAAACATATCCAGATACTCACGGAATGTGAATTATTGAAACAGGAACAACAGGGAAGAGAGATATACTATCACCTCAATCCACAAAAAATGAAAGAAATAGCAGACTTCATTGAACCCTTCCGCAAACTTTGGGACGACCGGTTCAATAAACTGGAGGACCTGATGAAAAAATACAAAACAAAAAAATAACACCTTATGGAAAGAAAAACGAATGTGCAAGCCGAAGAAGGCAAACAATACCTGGTGATCACGCGGGAATTCGATCTGCCAGTTGAATTACTGTTCAAAGCGCATGAAGATCCCGAGATCGTTGCACAATGGATGGGCACCAAAGTGGTGAAACTGGAAAGCCATAAAAATGGAGCGTACCGCTTCGAGACCTCCGATCCCAAAGGCAATGTGGTATTCAGCGCGCATGGCGTGTTCCATGAATTCATTCCCAACCAGAAGATCGTCCGCACCTTCGAAATGGAGAATGCAGGGTTTGATGTGCAACTGGAATTCCTGGAATTTGAAAAACTTACCGAAGACAGCAGCCGGCTCACCATGTTCCTGATCTACAAAACACCGGAGCACAGGGCACAGCAACTCAAAATGCCTTTTGCCTACGGCATCAATATGGCGCACGACCGCCTGCAGGAAGTGGTCAGCCAACTCAAAAAATAATCTACCCATGACAAAAAGAAACAAGATCATATATTGGATCGCCACCGGATGGCTCGCTCTGGGCATGGTGTCCACCGCCATCGTTCAATTGATGCACGTACCCAAAGAAGTGACAGTGATACAAAATCTCGGGTACCCTGTTTATCTACTCACCCTGCTGGGTGTATGGAAATTACTGGGTGTGATTGCTGTTCTTTTGCCCGGGCTGCCATTATTGAAGGAGTGGGCCTATGCCGGCTTTACCTTTGCCATGTCCGGGGCAATCATATCACATCTGGCCGTGGGCGAGGCTATCACTACTACCC
>JAGIAP010000564.1 GCA_017744805.1 Chitinophagaceae bacterium | reverse complement strand
GGCGGAAACCGCGGCCTGATGGGCACTGTAGCCAATGCCGTACTTCTCAATGAAGGCAAAGTGATGGGCGTGATGCCCAAGATCCTGGTGGATTGGGAACAACAACATGAATCACTTTCCGAGCTTGCCATCGTGCCCGATATGCATACCCGCAAGAAGATGATGTACGATCTCTGTGATGCCGCCATTATCCTTCCCGGTGGTTTCGGTACCCTCGACGAACTGTTTGAAATGGTGACCTGGAACCAACTCAAGATCCACGATAAAAAGATCTATATCCTCAACTCGAATGGCTTCTACAAACACCTGTTAGGACATCTTCAGCAAATGCAGAAAGACGGATTCCTGTATGAAGGCGTTACAGACAGGATCGTTGTTTGCGATACCCCCGTGGAATTATTCAATAAGATCGGATAGGCCACCCACCAAGTAAAAGGGCCAACCTGTAATGGTCAGCCCTGAGTATTGTAACCTGAACAAAATCAGAATCCGATATTGTACCCGAAATTATAGAATGCCCTGTTCTGGTAAGGAGAGCGCTCATTCTGCAACAGATCGTATTGCACCATGATGATGAAAGAGCCACGCCCACCTGTAGGGATCACGGCGCCCGCACCACCCAGCAATGACGGAACAACTTCCCCTTTCAACTTGAGCTCCGTATTATCAGGGTATTTGATCTTCCCCCATACATAGTTGGCCTCCGGTTGCAACTGCAACAAGATGTACTCTATCGGGTATACACGACCGAAAATATTCAAACCGGCATTCCCGTAGTTCTCTTTATAATTCGCTCCCACCCCGTAGTTACGCTTGTAACTGGAATACAGGAAATTCACGCCCGCTCCCGCAGCAAAATAACGGTTGAACCGATAGCCTACTTGTGGTGACACATTCACCAGGGTATAATCGCCAAAGCTCAAACCGAAATTGCCACCGAAGAAGAGATTCTCTTTCTTGAACCCTTTGTCAGCAGGTGCTTCTTCCACAGGCTCACGCTGAGCCTGCACAGCCAATGCGCCAAACAATAAAAAGGCAGCCAATGCAAAATGCTTCATTGCCATATTGATGATAATTGAGTGTCGGCTATGAACTGAACTACAGGTCGAATATCTTTCCTGCATTCAGGATATTGTTAGGGTCGAAGGTTTTCTTGATACCACGCATCACCTGCAACTGGGTTTCATTGAACACGATATCGATATAATTCTTCTGTATCAAACCGATGCCATGCTCGCCACTGATGGTACCGCCCAATGAATGCACCAATGCAAACAAGGCCTTGATACCTGCTATCAATTGTGGATCATCTGCGCTGTTGGCCACTCCTTCCTTCCTGATACGGATATGCAGGTTGCCGTCACCGGCATGACCATAACAAACAGCCCTGAACCCATACTCGATACCGAGGCTTTTCACCCCGCGGATCAAAGCAGGAAGCTCGGCCCTGGGCACCACCGTATCCTCTTCCACAGTATATCCTTCCACCTTCACCGCTTCTGCCGTTCTGCGACGAAGCTTCCAAAGTTCGGCTTTCTGTTGTGCGTCATCTGCAAAATACACTTCACCTGCCTCATATTCTGTTAATAGGGTGCTAATTGCCTCCATCTCCATCATGAGGGTATCCATATGATTTCCATCCACTTCAATGATGAGATGAGCCGCTGTATCATCAGTTACGGGAACTACGGAACTGTCCACAAATTTACTGACGATCTTCAACGCATCGATCTCTACCAACTCCAATGCACTGGGCGTAAAGCCGGCACGGAAAATGGCGCTCACCGCTTCACCGGCCTTCTCCAGGCTTTGGAATGGCACCAGCATCAGCAGATCATATTTTGGAAGAGGGATCAGCTTCAATACGATCTTGGTCACAATCCCCAATGTACCTTCACTACCCACCACCAACTGCGTAAGATTGTAACCGGTAGAATTCTTCAATACATTGGCGCCCGTCCAGATGATCTCGCCGGAAGGCAATACCAGTTCCAGGTTGAGCACGTAATCCTTTACCACACCGTATTTCACAGCCTTGGGGCCACCACTGTTCTCAGCGATATTGCCACCAATGAAACAGGACCCGCGGCTACTGGGATCAGGAGGATAGAAAAGCCCTTTCTCCTTCACTGCATTCTGCAATACTTCTGTGATAACGCCCGGCTCGGTGATCACCTGCAGGTTACGCTCATCGATATTGAGAATGGAATTCATCCGGTCCGTAGAGATCAGAACGCCACCCAGGTTCGGCAATGCGCCGCCACTGAGCCCGGTACCTGCTCCGCGGGGAGTTACAGGGATACGGTCCTTGTTACAGATCTTCATCACTGCCGAGATCTCTTCTGCAGTGCGGGGCCTCAGCACAACTTCAGGAGGGAAAAGCAGGTGCTCCGTTTCGTCGTGCCCGTAGTTGTTGAGCGATTCTTCATCCACTAACACATATTGCTCTCCTACGATCTGCCGGAAGGCATCGATATGTGCAGCGGTCAGGGTTCCTTTTAATGCCACAGTCTCCATGATTTTTTCCTGGGGGTGGTTAATTACTTTAATTGAAAAATGGACTCAAAAGTCGTACAAAATCAGCATTGATCTGCATTTTTTCTTTAAAGACAGGTTGGTTCAGGTGGATAGTTCAACGCAGGCTG
>JAGIAP010000563.1 GCA_017744805.1 Chitinophagaceae bacterium | reverse complement strand
TTATGGACAGAAATGAAAACCTCGGATAGCAAATTCAAACAGTGTTTCTACTTCGCCTCCGGCGCACTGGCCCGCATTATTGAGAAGCTGGCCATGGACGTATGGAAGAAGGTAGATCTCAGCCCCAGCCACGCCTACGTGCTGCTGCTGGTACTGGATGAACCGGGTATCCAACCAGGCGCCATTTCCGGTCAGCTTCACCTGACACCCTCTACCATCACGCGTTTGCTGGAGAAACTGGAAAGCAAGAAACTAGTGGTCCGTACCTCGGAAGGTAAGCTCACCAATGTATACCCTACCCCCAGGGCAAAAGAGATACATCCCCAGATGGTGGCCTGTGCGGAAGAGTTTGCAGGGATCTATTACAAAGCCATTGGAAAGGCAGAATGCGATAGCATGATCGAAGCCATCACTAAAATGGCCGATAAACTGGAACACTAAATTTTTTTACCTTATTATTTGTATATACAATCAATAACATAGTTTAATCAACCGCTTAAATCAAAAGAAATGAAATACGTTATTACCGGTGCTTCCGGCCATATCTCAAAACCAATTGTATTACAACTGCTGAACGAAGGGCATGATGTGACGGTCATCGGCCGGTCTGCCGGTAATCTGCAGGAACTGGTGAGCAAGGGCGCCAAAGCCGCCACTGGTTCGGTAGAGGATATCGCTTTCCTGACAGAAACTTTCAAGGGCGCCGACGCGGTGTACCTGATGACGCCCCCTAATTTTGGAACGGCGAGCATCAAGGCATTCATTGCTTCCATAGGCGCCAACTATGCAACTGCTCTGAAAGCATCCGGAGTAAAGAATGCAGTAGTGCTCAGCAGTGTCGGTGCACATCTCGCCAATGGTGTAGGGCCTGTTGACGGTTTACATCGCCTGGAGCAGGAACTGAAAAAACTGGAGGATGTGAATATCCTGTTCCTTCGTCCGGCTTATTTCTATTACAATCTGTTCGCCAACCTGGAGCTGATCAGGCACCAGCAGATCATTGGAAGCAATTTCGCCGCAGCGCAGGGAAAATTCCCGATCGTTCACACATCGGATATTGCCGACGCAGCAGTGGATGCATTATTGAACCTGAACTTCAAAGGCCATACTGTGAAGTACGTGGTGAGTGATGAAGTGGGAACGGATCAGATAGCCGCCGCCATCGGCAAAGCCCTGGGCAAGCCGGAACTTCCCTGGGTTGTATTCAGCGATGATCAGGCCTTTCAGGGAATGGTGCAGGCAGGGTTACCCGAAGATATCAGCAGGAATTATGTTGAAATGGGAAATGCCATCAACACAGGTATCATGTCTGAAGATTATTACAAACAAAACAACCGTACATTGGGCAAAGTGAAACTGGAAGATTTCGCTAAAGAGTTTGCATCTGTATACAATGCACCGGCACAAGCGTAAGAAAACTAAATTCATTCATCGTTTAATCCATATGATATGATCACACAGAAAAGGAATATTGTAGACAGGAATTATTTGAACAAGGCCATGGATTATGCCAGCTACAGGAAATTGATAGATGATCTGCTGCTGGAAGGAAAAGTTACAGGCCCCCAACAATCCGAATCACTTGCAGACTACACAAAGCTGAACGTACAACGCATGCAGCGGATAGATAAAACTGTTCAACTGTTGCCTGAATTGTCCCAAGCGTTGAGATCTATCAGCAAGTCACAGACCTGGCTCGTGATCACAGAGGGCTGGTGTGGAGATGCCGCTCAGATACTACCGGTACTCAACGCCATGACAAAA
Organism: Chitinophagaceae bacterium; assembly: GCA_017744805.1. GTDB lineage: Bacteria > Bacteroidota > Bacteroidia > Chitinophagales > Chitinophagaceae > Pseudobacter. The sequence goes on along the minus strand of JAGIAP010000563.1, from coordinate 909 downwards.
GAGAATCCACTTATCGAGCTCAAGCTGGTATTGCGTGATTCCAACCTGGAGCTGATAGATCAGTATCTTACTGATGGCACCAGCCGAAGCATCCCCAAGTTGATAGTATTGGATACTGATACGATGGAAGAACAGTTCAATTGGGGGCCCAGGCCAACAGCCTTGCAGGAGCTCTATCAAAAAATGAGAACTGAAGGAATGGATTATCCCTCCATAGCGCAGGAATTGCATGGTTGGTATGCAAAGGACAAAACCATCAGCACACAGAAGGAGATCCTCAGGAAACTGATAGAAGCATAATCAGCCCGCACATTTTTGTAAGACGTGTGAAGCGGAGCCTTGAGTGAGCTCCATTTCACACGTCTTCTTTTTTCCGCATCTATCGTCGAAACCTTACATTCGTCGCCAGTTCTTTTTTCACTTATGCATAATCGTCATCCTTGCATTCTTTTTCAAATTTCAAAAAGTATGTAAGCATGAAATTCAAGTATTTTGCAGTGATGGCACTGTTGTTTGCAACAGCCTGTTCCGACAAAGACAGCGATGATAGAACCCGTTTCAAGGTAGATGAGACTTATTCATCTGTAGAATGGAAGGGAAGTGCCCCTACCCATTTCCACAGGGGAGCATTCAAAGTATCCGGTACCATGGACCTGGATGCACAGAATAAGATCTCAGGCGGAACTTTTACTATCCCGATCGCCAGCATTACCAATTTCGATCTTTCAGAACCGGATAAGACCACTTTGCTTGACCATTTGAAAACCTCCGATTTTCTCAACCTTGCATTGTACCCTGAGTCTTCTTTCAAAATAACCAAGGTGGAAGAGTATTCCCAGCCAGGTTCCAGTATGAATGCAAAAATCACAGGCGATTTTACCCTGATCGGTCAAACGCATAGTATCAGCT
>JAGIAP010000562.1 GCA_017744805.1 Chitinophagaceae bacterium | reverse complement strand
CTCTTCACACTGCCAGCTAAAGAAGTCTTTCCTTATTGCCTATCAATAAACCTTCCTAATGGAGCTCACCGTTTCCATTAAACCTTTATCTATTCCATTTCCGGACAGTTTTGAGTGACCGGTAACCCCACCTAAATCAGACTTTGCAGATCTATTTGGATCTTTCGGCCATGCTATTTCATAAAACGAATAAAACCTGCCTCTAATTATGAAAATCAAAATTTACTCCCTTCTCACATTTCTGGTTTTGAATTGCCTTGTTGTTATAGCTAAAAACCCGGTTGGAACAAACAAGAAAATAGCAGATACATCTATGAAAATACTTCTCAGGGAAATAGATCCTAAACTAACAACCCTGATGAATGAAGTCTATCAACAATCCAAGCGTCAAATTCAATTTTGTTATACAAATTCAGAGGTGAATACGCATCAACGCATTCCACTTTCCGCCAAATACTTATCCATTGGAATGATCATGCTTCATATCGAATCTTCATCACCACTTACTGTGCAAATCATGGACCATAGGATCATATTGAGAAAGAAGAAAAGCCCCGCAGATCTTACTTTAGAAGAAGTTGGTCAATATCAAAGCTTTTCTGGCGAGGTGGTTGATGAAGATGGAATACCGATAGCTGGTGTCAGCATTAATGAAATGGGCAACAATAAGCCTCCACACGTATCAGGACCTGATGGCCGCTTCCTTTTTCGTTCTGCGTCCAAAAGTGTATTGCTGGAATTTTCCCGAAAAGGGTTCATTATTACAAGACTCAGAATTCGTAACAGCAATGGTACTAAGGTACAAATGAAACATTCATATAATGAACTGGAAGAAGCAGTAGTAATGGGCTACACTACAATACTTCGAAAATACAATACAGCATCCGTGTTTTCAATAAAATCTGATGATCTGCCGAGAGGTTTCGGTAACAATATCGCGAGCTCGCTTCAGTCAAAAGTTCCCGGATTATTGATAACAGATATGAATGGTGCGCCCGGAGGCGGATCCGGTATCCAAATAAGAGGCCGTCAATCCATTGGAATGTTCCCCGGCCCGCAAAATTTCGTTTCCAACACCCCTCTCATTCTAGTAAATGGAGTAGTATGGACAACGCCATCCAGGAGAATCTCTTCCTTAGGTACAGATCCTACTATTAAAGGATTGCCGGAAGGTGTTGTTCTTAATGGGCTCAATATTGAAGATATAGAATCCATCATAGTGTATAAGGATGCTGATGCAACTGCTATTTTTGGAAACAGAGGGGCCAATGGAGTAATAAGTATATGTACGAAAAAAGGAGAAGCAGGGGATACAATTTCCTATTCATTAATTGCAGAGCACGGCCAGGCAAGTTCCGCATTTATTCCCCGATACATGAATACCAGTCAATATGCAGAAATGAAACGTGAAATATTGGATCAAGGAGGTTTGCCAGTAAATGCCGACACTGCTCCCGAGCTTTTCCAATGGCCGGTTACAACGAATACGAATTGGCCTCAATATACCCTTGGGAATACTGCCAGGATGCAACGATATCATGTTTCTGCCTCCGGTGGCGTGGGAAAACAATTCAGGTTCTATTCAAGTGCAGGATGGCAGGAAGAGACCTCTGTGTTGCCCGCAAAATTTTCCAATCGAGCGGGTACTATTCACCTAAATGCCAGCTTCAGGCCTGGAAGGAGATCCCACACAGAATTTTCGATGTCCCTTAGCTCTGTTCGTTACCAACAGCCAGCTACCGATCCGATGCCTTACATACGTCTGGCCCCAAACGCCCCTGCCCTACGTGATGTCAATGGAAGTCTTGTTTTCGCAGAAAAGGGATTGCCATTTGGTAATGTAGAGGCCCAGCTACTGAATACTTATGAATCCAAAACTTTCAATGTGATCAGTAGCTTGAATACGGAATATGCATTGACACGCCGGTTATTCTTCAAACTTCGACTTGGCCTCAATACCGTTCAATTAAATGAAAAAGCCATCTATCCCTTAGCATCTATTGCAGTAAAAGATACTGCAACAGGTGCAGTAGAAACGGCCGCATCCAACTCCCAAAGTTGGTCAATAGAACCACAATTGCAATATCTCGACACCAACAGATCCAATCAAAGGAGTATTTCCTTGCTGATAGGAGGAACTTTTCAGGATCAAAGCAGTAATTGGGAACAAATCCATCTCCGGGGGTACAAAAACGATGCATTCCTGGATCTTCCGGAAGCAGCAGCCAAAGTAACCAGGAAGGATGATGCCTCCATTTATCGCTATGCCGGATTATATGGTGGCGCAAATCTGACATTGAAGCGGCAATATGTTTTCAATGTAACAGGAAGGTATGATGGTAGCAGCAGGTTTGGACCGGATCATCGGTTCGCCCTTTTTGGCGCATTGGGAACAGCCTGGGTTTTTACGAACGCAAAATGGTTCCAGAACAGTAGTAGCTTCCTTTCATTTGGCAAACTCCGGGCAAGTGTCGGCACCACGGGTAACGACCAAAGTGGAAATTACAGCTATAAAGACAGCTATCACTTAATCACTGACGGTAGCTCATACGCCAATGTTAGTCCTATCAAACCAACCGGGCTGTCGAACCCGGGATTGAGTTGGGAACGGAATCTGAAGAAGGAGATCGCCATTGAATTACAAACCAAAAGCGGTATATCGATGTCTTTAGCCT
>JAGIAP010000561.1 GCA_017744805.1 Chitinophagaceae bacterium | reverse complement strand
TTTGCCCGTCTCAACCTCACCTACAATGTGATGAGCAAGCGCAAGCTCAAACAACTGGTGGCCGAAAAATATGTTACGGGCTGGGATGATCCCCGTATGATCACTATCGCCGGCCTGCGCCGCAGAGGCTACACGCCGGAATCTATCCGCGAGCTCTGTGATAAGATCGGAGTGGTGAAACGGGATAGCCTGATCGAAATGAGCCTCCTGGAATTCTGCATCCGCGAGCACCTGAACAAAGTGGCGATGCGCAGGATGGTAGTGTTCGATCCGCTGAAACTGGTGATCACCAATTACCCGGAAGGGCAATCTGAAATGGTGCACAGCGAAGACAACCCGGAAGATCCTTCCGCAGGGGTTCGTGAGATACCATTCAGCCGCGAATTGTATATCGAGAAAGAAGACTTCATGGAAATCCCTCCCAGGAAGTTCTTCCGCCTGGCTCCCGGACAAATGGTGCGTTTGAAAGGCGCCTATATCATCAAATGCGATGAAGTGATCAAGGACGATGCCGGTAATATCACTGAACTGCATTGCTCGTATATTCCCGAAAGCAAGAGCGGTTCCGATACATCTGGCATCAACGTTAAAGGCACCCTGCACTGGGTAAGCGTTCCCACTGCCATCAGTTGCGAGCTACGTTTGTACGATCGCCTCTTCCTGGTAGAGGATATGCTGACAGACGACAGGCCGTATACTGAATGTATCAATCCCGATTCCCTGGTCACAATCAGCAATGCCTATGCAGAGCCTGCGTTAAGGACCGCCAAATTCGAGGAACGTTACCAATTTCTGAGAAAGGGATATTTCTGCCTGGATAAAGATACCAGTGAGGACAAGATGGTGTTCAACAGAACAGTGACATTGAAGGATGCCTGGGCGAAAGAACAGAAAAAAGGATAAAAAGAAAAGTATTAAAATAGAATGGCCGCTTCTTTAGGGAGCGGCTTTTTTATTGCATAAGTTGTTTCTATTCATAATACGTAACTCCATTCCCATCCCAGGTATATCGCCTGACCCCATATAATTTCCCGTTTGCAACCATGAGGGCCGGTACCAGGCCCATGGGGATCAAACTCCATTTGAAGGAGGTATAAAGGGGAGATGCGAAAGCCCAGAAGATCAGAAGAACGTAGATTGGTTTTACGGGTATCCTTATCAGTGACTTACCACTTTTCCCTCTTATCCAAATTTCCGGATGGAACCATTCCCGGGGAGTGGGCCAGATCCTGCCATCGGGCCAGCTATGGAATATGTTGTGGTACAGTTCTAGGGTACGATTGTAATTGTCGTAACTCCATTGAGGTTCTTTATTATCTTCCGAGTCAGGAATGATCCTTCTAAGTTTCAAAAGCTGTATATCTTTCGATAGTTCATTCCAATCGGATTTGAAATAGTGGATATTGATATCCCAGGCCAAATCTACTGCAGGAGGAGGGATAAGGATTTCTTTGGTGGTAGCGGCCAGGAAAAGAAATTTTCTGTAATCTTCGATCACTTCGGTAGTGAAATCCGTTGACCATTTCCCGCGACGAGCCAACATTTCATGAAATCTTACGGTGGATCCCTGACTATCGAAGGAGCAGCTCTCTAATTTTTTCCAGATCGGATTTTCTTTGTAGTTCATAGAGTTGGTAAGGTTTTCTTTTCCTAATCTCCTCCGCAACCGGCCAGCTACTGTCTTTATCCACTCTTTCAAAATGCTCGCTGGTGAAGCGATTGGCGGGATGTGGCCAGATATTTTCGGGCGGGTCTTTCAGGAAAGTATTCTTGTAAAGTATCCACGTATTGTAATAATAATCTTCGAATTTCTCTTTTTCGGATCGGCCGCCTTCAGTAGGTTGGTGGTGGAGTTTTTTGCCAAGCACATTTTCGCAGAGATCGTTCCAGTAGGATCTGGTATAAGCTAAGTGGAGATGCCAGGCCTGATCAACAGCGTCGGAGGGAGTGCAGGGTTGATCTTGTGAAGCGCAGAGGAAGAGGAACTTTTTGTACTCGAGTATGACGGAGGAGGCGAATTCGAGCGACCAGCGATTTTCCCGCGCCAGTCTTTTTTCAAATGTCAACGACACATCGGGTGGATCAATTGAAAATATTTCCAATTTTCTCCAGATAGGGTTTTCGGTAAATCTCATAAAGAACTCCTTTTCAAAAATAGAGCGTCAATATGAACGGAATGTTAAGCGGATGGTCTTTTCTTTTTTTCATTTCGCTTTTTATCTTTATCAGAGGAATAACCCGCTGTAGTAGGAGTGAGGTCTTCCGTGGGCCAAAGGGTAAGTATCAAAGCAAAGAAAGAGAAAATGGCCCCCAGCACTACCAGCAGGCAATACAATATCGTTTTGGGATGCCACCAGGGGCTCCCTTTCAAAGCATCGAATCTCATGGTTTATCGTTTTGAGAAGGGGGTATACAAACCCCGGATGATCATCAAAATTATTGATCGCATCCGGAAATGGAATTCTCCTGATTTCTCAAAACAAAGATTCCTCCCCGAGCCGCAGAGGAAGGCTGTTGTTGCAGCAATTTATGCAGGTAACCTGCAACAAAATATTCAGAGCTATTTTGTAGTTGTTTTCAGTTTTGCATAATCGAATACGAGTTGGCAAAATGCTTTGACACCCACATCCAGTCGGCTATCGTCCACATAGAAATCGGGTGTATGATGGGCAGGCGCTTTCGACCTGTCTGCGCCTTTGGGCAT
>JAGIAP010000560.1 GCA_017744805.1 Chitinophagaceae bacterium | reverse complement strand
ATCGAAACATTTCGATACATCTATTTAAATTGAGAGTTATGAACCGCTTATTACCGACCAGACCTATCAATCACCGGCTCCGGGTATCAGCCGCGCCGGTCAGAAAATCAACACCGATTGCCACCACCCTTTTGCTCATACTGTCGCTCCCCCTCATGATCTTCCTGCATGCCTGTGCCAGCCGCGCCAATGAAACTGCGCCGGCCACCACAGCCATTGCCGCCGCACCGGGCATACCGGCCGACGCCCATGTGGTAGCTCCCGGAGAAGTGAAACAACTGATAGAGATCACCGGCACCCTGGCCGCTAACCAGGAAGTAGTGATCTCCAGTGAACTGACCAAAAAAGTGGTGAGCGTTCCCGTGAAAGAAGGGAATATTGTAGCCAAAGGCACCCTGCTCTTCCAATTGGACGATGCAGATCTGCAAGCTCAACTGGAAAGGCTTCACCAACAGGAAAAACTGGCTGCGCTGAATGAAGCGCGCCTGAAGGACCTGATCGCTCATGATGCCGCTTCCCAACAGGACTATGACCAGGCAGCCACCAACCTGGCCGTATTGAAAGCAGAGATCAGACAATTGCAAACCACCATCGACAAAACCCGTATCCGTGCGCCTTTCGCAGGCAGGATCGGTATCATCCGCACGTATCCCGGCGCCCTGGTCTCTCCCAGTACTCCGCTTACCACCATCGTGGATGATGCACAGCTCAAGGTTGAATTTGCTGTTCCTGAAAAATATGCCAACCTGGTAACGCCGGGCAAACAACAGTCATTCACTGTGGAGGCAGACAGTAACGCCTACAAAGCAACCGTGATCTCCAAAGAATCATATGTGGATCCATCTACCAGGACCCTGCTGGTAAGGGCTTTGACCCCCAACACGCAACATAAACTGGTAGTAGGACAAAGCGCCAGGCTGGCCATTGCACTGCGCACTTCCGGTAACGCCATGCAGATCCCCAGCCAGAGCCTGATGCCTTCTTCACAAGGATACTCCGTATTCCTCCTAAAGAATGGGAAAGCTCAACTGACGCCTGTGGTGGTAGGACAACGTGATGCCAACAATGTACAGATCACCAGCGGAATTCAGGTAGGCGACACCGTTATCATCAGTAACCAGCTTCGCCTTACGCCCAATGCTGATGTTCGAGTAGTGAACATCAAATAATCCGCCCCTACCAAAGGTTCGCTTTTACTCCGTCCCTCTTCAGCATACATTTTTATCGCACAACAGCTTACGGGCAGTGTCATTCACTGCACTGCCCTTCTATTGATCATTTACAAATAAATATATGAGCGCCATTTCACAAATGAGCATCTCCAGGCCAGTGTTGGCGGGGGTGATGTCAGTCCTTTTGATCTTATTTGGCATAGTGGGCTATACTTTCCTCGGTACAAGAGAGTATCCTGTAACAGATTCGCCCATCGTAACCGTCACCACCGTGTATCCCGGCGCCAGCGCCGATATCATTGCCTCGCAGGTGACCAAACCACTGGAAGAGGCCATTGCCGAAGCCAACGGCATCCGCGCCCTCTCTTCCGTTAGCCGCGAACAGGTGAGCATCATCACCGTAGAGTTCAATATGAATGCCGATCTGGAAGCAGCCGCCAACGACGTTCGTGATAAGGTTTCCAAATCGCGTCAGCAATTGCCGACAGATATCGAACCTACCATCGTGGAGAAATCAGGACCACCGGATTTCCTCGTGTTCCTGACCGTGCAGAGTGATACCAAAAGCCTGGAAGATATTACAGACTTCGTGAACATCAATATCAAGGAACGCCTGCAATCCATTCCCGGGGTACGTCTGGTAGAATCCTATGCCGGCCGTAAGCGCGCCATGCGCCTGCGAATGGACCCCGTGAAGCTTTCTTCCTATGGCCTTTCCCCTGCGGATATCCAGAATGCATTGCAACGTGAGAACGTGGATCTTCCCAGTGGTCGTATCGAAGGGCAACAAACTGAAATGACCCTCCGTACACTCGGCAGATTGGTTACGGAAGAGGATTTCAATAATATGATCATCAGTGAAAAGAACGGGGCCATCGTTCGTTTCCGCGATGTGGGTCAGGCCATCATGAGCTCACAGAACGAGCGCACGGCCATGATCGTGGCGGAAGGACAACAAGCCCGGTATGGCGTGGGCACCGGTGTACAACCACAACGCGGCGCCAACTCACTCGCCATCGTAGACGAATTCAACAAACGCTTCGAGGACATTATCAAATCCGCTCCTAAAGATTACAATATCAGGCTGGGTAAGGACTTCACCGTTCCGGTAAAGAACTCGCTCGCCGAAGTGGAAGAGACCCTGATCCTGGCATTCGGACTGGTGACCATCATCATCTTCATCTTCCTGCGCGATTGGCGCAGTACGCTGATCCCACTGGTGGCGATACCGGTGTCGATCATCTCTTCTTTCTTCATCATGTACCTGGCCAATTACTCCATCAACGTACTTACCCTTCTGGGATTGGTGCTGGCCATTGGCCTGGTGGTGGATGACGCCATCGTGGTACTGGAAAATATTTACTCGAAAGTGGAACAGGGCATGAGCCCGCTGGAAGCGGCGCGCAAAGGTTCCAACGAGATCTACTTTGCGGTGATCTCCACAACCATCACACTCGCGGCAGTGTTCCTGCCCATCATGTTCCTGGGTGGCATTACCGGTAAGCTCTTCAAAGAATTTGTGGTGGTGGTAGC
>JAGIAP010000055.1:11478-20010 GCA_017744805.1 Chitinophagaceae bacterium | reverse complement strand
TTCTGATACTGAACACCGAGGTCGAAACGGTTCAGGAATTTATAGTTGATGCTGGCGTTGAGGCGGATCTCCTGGGCGGTAGACCTGATATCGCGCTGGTTGATCTCGTCCAGGGGACGGAAATTCCAGTCGAGCAGTCCACCGGCAGCTACCTGGTCTTCTTTCCATTGCTGGCTACGATCTTTGATCACCGTAGCTGCATTACCGTTAGCATCCTTCAAACGGGTATAGGGAGACACACCCATGAGGTTGGCGCCTGAAAGGTCGCTCATGGTGATACCGTTGTTATGCGCCCTGGTGGTGGTGTAGTTCACACCGGCTTGTACGGTGAGGTTCTTGACGGGCACGAAAGTATTGTTCAGGTTGAGGTTGAACCTTTCGTCGCGGTCACCGATATTGGTGCCACGGTTCCTGTCGTAACCGGCAGACATATAATAATTGTACGCCTGGCCACCGCCACGCACGTTCACGGAATACTGTTGCAGGATAGATTTTTGCATCAGGTATTTTTCCACTTCGTCCCTTGTTTCGGTATTCTTCAGCCTGTTGGATTCTGCATCGAAAGTGGCCTGGTCTATTTTTCCATCTTTCAATTTTTGCAGCAGGTAGGCATACTCGGGGATCACGGGCTTGCTGGTGCTGGTAGGATCGTAAGTAGACAAGTTATCGAACCTGTACTTTTCGATCTCCATCATGGTTTCGCCTGGCAGGCGTGACCTGTCGTATAACAGATCGGGGATCATACCGATGGTAGTGGTTTGGTTGAAAGACACCCTGGGCTTCTGATTGAGCTTGCCTTTTTTGGTGGTGATCACGATCACGCCGTTGGCAGCGCGGGCGCCCCAGATAGAAGCAGCAGCCGCATCTTTCAGCACGTCGATACTTTCTATATCATTTGGGTTGATGAAGCTCAGGTCCACCTGGCTGGAGTTGTCCCTTGTGTTGGTATTTCCTTCGTAAGGGAAATTATCGATCACGATCAGGGGGCGAGAGTTGGCCTCGATGGTGGAAAGACCGCGTACACGAAGGTTGGCGGGGTCATTGGAACCGGGAGTGAGGAACTGAAGACCGTTGGTAATACCTTCCAGTCTTGAAAGTACGGTAGGCCCGGTGGTCCTGTTGAAAAGCCTGTTATCGATATGTTCAAATGAACCGGTAGCGCGTTCTTTGGGGATATTCTGGTAACCGTTGGAGAAGGCAGTGACCACGATCTCCGTTTCACCGGTGATCTTTGGCACCATCTTCAGGGCCACGAAAGCGCCGCCGGCTTTCAGTTTATAGCTGAGGGGCTCATAACCAACATAGGTAACTTCCAGCTCATCGCCTTCTTTGGCGTTGATGGTGAAATTGCCCTCATTGTCCGTCATCGTTCTCATTTCCTTACCACGCACGCTAACGGTAGCGCCGGCCAGAGGGCGGGCGGCTGAATCCACGATCTTACCACGGATGGGCTCCTGCGGAGTGATGAGCAGGTTCCTGAAATCTTCTGAAGGAGCAGCAGGGGCGGGCTTTTTCTTCAGAACGATCGTTTTGTCCTTGATGAAGAAATCGATGGGCTGGTCTTTGAGGATCTGTTTGAGGAATGCTTCCAATGGCATATTCTTCGCATCGATGGAAATCGTGCGGGAATGTTCAAACACGGTTTGGTTCGCAAACAGTACATAGCCTGTTTGTTTTTCCACGGTGTTGAACACAGCCAGGAGGGAAAGATCTTTCCCCGACAGTGAAACTGTTTGTGATCTGGTGGTGGCAGATACCGAGAGGGCTGCCGCCAACATGAAAACCATTGTCAATTTCATCATTAGCCAGATTTTTTTTCCAGGTTTAGCCCGGAGCGACCGGTTGAGGGCAATAGCGCTGCCTTCCAACACCGGACTGGGGTTTGGTGCTTTTTTCTTACCTTGCATTGTTTGGTTATTTAATTCGTGAAACCGTATTCAGATCACCAGACTCCGCCGCTTTAGTGGACCAGACTAAGGCGGCTTTTTAGTGACCTTACAGAGCTTAGTATTTTATTTGGTTACAATCACTTTCTTTCCTTCTATCCTGAAATTCACGCCTGAGCTTTCGAGGATCTGGAAGAGATCCTGCAGGGTGATATTTCTCGTCATCTTTCCAATGAATTGCGCATCTGGCACACCTTTCTCATACACTACTTCGATATCGTACCATCTTTCCAATTGCCTCATCACTTCCCTGAGCGATGCTTTCCCGAAATTGAAGTATCCATTTTTCCAGGATATTACCTTGTCCAGGTCTGCATCGTTACTCACTGCTATTCCTGTATTCGCCCCATTGCTGATCCGCGCTTGTTGTCCGGGTTTCAATACTACAGTAGAGGGATCAGGGGTATTGGTTGCACTGAGCGTAGAAACTTTTACGCTGCCATCCACCAATGTAGTATTGATCTGTTCTTCGTTATCATATGCGTTCACATTGAAACTGGTGCCCAGCACTTTGATATCAGCGCGGTTGTTCACGATCACGATGAAGGGGCTTGCGTGTTCCCTTGCCACTTCAAAATACACTTCACCTGTGATATACACTTTTCGTTCGTTGCCCTGGAACACAGCAGGGAAGCGGACTGAGCTACCGGCATTGAGCCAGATCTTAGAGCCATCGGCGAGGGTCATATGGAATTGTCTTCCTTTGGGCGTGCTGAGCGTATTGTAGACCAGTGCTGCGTTGGCGTTGCCGCCTGCATAACTGAGTTGTCCATTGTTCAGCACAGCGTTTGCCCCTTGCTGTGATGCTACTACGCCATTGCGGGCACTGTCCAGCGATACCTGTGTTCCATCTGCCAGTGTAAGCACTGCTCCGTTGGTGCCGGGCAGGATGGGCTTTTGAGCCATCACTGCCGGCGCAACGGTTTTAGGTGTCTCCTTAATGGTAAGGAAGAAATAAGCACCTGCTGTAAGAACAACCACGGCCGCAGCGGCCCAGGTGATCCTTTTCAGCGTTCGGAGCCGGCCGGTGGGCGCCGTATCCGTATTTGTGTTCTCACGGGTGTTGTAGCTATGCAGCACCTCACGGATGCTGTTGCTCCAGATGCCGCCTTTATAATCCGGTTGCGGATCCAGGGAAGGCCTGGCGGCATGGAAAGCGTTGATCCTTTCTATCACAGATCCTGACTCGTCGGCATTGATAAGGCTTAATAATTCCTGACATTCTTCATCAGAAGCAGTATGCTGCTCCATCCGGGTTAATAGGTAATCGATCCTGTTCTCTGTTGTCACGGGTTTTTGTTTAAAATGAGGGAAGGTTTAATGCGCTCCGGGTAGGATAGGTGAGGAGCGATGTACATACAGACGTATCCTGAGTGATCAGAAAGTAATCATTGCCATCAAAAAAATTTATAAACGGGTGAGCAGAAGGGCGATGGGGATGATGATGCCCTTGCCCTCCAGGTAGATCTTGAGGGTTTTACCGGAGCGGTAGAGCGAGTTCTTGACCACCTGCACGTCCATACCCAGTTGTTGCGCGATGGCGGCGGGTTTGAGGCCGGTCTCCCGGCTGAGGCGATAGATCTGTTGTGATTTGGCGGGCAGGCTGTTGATGGCTTCCTGCACCAGTTTGGTGGCTTCGGAGAAGCTGAGCGCCTCTTCGGTGGTATTTTCCTGCTGATCCTGTTGTTCGCTTTGCAGCTCCAGGGCAGCCCGCTGGCGGGTGATCTGCTTTTTGAGCCAGGAGTAAGCGCGATTGTAGGTGATCTTGAAGATCCAGTGGCGGGGCTGGTCTACACCATTAAGCTTTTCCCTGTCCATCCACAAATAAAGGAACACTTCCTGGATGATATCCTTTACCAGGAGCTCGGACCGTACGATATTGAAGACGACAGGATAGAGCTCGGGCAGGTACAGGTTGTACAACTGCTCAAACGCTGCTTCATCACCGTCGGCGATGAGGCTAAAAAGTTCCAGGTCTCTATTTGTGTTGTGTTCCAACTATTCTTGTACGGATTGGGTCAACGCCGAAATTAAGAATATCTGGGTGAATAATAAGGGAGTGGATGGGACCGGCGGTCAATTTATGTATCCGGATCGCCTTCCGGCAGGTAACAAATGACCGTTCGTACTATTCTATCGCAATTGAACGCAAAGGGGCTTAAATTGCTCATCCTGAATTTTAAAAACTACAGAATGAAAACAATCATTTCCGCATTGTTGCTGGCTGCACCCGCCAGCCTCCTGGCCCAGGACCCCGCTTTTAGCATCAAAGGCAAAGTGGGTAAACTGGAAGCCCCGGCTAAGGCTTATCTGTTTTACCGGGCAGATGGAAAGAACATTACCGATTCTGCTGCTATCAAAGGCGGCGCTTTTGGATTCAAAGGCACCCTGGCTGGTGTTACCAGCCTCAGGATCGCCATCGATCACAAAGGCGAAGGCATGAAAAGACAAATGGACGTGCTTACCGTTTATGTAGAGAAAGGTAATGTAACCGTTTCCGCTAAAGATTCCATCAAAAACGGTACTGTCAAAGGATCCAAGATCCACGAGACCTTCCTGGCCTATCAGAAATTCCTGAAACCAGCAACCGACAAACTGGAAGCCATCGACAAGGAATACTATGGCGCTCCCAAAGAGAAACAACAAGACACTGCTTTCGTGAATGGCCTCATCGCCAAACAAAAGCCGCTCTCCGAAGAAAAGAAAGCCCTGCAAGAAGCTTATGTAAAGAAGAACCCAGGTTCTTTCTTCAGCCTCTCCGCAATCGGTGAACTGGCTGGTTACAATTTTGACCCCGCTGATGTTGAGCCCAAATTCATGGCGCTCACACCTGAGCTCAGGGCCAGCAAAGCCGGTAAAGAATTTGCCGAGCGTATCCAGATCGCCAAGAGCACTGCCATTGGTGTAGCTGCTCCCGATTTCACTCAGAATGATCAGAACGACAAACCCGTGAAATTGTCTGATTTCCGTGGCAAGTATGTATTGGTTGATTTCTGGGCAAGCTGGTGCGGTCCCTGCCGTGCAGAGAACCCCAACGTAGTGAAAACCTACAATCAGTTCAAGGATAAAAACTTCACTGTATTGGGCGTTTCACTGGATCAGAAAAAAGAGAACTGGTTGAAGGCGATCGAAGATGATCAACTTACCTGGAACCATGTTTCCGATCTCAAGTTCTGGCAGAATGCAGTAGCCGTACAGTATGGTGTACGCGCCGTGCCTACAAACCTGCTGATCGATCCTAACGGAAAGATCATCGCGAGAGACCTGAGAGGAGAAGAACTGGCTAAGAAACTGGCCGAGTTCATCAATTAAGAGAATTATAGTTTTTATAGTGGAAGGGCTGCCGGAAGGCGGCCCTTTTGTGTGTACATGCGAATTGTTATATTTGTAAGATACAATATGAACCTTATGACTAACGCCTCCATAAAAGAACAGCTCCATAATTACCTGGAGTTCGCAGAACCCAAAAAGCTCAGGGCAATATACGCTATGGTTCAGGAAGAAATTGATGCCTCTGTTCCCAGATTTTCAGTTGAAGGCAAAAGACAACTAAATACAAGGTTGAAGAACTACCAGCAAGGCGGCAAAACAGTTTCCGCACAGGCCATGAACAAAAGGCTGGATGCCATTCGTGCAAAACGAAAATAAGCGCGAACTCTGGATGTACAAACATATTTTTGATCCTATAGCTGCCGATGAATTTGAGCATTCCTTCTTGTGGTACGAAAAGAAAAGTGCCAACGCAGCCGAAAAATTCTACGAAGCTGTACAAGAAGCTTTGAACGCTATTTGTATTGCACCGGAGAGATATCGGAAAATCAATTCAGACCTTCGTGAGTTAAGGCTAAAAAAGTACCCTTTTAATCTGGTGTATTTTTTTGATGCAGACAAAAAAGTTGTGTTAGTAATTTCAATTTACCATCAGAAACGGGATCCGAATTACAAAATCAATAAGCAAGGGAAATAAATAATCAGGCTGCCATAGTCCGGGACCTCACTGTCTGATAAAGCCGTTGCAAAACCCACATTTTTTTCTACTTTTACCCTCTGAAACAAATTGAGGTTTTCAAATCCTTAAATAATTCAGATGGAACTCTTACTTCTCTACTCCCTGATACTTGTGGCCATCGTGGCCTTTACATTACTCGCCAAATTCATCATCCGGAAAAGCAAATTACAGCAAGAGAAAAAGACGTATTTACAGATCATCGCAGCCAGTGGCTCCTGTTTTCTATTTTTCCTTTTATTTGGCTTGCTTGCCAATCAAATTGATTTATGGAATATTGAACTGGCATTGCTTTGGTATGTGTTAACCC
Source organism: Chitinophagaceae bacterium (assembly GCA_017744805.1). Lineage (GTDB taxonomy): Bacteria > Bacteroidota > Bacteroidia > Chitinophagales > Chitinophagaceae > Pseudobacter. The sequence goes on along the minus strand of JAGIAP010000055.1, from coordinate 13,748 downwards.
CGAGCTCCTTTTTATTGATGGTTGTTTTCCTGATCGTTTTGGGTATTAAGATGACAAAGGAAAGGATAAGCAAACCGAAACAACCGTTTTCACCTAACTCAGGACAATGACCTGTAGTCGAAAATCACCTTTATACGGGTACCTCCATTGGTTTCGATACTGAAGCTTCCACCCAGATCATCCGTAAGCCCCTGCAATAATTCCATTCCCATCGATACCCCGATCCTGGAATCGAAATTGGCGGGCAGGCCCCGTCCATTATCGGCAATGTTCAACAGGAGCTGAGAGTCGGAAATACGGGTGAGAGAAATGGCAATTTGTCCATCTTTCGTTTCGTCAAAAGCATATTTAATGGCATTGGTAATGGCTTCATTCAGGATCAACCCTAAAGTAATAGCCGATCCATGGTCCAACTCAACTTTATCTATTTCCAGCGAAAACCCGATATTCTCACGGATACCATAACTTTCCCGGAGATATTCCACCAACTCATAAATATACTCGGGCATATGGATAGTAGACAAGGTTTCGGACTGATAAAGCTTTTGGTGGATAATGGACATGGAATGGATCCTGTGCTGGCTTTCCTTGATTGCCGATAAGGCTTCTTTGTTCTTCAGGTAACTGGATTGTATCTCCAGCAGGCTTGCTACGATATGGAAATTATTCTTGACACGATGGTGGATCTCTTTCACCAGCCACTCCTTGTCCCTCACCAACTGCTCCAGCTCCCTGTTCTTTTCATTTATCTCTTTGTTGCTTTTTTGCTTATTCCTGTATTGCACATAGATCAAGCCGGTAATTATCAACAAAACAACGATACCCGCCAGGGTAACTTTCCTGATGATCCCTGATTGACGCAGGGTTGCCTGCTGCACTTTATCTTTCTGTACCAGCAATTCGATATTCTTATCCTTGGCTTCAATTTCATATTGAACCTGTAGCTCTGACAACTGTTTTGCCTTTCCCAGGTTGTAGATGCTATCGTAAATGGAACGGGTGAACCGGTAACCATTCAACGCTTTCAGGTAATTTCCTTCACTAGAATCCAGTTTGTATTGCATTTCATGCGCGCTGGCTATATTGAACAGGTCTGTACTGTCAATAAAGGCTTTGGCCTTTTGGAAATATTTCTTACCAATATCGACTTGCCCAAGGGCAAGATGATACCGGAACAGATCTGCGTAAGCAGAAAATATATTTGCTTTTTCTGAAGGATCATTTTTCAGCGAATCCAGGTAAGGCTCCATGATGGCGTATTGTTTTCCACAAAGCTCTTTCTGGTTCTTATGGAAATAGCAAAACCCAAGCTGGTGAGCGATATTCATTTTATCGTTCATGGTAACGGGTGGGTATTCCCGTATGATCTTTGAAGTAAAGTCGAGCGCAGTTTGTATACCGCCGGTCTTGGCAATATTCATCGTCACAAAGGTGAACTGGGGGTACCAGATCCTCTTTACCGTATTATTGGATTCCCGTTCGATGCATTTATTCAACCAGAAAAGGGATTTGTCATAATTCTCAAAATCCGAATACACGGCAGCCATACCTGCATAGATATAATTGGAAAACGCAAAATCCCGGACAGCTTCCATGATATCCACCGCTGCTTTGGACTCTATGAAAGCCTCTGCCCAATTGCTGTTGAGGTAAAGCGCCATATAAGCAAGCACACGATGGTTATAGTGCGTATGCCTGTAACCGATCCTCTTTTCGAGATCCGTTACATGCAACAGTTGTTTTTTGACTGTATCAAATTTTCGTTGCACGAAATAGATCTCGTAGATGCGGGTCAGCATTTCTATTTCTCCAACGGTGTCGCGTAGCTGCTGTGATAATTTCAGCGATTCATTCAGATCCTTTTCTTTTTGATCATCATTGAACCCTGCATAGGTTCCGCGGTTTGCCAGGGCCCTGAACAACAGGGCCGGTTTGTTCTCTTTCCTGGCAATATCTACTGCTTCAGTGAAGGATTGCTTGCTTTTGGGTTGCTCATTGCTTTGCAAATAATACCTGCCAAGCGCTGCCCGCGCTGCATGCCGGAAATAGGGATCCCCGGATCTGTCTGCCTCTTGTTTGGCGGTAAGCAAACAGGAGAGGGCCTTGCTGAGGTCATTGGGGGAAGCGCCGGACTGGAACAGGTAATAGCTTCCTTTCTTCAATAATTCTTTGATATTGTTGTTGGGGCCATCGGCATAATCTTCATCATACCAGAGGGAGTAAGGAATATGTTCGCCCTCACTTGCCAGGATAGCGGCACTATCCATATC
>JAGIAP010000055.1:0-11468 GCA_017744805.1 Chitinophagaceae bacterium | reverse complement strand
ATCCATATCCAGGCGACCATACAAACTGAAAAAGACAAACGAAGTGGTTAATTTTAGCTGGAGCCTTTGTACAGGTATCGAATAGTTGAATGGAGGCGGGGACTGATCAGACTGGCCAAAGGACTGGCCGGCGATCATCAGGTAGCCCAGTAAGAAATGCAGGGGCAGGAGCAGGTATCCTCTCTTCATATATCCAATTTAGGGCAATACAGGTCAATTTCTCTTAATGCCCAGTTTTTTTATTCTCGAGTTCAGGGTGTTGGCATTGATGTCCAGGATCTCGGCAGCGCCTCCTTTACCGGATATCTTCCAATGGCAGCTTTCCAATACTGCGAGTATATGGTCCCGTTCGTTCTCGATCATGGTCTTGAATCCATTTTTATTGTTATCCGGGACGTTGAGGTTTTTTCTTGAAACGGGGATATCGATATTCTCGATGACGGATCCATTGAGCAGTACTATATTCCGTTGTATCGTATTCTCTAATTCCCGGATATTGCCCGGCCAGTTGTATTGCATCAGTTTGTTGATGGCATTCTGTGATAGCACCGGCACTTTTCTTCCTTCATCTTCACTATACTTCTTCAAAAAATAGTTGGCCAGTAAAGGGATATCCTCTGCTCTTTCCCGCAATGGCGGCATTACTAGTGGGAATACATTCAGCCGGTAATAGAGGTCGATACGGAAGCGGCCGGCAGCCACTTCCTCTTCCAGGTCTTTATTGGTAGCGGCTAATACGCGAACATTGATCTTTCTGGGCTTGCCACCGATCGGCTCAATTTCTCTTTCCTGGAGTACGCGCAGGAATTTGACCTGCAATTCAAGTGGCAGTTCACCGATCTCATCCAGGAAGATGGTGCCACCATCTGCCATTTCAAATTTGCCTTCCCTTCTGGCCAGGGCGCCGGTGTAAGAGCCTTTCTCATGACCAAACAGGTCCGATTCAATGAGGGTGGCAGGCAAGGTACTGCAATTGACCACAACAAAGGGCTTATACCGCCTGGTAGAAACCTTGTGAATGGTTTGTGCGATCATTTCTTTGCCTGTTCCACTTTCTCCAAGGATCAACACGGATGTGTCCCTGGTGCCTACCATTTTAGCCTGCTCCAGGGTTTCCATGAATTTCTGGCTTTTGCCGATGAGATGACTGAATTCCGGAGGCAGCACCACGGGGCCTGTTTTTGCCAAACCAGCGTCCGGAGCCATTTCCGCGAGCCGTTGTTTATGCAGGTAAAGGGCTACATCCAGCATGATCAATACATCCTTTGCGCGAAAAGGCTTTACCATAAATCCATAAGGCCTTGTAGACTTTGCCGCTTCCAGGATCTGCCTGTTTGAATTGGCCGACAGGTAAACGAAAGCCATATTCTTTGCATTGAGTATATGGCCCAGGTCTATGCCCGTACCTTCACCCTGCAGGAAGATATCTACCAATACCAGGTCTGGCTTTTCTTCTTCGATTATCGAAAGCGCAGTAGCAACGGATCTGGCAATGGAGGTGGTGGAATATCCTGCATTGGTCAGTATCACTTTGAGGCTTTTGGACTCTATGAATTGATCTTCTACTATACAAATTTTGGCTTTCAAGTGAATGTCTTTTTTGGCTTGATACAGATTGATTCACAGCTAAAATTACAACAGATATTTATTAAAAGTGTAAAACAGTAAAAGGTTACGAAGTATCGAAAGCATTATTGAAATAGCAAGAAAAGGGGTGGCCCGGTAAAAATTAATCCATTGCCAATCAGGCTAATGAAAATTGAAGTTGGCACGATGGAAAAACCTCAATGGCTGATTCTTCATATCTGCTTGCAGTAAGCGCTACGTCAACTCAGCACCTTTTTTGAAGTGTTGGTCCGTTATTTATTATTTATTTTTCATCAGGGATATGTTTTTTCTCCAAAAAAATGTAAACTTGTATAAGACCATTAAACTTATACCTATGTCACGGAAAAAATCAAATCAGTCTCCCTGAGCACATATTGCATTTTCCTTTTTTCTACTTTTCAGGAAACAAGAACAGGTTTCCTCCTTCATTGAACCAGCCCTCTCATAATAAGTATTTTGATCTAACGGGATATCCCCGTAACTGCTAATTATTGTCCATACCGGAAGTTTGTTCTTAGTAACAAAGTTCCAGAAAGTACATCTATATGCGAAAATTGATCCCTTTCCTGGCCAATTGGCTAATGGTAAGCTGCTGCTGCGTATTTTCTTCCGTGAAAGGCCAACAATACGGCGAGCTGCCCAATATACTAACACCGGAAGTGGCATCCCTTGGCAAGTTTGGTTCATTTCAGGTTGGCTACTATACCGGTTCTCCCAATATTTCCATTCCGCTTTATACACTCAAAGAAAGTGATATAACCATTGATATGAGCCTGCTATATGATGGTTCCGGGCTCATTCCCAACAAGGAGCCTGGCATTACGGGCTTGAACTGGACCTTGCTGGCCGGTGGCGTGATCACCAGAACGGTGAACTGGGCTCCTGACGACCTCAATGAGGACAATCCGCGTATCATGAATACGCATAAAGGATATATCTACGGAATGAAGAACGCCAACCTGGGCATATTCTCAAAAGAATATGTTCGGAAATTAGACTTTCTCACCTTTGGCTCAGGCTGGTGGCCCAACTCTGCCATCCCTTATGAATATGGGCCCGATGTATTCAGCTTTAACTTCAATGGACATACGGGAAAATTCTTTTTGGGGAATGATGGAAATGTAAAAATATCCTCCAATAGGAATTACAAGGTCGATCTCACCAATTTCTCCGGACAGAATGATCTCTGCCAGGTATTGCCCAGCGAGATAACCATCACCACGGATGAAGGCGATGCATACACTTTTGGAGGCGAAATCAACACATTGGAGATCAGTTATCCTTACCTGGCAGAAAACAGCCCGAGACAGATCCTATGCCGGGGTGGCTCTATCAATGCCTGGCACCTGCGAAAGATAAAAACCCGGAACGGGAGGGAGATCCTTTTCAATTATGAAGAGCAAAACCCGAATGACCTGGCATTTGCAGAAACACATCATGGGCTCGGCACTCTTGACTACGCATATGAGAAATTATACCTGAACGATAAGCTGGAAGCGAGGTTCAATGATGGATATTCTTACTCCAATACCAGTGGTACCCGTTACAGAACAGCTTTGAAAACGGTATATCTGAGCAGTATCGTTTCTTCCACACAAACTATCAATTTCCTGTATTCTCAAAAAACAGTTTCTTTTTACGGGAGTAATGAAATTGTGCAAAACCCCAATCGCACCAAGCAGTTGGACAAAATGGAGGTGGTGGACTACACCGGTAAAAAGGTGAGAACGATCGCTTTCCAATATGATAATGTTGGCTCAACCGTAACCGGATACCGTCAATTCCTTAAGAAGGTTATACAATCGGATGGCACTACCATCAACAGCAGCGCCTATACGCTTGATTACAATCTTGATCAAACCCTTCCATCGCCACTCACTACAGGCATCGATATATGGGGATATTATAACGGGAAAGATGGAAATGGTTCCCTCATCGCTGCAGGTAGCTCTGGCCCTCCAGAATACATTACTGATATGTCGAGGCGAACATCCGATGCAGAATACAGTAAAAGAGGAATGATCAAAAAGATAACCTATCCTACCGGAGGGTATTCGGAGTTCACGTTCGAAGGCAATACATACAGCAAAGCATTGCGCAGAAAAGTATCTTCCGGAATGATACCGGTAATGGAAACAGTATCAGGAGAAACGGGTGGCTTACGGATAAAGGAGATCAAAAATAGTGAAGGCAATACGCGTACATTTTATTACACTAAAAACTGGGATCCCAATACAACAGACCTGACCTCCAGTGGCATCCTGACGGATCATATGGTTTTCTATCTCAGGCTCAATATGGAAGTCAATAATTTCTGGCCAGATGTAAGCGTTTACGTTTACTCCGATAACAATATTGCCGCATCAGGGTCTTATGCAGAATCGCATATAGGATACGGAGAGGTTGCAGAAGTAAGCTCAGATGGGTATACAAAATATTATTACTCCACCCAGGAAACAAAACCTGATAAATACAATCTGGGGCCCGACGCCTATAAGCTTACTCCATCATACGATGTTTCAATCAACAACTGCAACTATTTCGGGCAAATGAAGAGACTGGTAAAATATTCCTTATGCGATATGGAACGTGGCCAGCTTATGGCAACAGAAGTGTACAACAATAACAAGGTCAAGATCAAAGAGGTGATCAATGAGTACAATACCGATCCTGCCCGTTACGATCAATCGGTATATGGGTTCAGTTTCCCTCATGGCAATTACCAATGGGCCATCTTCCATTCCTATGCGCTTTACCATTTCCAAACCGGCATAACAAAAGAAACCGTTCGAGAATTCCTCAATGGCGTAACCAAGGAAACTGTCACCAATTTCAAATACGTTTCCAATAGCAACCCCTTGCTGGCTGAAAGATCACAGGTCAATTCCAAAAACGAAACTATTACACAAAAACTAAAATATCCATTCGATGCTGAGTTTGCCGCTACGGCCCCCTACAACACCATGATCAGCCGGCATTTCATTGCCCCGGTCGTGAAGGACGAATCGTATAAGGGAACCACATTGCTGAACCTGCAAAAGATCAACTATAAGTTATGGCCAAACAATGTGATTGCCCCCGAATTTATCCAGGCACAGGCTGGCACGGGGCCACTGGAAACAAAAATGCGTTTCCATTCATACGATAATTATGGAAATATCCTTTCCGCTTCTAAAGAAACAAATGAAAAGACATCCTGGCTATGGGATCACAAGAACAGTTACCCTGTTGCCGTAGCCCAAAGGGCCAATCCCAACGAGGTCTTCTTCAATGGATTTGAAAGTGAAGGCTGGGACGCAGGCATCACAGTTTATGATAAACTGTTCAAACACGCAGGCAATAGCTCCGGACGGATCAACAAACCCACAGCAGGAGCCGCTGGCGCTGCCCCACTTACGGAACTGAATGTATCTCTTTCTGCCGCCACCAAATTCAAATTTTCAGGATGGATGTATACAAGCGGTCCTGTAGCCAAAATCTACCTGATCATGAAGAAAGCAGGGGAGACGGGCGCCTATACCTATACTGATTTCATCAGCACTTCCACCACCGGAAAATGGATCTTCCAGGAAAAGGAATACAACGTTCCGGCAGATGTGGTTAAGATAAGTGTAAAAATAGAAAATGCAGGAAACGGGACGGTTTGGTTTGATGATATCCGGGTGCATCCTTCTGTGGCCAGGCTAACCACATATGCCGTTTCTCCAGGTATGGGCATTATTGCACAGGCTGACCCCAACAACCGATTCAGTTATTTTGAATATGATGGTTTGGGAAGATTGATCCTGATCCGGGATCAGGACAACAATATCGTAAAACGATACTGCTACAATTATGCCGGCCAGTCAACTACCTGCCAGCTATATACGAATACAGTCAAAAGCAAGTCGTACACCAGGAATAATTGTGGGCCAGGCTATATCGGCGGTTCCTATACCTACACAGTACCTGCAGGAAAATATTACGGCAGCACACCCGATGAAGCCGAAGCAAAAGCCCAGACAGACCTGGATCAGAACGGACAAATTGCAGCCAATACCAATGGCGCCTGTAACACATTGATCATTTACGCAAGGATCTCCTATACAAATTTCACCTATGATCCTGATTTTACAGCAGCCGATATTAAGATCAAATTCTATAGCGATCAAGCTTGTACGGTACCGTACAGTGTAAGCAATCTCACTGTAAAATACAGACATGTAGAAACCATGTGCGGCTGGGACCCTACGTACAATTCATACAGCGTGGTTTGTAACGGTACAGAATATTTTATCGGACATGAGTGGCTCGACTGGGACGATGGGATGCATTGTGAATTCTATAGCTTCCAGTTGGAACCAGGCACCGGTTATGTGATCAACTAAACATTCCTGCACTCATTAAAACTTATCTTATGCGGTCAATTTCCGCCTTTACATACAGATCCCTGCTCGCAGGCATAGTTTGTAACTTTATTGTTGCCTTTGCATCTGGCCAAACACCCAGGCCATTGCCTGCTTATCCTCCCGGCATGCCGCTGAACTTTATCCGTAGCTGGGTAGCCACATCCCCGGAAACCGATCCCATATCGCTTCCGTCAAGATCCCTACGCGAGGTGAAACAAAGCACCCAATATTTTGATGGATTGGGCAGAGCCATTCAGAAAGTAGATAAGCAAGGGTCTCTCAACACTTATGATCCAACCAATTCGCCAGGCTTCGTTCCTGTTTCTGCCGACCTGGTCCAAACAGTTTTGTACGATGAATATGGCCGGGAGCAATTCAAATACCTGCCTTTTGCATCTACTGCAACCGATGGCACACAGAAAGATGGATCCTTCAAATCCAATGCCTATCTGCAACAAAATAGTTTTTACAATACACAACTGTCTGGTCAAACAGGCGAGGTGAATATTGGCAGTGGCAATCAAACCTGGGCATATGGTCAAACTACCTATGAAAAAAATCCGTTGAGCAGGCCCACAGAGATCTTTGCACCCGGCAGTAGCTGGATAGGCAGTTCCTGGCAATCAGTAGCCACAGACCGGAAATCCTTCAAAACGCAATACGCATTGAACACCACAACCGATGCTGTTCGGATCTGGGATGTAAAAAGCTCCGCATTGCCAGCATTTGCAGTATGTACCACATATGCATCTTACCCTGCAGGCACCCTCGATAAGCTGATCAGTACCGATGAACAAAATAACCAGGTAGTTGAGTTCAAAGATAAAAATGGAAAAACGATCTTAAAGAAAGTGCTTATTTCCACCAGCGCCGGAGCAGCGGATGATGGCACTGGCAGAGGCCATAGTGGCTGGCTTTGCACCTACTATATTTATGACGACCTGCAAAACCTGCGCTGTGTAATTCAACCCAAAGGCGTGGAAATATTGAATGCCGCTGGCTTTACAGATGCAGCCCTTAGCTCCATCGTTGACGAACAATGCTTCCGCTACGAATATGACTGGCGCAACAGAATGGTAATGAAAAAAGTTCCCGGAACAGGGGAGGTGTATATGATCTATGATACCCGCGACCGCCTGGTAATGGTGCAGGATGCCCAACTCCGTACTCAAAACAAATGGATGGTGACGCTATATGATGAACTGGACAGGCCCATACAAACAGGCCTTCTCCTCAATACATTCTTTGGAGCCAGTCCCAGAACATTTGTACAACATATCAGCAATGCCACGCCCAATCCATTACCCACTTCGTTTTCACCCTATCCATTCAGCGCAGGCACGCCGCCCGCGACCACCTATTGGGAGTATCTGACCAAAACCGGCTATGACGATTATTCCAGCCTGCCGGCAGGTAGCGGCCTCACAACTTCCATCGATATGACCAATGTGAATGCCAGTTATGGATTTTATACAACCTACAATACAGCTCCGGATTATGCTCAGGAAATACCTGCCGCTGCAGCTACCAATACTGCCGGACTGGTCACCTGGACTGAATCCAAAATAACCGGAACTTCCACATCGTTATATTCAATAACATTATACGACGACAAAGCGAGGCCCATCCAGGTTAAGACCCGGAATATCACCAGTGGTACCGATATCATCACTTACCAGTACAACTGGAGTGGGCAACCATTGATCACATTACAAAAACAGGAAAAAGCGACGGCGCCAGCTCAAACCACATATATCGTTTCCAAACTCATTTACGATGATCTGGGAAGATTGGTGCAAACAGATAAGAAGATCCAGAACACCCTGGTGAACAGCAATGCATTGCCATCCATTTACACTACCATCCATAAGAACGAGTACGATGCGCTGGGCCAATTAAGGAAAAAGGCGATTGGCAAAAACCCTGCGACCGGTTCCGCATTGGCAAAAATGGACTATGAGTATAATATCAGGGGATGGTTGCTTTCCATCAATAAGAATTATCTCACCAATACCAATAGCGATCAATACTTTGGGATGCAACTAGGCTACGATAAAAACCCCGTTGCAGGCTCTTTTACTCCCCAGCTAAATGGAAATATCAGCGGTACTATCTGGAAGAGCGAAGGCGACCAGCAATTACGTAAATATGATTTCACTTATGATGCATCCAACCGCCTGACCGGCGCAGATTTCAACCAGTTTGTTTCCGGAACGGGAACATCCGCTCTTTTCAATAAATCAGCAGGCATCGATTTCAGCGTCACCGGCCTGGCATATGATGCCAATGGGAATATCCTTCGCATGCAACAGTATGGTCTTACAGGTGCTGCAAGTGCACTGATAGACGATCTCCGCTACACCTATTTGCCCAATAGCAACAAGCTGAAAAGTGTAACCGATTTCAATAATGATGCGCTCACCAAACTTGGTGATTTCCGTACTGCCACCACACATCCGCAAACAAGCACCAAATCGGCACTCACTAATGGTTCCAGCCAGGCTTCATTCGATGCCATTACCGATTATACTTATAACGATAATGGCAATATGATCGGAGACCAGAACAAAGCGATCAGTAGCATTGCCTATAACCACCTCAATTTACCTACGGTTGTGACGATCGCCGGTAAGGGAAATATCACCTACCAGTACGATGCTTCCGGATTCAAACAAAAGAAGATCGTCAGTGAAACCAATGCCACAGTTGCTTTCAACGGCGCCAATTATACTACAGACATCACCACTACAACTACCTACCTGGGTAGTTTGATATACGAAAGCAAGGCCTACAGCAATGCTGCCCTTTCTACTATGGCTTATACCGATAAACTGCAATTCATCAATCACGAAGAGGGCAGGATCAGGTTACGCAGCAGCGACAATACCCTTCAATACGATTATATGCTCAAAGATCACCTGGGGAATGTACGAATGGTCCTTACTGAAGAGCAAACCACCAATTTCTATCCGGCATCTACCCTGGAAGGGACTTTCAGCGCCACAGGCACCACCCAGGCCAATACTATGGTGAATTATGAAAAGCAGTTCTATAAGATCGATCCCTCAAAGATCACTCCTGAATCAGCGATACCATCCTGGAATGTTCCATCGGCAGAATCGGTAGCCAATACAAAACTGTATTACAATAATAATGGAAACCCACCGGCCAATCTCAGTTATCCGTCAGGTTGCACGCCGGTTCAGACAGCCGGTAGTAATAATCTTTACAAGCTCAACGCCAGTTCCAACCGTACCGGGCTGGAGTTTGTGATCAAAGTGATGGCAGGGGATAAGATCGATATCTTTGGCAAGTCCTATTTCCTCAATACCGCTACTGTTGATAATTCCAATTCTACGGCCCTGGATCTTCTCTCCATCATGGGCAGCTTACTGGGAGCGCCGGCCAATGGAGTAGCCGCTAAGGGATTGAGCGCAACCACGCTGACCAACCTGAATGCACCAATATTCCCGCTCAACAACTTTGTACGGGGTACCAATAATGAATCAACCACTATTCCCAAGGCCTATATCAATTATATTTTCCTGGATGAACAATTCAAATTTGTAAGTGGCAATGCCAGCAGGGTGAGAAATAGTGGACTGGTAACCGACCACTGGACCGCAGATGCCGTATTGCGGAATATCGAAGTGCCTAAAAATGGCTATCTTTTTGTTTATGTAAGTAATGAAACTAATTTAGATGTGTTCTTTGATAATTTGCAGGTGATACATAAGCCTGGAGTGATAATGGAAGAAACGCATTATTATCCGTTTGGGTTGACGATGGCAGGGATATCCAGCAAGGCTATTGGTAGCCTGGATAATAAGTTTGAATATAATGGAAAAGAAAAACAAGAAAAAGAGTTCAATGATGGATCGGGCCTGGAGTGGTATGATTATGGCTCGAGAATGTATGATGGACAGATAGGCAGATGGCATGTTCCGGATCTATTGTCTGATAAAATGAGAAGATGGGCGCCTTACGCGTATGCCTTTGATAATCCGATAAGGTTCATAGACCCTGAAGGAATGGCGCCCAGTGACCCGGGAAAAAGATATCGCAGCGCTGATGCTGCTGCCATAGCTTGGAGCCAACATTATTACCCCATGACTAAAGCTACAGGCAAAGAATATTCTTCTTTGATTTACAAGTTAACAACCACAAAAGGCAAGGTTTATTATTCCTATACACCGGGAAAAACATCGGACCTGAGCTCAGGTGTGATGTCTCCGGGCCCCAAAGATCAGGCTTTGACAAAGGAAGTACCACAGGGCAACGTTCAGGTAGTGGGTCATATCCATTCACATCCCAAAGGTGATGATAACCGGGATGAAGACTTTAGTAAAAGTACCATTGCACAACCCGTAGCCGATGAAGGTTTAATGAAGGATAATCCCGACCTGGATTTTTACCTGGTTACTCCTTCCGGGCTTCTCAAGGTTCAAAGACAGCGGGATGATGAATCTGGACTGGCCATTATTTTAGAAGGCTTAGATGCTCAAAAAGCAACTCCCCGTCTTAAGAATATTATAGGCCCTAATAAAAGTACAGCAGACCTTTTGCCGGTAGACGACAATGATCCTATTAAAGGTGCATTGGAATACGATCCCAATCAATACAGGCCACCGGGATATAACGATCCAAACAATCAGCCCAAATGCCTGGGATGTTATGTCACTCCTCCACCTTTCTTAAAACCAAATTATTTAAAAGAAAAAGAAAGGAATGAAAAACTCAATAATTTATCGAACTTATAATATTGAACATATATGAATCTATCAGGCTTCTCATTAGCGGGAATCTTATTTTTCCTCTCTGTGTCATGCAGCAGCTTCAACAAAAAGGGAAAAGATACAGGGGAGGAGGTGACAACCAAAGCAGACACTTTCATAAGGGATATTCCACAATACAGAACCTCTCCATCAATGATGCATTTGAAAACAAACATCGAGAGCCTGTTGAATATATCCAGCCTGGAAAACGGATTTGATAGTTTAGAAATACGGATTTGGTATGCATACGCTTTAACCGATAAAGAGCAGCTTGTTATTATAAAACATACGGGTACTCAGTGGGCAGCTCAGATAAACACCCTCACATTTCATTATGGTAACAATAATGACTCTATTCTCTCTATTTCAAAACAGTCGGTTGACAGGTTTCCCCGGTCCGGATGGGACTCTCTTATGCTTAACCTGAAAAACCTTGATTTTTTTATTCTCCCGGATCATAAACAGCTTCAGAACTATCATACTGGTACAGATTCAGATGCTATTACCGTTGAATTTGCCACTAAGAATACCTACCGTATTTACACATATATCCAGCCATCGAGGTATACAACTACATTCAAGGAAGCAGTGAAGATTGAAAACATCATGGACTTGATTGAACGGGAATTTGAATTTGCCAGGATAAGGGCTTTTTGATATTTCTATGAAAGGGAATCATGTACCCGCACTTTCATTC
>JAGIAP010000559.1 GCA_017744805.1 Chitinophagaceae bacterium | reverse complement strand
AGATGCGCATGATGCTACCATCGCATTGACCAGGTCATTCAGTAACAAGAAAGGAAGCCAGTTCATCATTTCTACCCATATCATGGAGGCCGGCGAAATATTGCAGCAACAAGCACTTTCTATCAAATTCCAATACCTGCCCACGGTGATGAAAGGCAATACGCCACAGTACACCCGGGTATTGAAAGATGGCATCACTGCTGATCGTCAGGGGATGGTGATCATTCAAAATGAAGGCATCCTGGAAATGCTGGATAAAGGCTTACACCAAAACAAAGAAGTACTATGTCATTCATAACCGATAAACAAACACTGGCCGATCTCAACCTGTTGGGAAAATTCAAGACGGGCTCCCTGTTCAACCTGTTCAACCAGGTCAGGACCCGGGGCGGGGAGTTGTTGCTGGAACAAATGTTCCTGCATCCTCTGAGCAGCGCTGCTGAGATCAATCTGAGGAGCGGTCAATTGCGGTACCTGCAGGATCTGGACCTGGAGCTTAAGATCGATGGGGAAATGACTGAAATGGCGGCCCATTACCTGGCTGAGCCAAAACCATCCAACTACCTGGCAAGTATATTCGCTTGCTATAAAGAGAAATCACAGGAACTGCTGTACCGTTCAGAGAAATTCCATATCCAGCAACGCCATATGTATGCAGTACAGGAGCTCCTGTTGTCGGCAAGCGATCTCCTGGGAAAACTGTTGAAAAAAGAGAAGAAAGATAATCCCTGCAAAGAGCTGCAGGACCAGCTTTCCGCCATCATTCAACAACCGGCCATCAAACAGTTGAAGGCGAAATATCCTTACACGGTAAAGCAGGCGGCTGAATGCAAATACCTCTTCCTGAATAAATGCAGGCAGGACCTGGAGGAGTTGCTTCGGATCATTTACCGGTTTGATGTATATCTTTCAGTGGCCAGGGTAGCGGCTGAAAAGAAAATGGTATTCGCCACCGCTACAGATGCGCCGCAACACAATATGATGGAAGTGCGGAACCTGCGGCATCCTTCCCTGAGCCATGCAACGGGCAATCACCTGCAATTGAGCAAAGACAATAATCTTTTATTCCTCACCGGGGCAAATATGGCCGGTAAATCCACCTGGATGAAATCCCTGGGAGTATCGTTCTATCTCGCGCATATGGGCTTCCCCGTGGCCGCTGATAGTATGCGCTTCACCGTGATGGACGGGATCTTCACCTCCATCAATGTACCGGATGATATCAGCCTGGGGTGGAGCCATTTCTATGCAGAAGTGATGCGAGTAAAAGTGGTGGCGCAGGAAGTGAGCAGTGGCAAAAGACTGTTCATCCTATTTGACGAATTGTTCAAAGGCACAAATGTAAAGGACGCATACGATGCCACCCTTTCAGTAACAAAGAAGCTAGCCCTTTACAGAAGCTGCGCCTTCGTGATCTCCACACATATCATCGAAGTGGGCACAGAACTGACCGGTACGGCGCATATACAGTTCGGTTATATGCCAACCGTGATGAAAGATGGGAAGCCATCCTATACCTACCTAATGACCGAAGGCATCACCACAGACCGACAGGGTATGATCATCATCGAAAACGAAAAAATATTGGAAATGCTTGCCTGATCCTACAAGCGATAAACAGAAGTAATTATGAAAAAGATATTGCATATCGCCAGGAATGAACTGGCTACCTTGTTCTATTCGCCCATTGCCTGGTTGCTGATGATATTCTTCATGATCATGACCAGCATCGATTTCACACATATAATGGAAAAACTGGTTGGCGGCTATCAGCGGGGAGGCATTGGCCTGTTTTATATTGATAACCTGACATACGATGCCACGGCCGATAAAATGCTGGGCTATTTTCACAATATAATGTTTAACCTCTATATGCTCTTTCCCCTGGTCACGATGGGACTGATCAGCCGGGAGGTGAGCAGCGGCTCCATCAAATTATTGTATTCGTCGCCTATCCGTGTCCGGGACATCGTGCTGGGAAAATTCCTGGCCGTTCTATCCTTTACGGCCTGCCTCATAGTGTTGGTAGGTTGCACGGTGGTGGCTTTCTGCATCATCACTCAACAGCCCGATTATTCTCAGTTGATCTTTTCATTACTGGGTGTGTTCCTGCTGATGCTTGCCTATGCGGCTATTGGCTTATTTGTGTCAACCCTGACCTCTTATGCACTGGTAGCGGCATTGATCACCCTGGCCATCTTTGCCCTGCTTACCAATATTGGCACCATCGGTCAGGATATTGTCTGGTTGCGGGAGATCACTTCCTACCTGAATATTACAGAAAAATCCACCAGCCTTATTTGTGGGTTGTTCAATCTCAGGGATTGTGCCTACTTTCTGATCATCATCACCAGTTTCCTGGCATTTTCCATTATCAGGTTGAGGGCCGCTACGGAATCCGTAACAAGAACAAAGAAGGTGATCAGGTATTTGATGGTGATTGGAATGGCTGGTATAGCGGGTGCCATCACGAGCAGCCCTTACCTGAACTTTTATTTCGATTCGTCCAGGAATGAGCTCAACACCATCAGCCGCCCAACACGTGCCATGTTGCGTAAATTGGATGATGGCCCTTTGGAGATCATTGTAGCAGCCAATCTTCTATTTGGTGATTTCAGGAGATTCACCCCGGAAGATCGAAGCTGGATAGACAGATTCTTATGGGACCCATATATCAGGTTCAAACCAGATATCAGGGTGCGCTATGTGAATT
>JAGIAP010000558.1 GCA_017744805.1 Chitinophagaceae bacterium | reverse complement strand
CATCGAGCAGTTCAGTGGCCTGCTGCGGTACCAGTTGTACGATCAGTCGCAAACGGTGGAGATCAGCCGGGAGATCGCTTACCTGCAGCAATTCATCAACCTGCAAAAACTGCGCAGCTCCGGGAAGCTGCAACTGAATTGTACATTTGATGAAGCGCTGCAACAACAGCAGATCTTTCCCCTCCTGCTACTGCCGCTGGTAGAGAACGCCTTCAAGTATGCCGGTGGCCGCTGGACCATCGATATCGATGCCAGGCTGGAAGCTGGCCAGTTGCATTTCATAGTATCCAATGCAGTGCCTCCCATGATCCCCGACAGGCCTGCCAGCGGCATCGGTCTGGAAAATGTAAAAAGAAGACTGAACCTTTTGTATCCCGGACGGGCGTCGCTGGATGTAAAAAAAGAAAACGATACATTCACGGCAACGGTGATCCTCCCCTTGCTGTAAAAGAAGCTTATGTTGAACCCGATCAAATGCATCATAACGGACGATGAGCCGATGGCCCGCAAAGGCCTGCAGGGCTATATCGCAAAGACCGGCTTCCTGTCGCTCACCGGTGTATGCGAGGACGCCCTCCAGCTCAACGATATGCTGAAGCAGCAAGGCGCAGACCTGCTTTTCCTGGATATCGAGATGCCTTACCTGACGGGTATCGATTTCCTGAAAAATGCCAGCAATCCACCCCGCGTGATATTCACCACTGCCTACGATCAATATGCGCTGAGCGGCTACGAACTGGATGTGCTGGATTATCTTCTCAAACCCATTTCTTTTGAGCGATTCCTCAAAGCCGCCAACAAGGCATACGATTATTTCCGGTTATTGCAGTCCGTGGATGCCCCGGATTATCTTTTTGTGAAAGCCGATAACCGGCTGGAGAAGCTATCCTACCCGGATATCCTGTTTGCAGAAGCGATGGAGAACTATGTTGGTATTTACACCAATGAACGCAAACTGATCGTCCACTCCACCTTGAAAGCGTTACAGGAAAGCCTTCCGGCAGCCAGTTTCATACAACCACATAAGTCGTACCTGGTGAACCTGGATGCTATCCGGGCCATCGAAGGGAATGTTTTGCATATCAGGGAATACCAGGTGCCTGTATCCAAATACCTCCGGGATATGGTGATGGAAAAGATCATCAATAACCGCCTCCTCAAAAAATGAATGGATGGTTCGGCAGTACCAATGACCGCCAGGGAACAATAAATGGAAAAGAAGAAATCAAGACGGTCGTCTGTTCTGTTTTTCCATTTGTTGGTTGAAAATCCGGGAAGGCTTGTAGTACAATACCTACTTTGTGTTTTTAAATAACAATACAGTCAGTTTTTTACCGGGCGGGTATTTTCATATCCGCCTCTTGTTTTTTGTTGGGAAAGCGGGTAACGATTCCTGGCAGGCAACTAGCTAACGAATTGGAAATCTTATATCTTTGTACTGCCAGGATAACTGGTACCAGATTTGCATTTGCTAACCTGCATTAATCACAAAAAACAAGACGACTATGAAAAGAATGAAATTGTTAACCGCAGCCTCCCTGAGCCTGGTTCTGTTTTTCACTGCCTGTTCACCCAGTAAGGTAGCCAGCCCTGAAGGTGCGAAAGTAGACCTCAAAGGGACATGGACGGTCAGCAATATAGACCTGGATGGAATTTCCAAGACCGGATTTAAGGTAACTGTGTTTGATGATGCTCCGTACACCTGCTACGTGGGCAGCCAGTGGAACCTGGTGCCAAATGGCAATGGTTCCTATACTGTTCCTGCATCTGCAGACTGTACAGGCGGTCAGCGCAATATCTTCTGGAGTGTTCAAACCATCGGTGGTGTAAAATACTTCCAGTTCAAGAACCTGGGCACTGGTGTAAAACCCAAAAGAGTGACCGATGGTTACCGCCTCGAAATGAAATCACTCACCGCCAACAGCATGATGCTGCAAAGCGCCGTGAACTTCGAAGGCAAAACTGTTTACATCAATTATTCGTTTACGAGATAAACGTGTAATTCAATAAATGGTAAGGGTGTGCTTGGGCGCACCCTTTTTTATTGCTTGTTCAGGAATTCCAGGTCGAAATAATAATGGGATTTGTTGTTGGGATCGATGTAGATGATGGTTGTTCTTTGCTGCATGAACCGGTAGCGGATCAAGCTTTCTTCCAGATAGATCACCGGGCTGATATAGTCTGTATAGCTGCCGTTATTTTCTTTATGGCGATACCTGATCTGGGAGCGCGTGCCTTCTGTATTTGAGGGGTATTTGCCGCCCAGGGCATCCAGCATTTCCGATTCGGAAGGAAGACCGGAGTTGATCGCCTGTTCGGAGAATTGCCGGGAAAAGATCTCGCAGTCTTCGAGGTTGATTGATAATAGGGTACCGATCCGTTTCAGTGTATCGATATCCTTTATGGCTTTATTAGTTGATCTGAAATTTTTCAGAAAATAATAGAGGCCGAGAATGACAGCAATAGCGAGGCCGATGATGAGCTTGATCATGCAGAAAGGGTTGTTTTCTATGGGGTATTTTCTTTTTTACAAGAATCGATAGATCCAGTAAGCGCTACGGATATTGAGCCCATTGGATGGATTGGTTCGGTTCAGTCTAATTTTATATTGTCCATCGGTACAATAATAATTTTCATTGGTCTCTCCTGACGGTTGACAATTGTCTGGAGTTGTTAGTTTAATACTATTATTTTTTGCAGTGATAATGGCAGATGATTGCC
>JAGIAP010000557.1 GCA_017744805.1 Chitinophagaceae bacterium | reverse complement strand
ATGTACCTTTGTTGCAGCTTTCTGTTACTTGTCCTTGCTCCGAAGCCAAGCCTCCGTACTTATGCATTTTTTCTTCACCTCAAAAACGCAAGGTATGAGACAGGTAAAATTTCTTTCTATGCTCATTGCAATTTTGTTGCTCGCATCCACTTCCCACTCGCAGGATTTCATGAGCACCAATCCCAAAATGTGTAAGCTCTTAGGAGACACTCTCAATTCCAAAATGATGCTCGTTACTTTTGCACCAGGAGAAACTACCGTATCGCACACACATCCGAGTCATATCATTTATGCTTTGACTCCGGGAGATTTAAAAATAGTCTATGCTGATGGCAGAACAGAGAATGTTCATATCAAAGCCGGACAATCAGTAACTTTTCCTCCTGATCCTGCACACAGAACAACCAATGTAGGTAAGATGCCCATGAAAATGATCCTGCTTGAAATATCGCAATAAATCCGGAAGGAAGTATAAAGGGTAATGCAATATTGTTCAAACACATTGGCATTACCCTTTTTTATGCCTGAGCCTACTCATAAATAAAGGGAAACCAAATTCCTCTTTCACGTGGTGATTTCATATTAGGAATCACATGGCCCTGGTCAAGTTCATTGACATCGACATTCTCAATACATTTTATAATTGCAGGAATTGGTATCGATTTGAATAACTTTTCTTTCAAAATCTGAATGGCATCATCATAATTATAGGCTGTTACACCACATCCCAGCCCGATGCCAGGAGGGTAGCCAGATATATTTTCAATTGCAAAATCAAACCAGTATCGTTTCATGTCAGCAGTTTCCTTTTAGATGATTCACTGAAACATTAAGTGTTTTTAATCCTTTTGAGTATGTTATGCATGAAAAAAGTTTTGCTTTCATATCAATGATTCCTCACCCTCTATCACAAAAATTCTAAGAAATTCAGAAAAACTTCAAAAGAAATTTTATGATGCTACTTCATAACCCATTCCTTCCACGTAATCCATTAGGTCTCCTCTCCCCAATAATATTACTTTTTGTTCACAGAAAATAGCCACCTCACCCAAATCATTTTGCCCTCAAAATTCACTAGCTTAGCCTATCAACAATCACCTATGCAGATCCTCACCGCCACGCAGATCCGCGCCTGGGACGAATTCACCATCCGCGAACTGCCCATTCAAAGCATCGATCTCATGGAACGCGCTTCCACGGCCTGCTTCGACTGGCTCATGGAAAACGGGTACAAACAAAACTCTTTTTCCATTTTTTGCGGTAAGGGAAATAATGGTGGGGATGGACTGGCCATCGCACGCATGCTGTCCCGGTCCGGTCATGAAGTGACCGTGTATATCCTCGAATTCGGCGCCAAAGGAACGGCAGATTTCCAGACAAATCTCGCCAGACTTCATCAGACAGATGCCATCATCAAATTCATTTCATCTGAAGAGACCATCCACCCTATCGATGGCAGGTCCATCGTCATTGATGCCTTACTCGGCACAGGCCTCAACCGCCCGCTGAACGGCCTCACTGCTGCTGTAGTCCAACATATCAACCGCTCTGGCAACACCATCATCGCTATCGATATTCCCAGCGGCCTGTATGCCGACAAAAGCGCAAAAGGAGAAGCCGCTATTGAAGCGTCATATACGCTCGGCTTTCAATGTTTCAAACCGGCATTCCTCGTGGCTGAAAATGCCACTCATATCGGAGAAGTACATATCCTCGATATCGGTCTGCACCCCGATTATCTCAAGACCATCACACCGGAATTCCAGTTCATCGATAAGGATATCGTGAATGCCATCGTCCAGCCCAGGAAGAAATTTGCACATAAGGGAAATTTCGGTCATGCAGCACTGATAGCCGGTAGTATTGGCATGATGGGAGCGGCTGTGCTCAGTGCTGAATCCTGCCTCAGGAGCGGGGTTGGCAAGCTCAGTTGCTTCATCCCAAGGATCGGTTACGAGATCATGCAAACAAGCGTTCCGGAAGCCATGTGCCGCATTGCAGGCACAGATCATATCGGCACTATCGATAGCTTCAGTGGGTATTCCGCTATTGGCGCAGGACCTGGCCTCGGGCAAGATGACGAGACCGCCGCCATGCTACAGCAATTGCTGAAACAAAGCAATGCCAGTTTGGTATTGGATGCCGATGCATTGAATATCTTATCGCAACACCCCGGGCTGATCAGTATGCTTTCAAGAAGGACGGTGATCACACCACATGTAAAAGAACTGGAAAGACTATTCGGAGCATCCACCAATGATTTCAACAGGATGGAGCTGGCCATTGCAAAAGCCAAAAGCCTAGGCATTACCATCGTACTAAAAGGAGCCTATACCCTGGTGGCAACCCCGGGTGGGATGGCCTGGTTCAATAGTACCGGCAACCCGGGTATGGCTACCGGTGGCAGCGGCGATGTATTGACAGGTATCATTACCGGATTGGCAGCGCAGGGCTATATCCCGGAACAGGCGGCCATTGCAGGCGTTTTCCTGCACGGACTGGCCGGGGATCTGGCTGCATCCACTATATCGGAACCAGCACTGATAGCCTCGGATATCACTGCCTTCCTGGGTGATGCATTCCTGTATATTCAACAACCCTGAGTCTATTTTCTGGAATCATGGAAAATCTTCTCAGGATATCAAAAAGAAATCCCTTGACTTTTCGCAAACTATTTTTATTTTAGCATCGTAAATTCTTTTTTTACTTCCAGGTCCTATCATTATACCTCCAAAGTCCATTTTCCTCCGCTTAGCTTCATTACGACTC
>JAGIAP010000556.1 GCA_017744805.1 Chitinophagaceae bacterium | reverse complement strand
GTTGGATGATGAAGTGATATTGAGTTGGATGATATCGCAGTCCCTTTCATAATCGGATGCCAGGAAAGGGCCCCATTCACCCTGACCTGCATCATTGATCAGCACATCTATCGTAACTCCCATTTCCACTACTTTCTGCCTCACCGTATCAACGGCATCACAACTGAACAGGTCCACTGCAAGAGGTGTTACTTCCACACTGTATTGTTGCTTGAATTCATCACTGGTCTGGTTCAACAATTGCTCATTCCGGGCCACCAGGATGAGATTGTAACCATCTTTTGCCAGCAACTTCGCCAGCTCATATCCGATACCGCTTGTTCCTCCCGTTACAAGCGCATACCTGTTTCGGTTTTCCGTATTGATAGTTGGCATAAAGGATAGTTTTATGCAAATGGGTTTAAAAATGATGCCAGCGGTGGCCCGCTACCGGCCGTGTTTACAAACGATTGTTATATCTTGCAGCCCTCAATAAATTGCTTTTTATGAAACTGGTTTCTTACCTGTACAACGATCAGGACAAACTTGCGCTATATGTAGACGGTTTACTGTACGACCTGGAAGAGCTGCACCCGGACCTGCCACAGAGCATGGCCATGTTCCTTCACTATTGGGAAGATGCTTTTCCCATGGCGCAAAAACTGGAAAAAAGTATCAAAGAAGGCAAGATCTCTGCATCTAAGGGCTTCGATTATGCATCCGCCACCATCCTGGCACCGGTGCCCAATCCGCCTAGTTGTCGCGATGGATATGCTTTCCGCCAGCATGTGGCTGCCGCCCGCCGCAATCGTAAAGTGCCCATGATCGAGGAATTTGACCAGTACCCTATCATATACATGACCAACCATCTCAGCATCCAGGGCCCCGGGGATATCCTCTGTATGCCCGATCATTTCGAGAAGCTGGATTTTGAGTTGGAAGCCGCCATTGTGATCAGCAAGCCAGGCCGCAATATCCGCGCCGCACAGGCCGACAATTACATTGCCGGTCTGATGATCATGAACGATATGAGCGCCCGCAGATTGCAGATGGAAGAAATGATGCTCAACCTCGGGCCCTGCAAAGGCAAGGACTTCTCCACCGTTATCGGCCCCATGCTGGTAACCCTGGATGAACTGGAACAATTCGAGATCCCCGCCAAGGAAGGACATGTAGGCAAATCCTGGAACCTTCGCATGCAATGCCGCGTGAATGGCGTGCAGGTGAGCGATGGCAATATCGGAGATATGGACTGGACCTTTGCCGAGATCATCGAAAGAGCCTCTTATGGCGTCAACCTGCATGCAGGTGATGTAATCGGAAGCGGCACCGTAGGCACAGGATGTTTCCTGGAACTGAACGGTACCGGCAAACTCAACGACCCCAATTACCAGGAGCAATGGTTACAGGAAGGTGATGTGGTTGAATTGGAAATTGATCAACTGGGCATACTCTCCAATACGATCGTACGGGAAGATGATAGCTTCTCCATCCTGGCCCAAAAGAAAAATGTAACCAAGGCAAACTAAGCTCCATGATCATCGATCTCAAAAATATCACTACGGTTGAAAGACAGAATTACCTGCAACACGCCATCGCCCCCCGGCCTATCTGCTTTGCCAGCACCATCGGGGCTGATGGACAGGTGAACCTGAGCCCTTTCAGCTTTTTCAACCTCTTTTCTTCCAATCCTCCCGTGGTGATCTTTTCACCGGCCCGCCGTGTGCGCGACAATACCACCAAACACACATTGGGGAATGTACTGGAGGTTCCGGAAGTGGTGATCAATATCGTGGATTATGATATGGTTCAGCAAACCAGCCTTGCCAGCTGCGAGTTCCCAAGGGAGATCAACGAATTCGGCCCTTCCGGATTCACCGCAGAGCCCGCCACCCTGGTGAAACCACCAATGGTTAAAGAAAGCAAGGTGAAGATGGAATGCCATGTATTGGAGATCAAACCACTGGGCACTGAAGGCGGGGCCGGCAACCTGGTGATCTGCGAAGTACTGCGCATGCATATCGACGACTCCATCCTCAACGAAAAGAAATTCATAGACCAGCGTAAGCTGCATCATGTAGCCCGCCTGGGTGGCGACTGGTATTGTAAAGTGGATGAAAGCAATCTTTTCCAGGTGGAAAAACCTAATGTAAAACTGGGCATTGGCGTGGATACCCTACCTGCGCATATCCGCACCAGTAAGATACTGACCGGTAATAACCTGGGACAATTGGGCAATGTGCACGAAATGCCCGTTATAGACCCTTCTTTCCACGATGATACTTTGAAGAATATCTTCCAGTATTATTCCGTCAACCCGGAAGAAATGGAAAAAGAGCTGCATACCTACGCCAAACAATTGCTCGACCAGGGTAAGGTGCAGGATGCCTGGCAGATCCTCCTCGCTACCAATTGACCTCAAACTTAGTGTATACATAAAAAAACAGTCCTGAAGAAACTTCGGGACTGTTCAAATTTCTTTGTACGAAACCTTACCAACAGAACAGGGTCATCAATAGGTACAAATTTTACTTGTCGTTTCGTAGGATACTTGGATCAGCGGGTTATTGGATCTTAGCAAATGTTCTATTGATTGAACCGGGACGATAAATCTGGTTATTCGGACATTGGTTTCTCTAAATACCCGGTGGTTAAGCGGGTTTGGATTTTTCGTCAGGATGTTGGACTTCGGTCGCTCGGTCGGTTTTTCTTGTTGGATATTGGCGTCCTTGTTTCAATCAATCAACAATACAAACATAGAATCAATCGCCTCCGTTTGCAAGAGCATATC
>JAGIAP010000555.1 GCA_017744805.1 Chitinophagaceae bacterium | reverse complement strand
ATATAATCCTGCTGCCGCAAGGCTTTCACCATCATGCCCCCTACTCCTTTCTTGCTCACCAGCACGGGCAATACCTCGGCAGGGAAATGAAGCAGCTCATCATCCACCACTTCGGGCCCCAGCAGGTGCGACTCCCCCGCAAAGGCATCCCTCCTGCCACTCAACACCAGTTCATCTCCTCTCTTCACCACGGTACCGGGCTGCAGATCGGTGATCTGTTTACCTACCCGTACACGCTCCACAAAAAGACGACGGTTATTGTCCTGCAGGTATTTCTCCACTTCCTGCACGGTCCTGCCATTACTGAACCAATCATTATCGATCTGAAAAGCGCGATAGCTGATCACCGGGTTGGCCGGCATCATACCAGGCTCCCCGGATTCATCACCGCTACCCATACTCGCTTCCAGCTCTTTACTTTTCTGGCGCACAGTAGCGATCCCTCCCAGCAGCCGCGGTCCTACACTCGCCAGGAACCAGGCAGAGCCTGCCGTTCCGAAGAGATAGGTAACAGCATAACAAACCGGTATGGCATTGATCATATTCGTTTTGGCCTCCTGCGTAATGCCCAGTTGGTTGATGGTATCACTGGCAACACCGATCACCGCGGAGATGGTTTGTGCACCGGCCAGCAGCCCTGCCGTTTGACCGGCATTGTAGCCCATCACTTTTCCGCAGATCCAGGGAAATACCAGGCAGAGCACACATACCACGGCGGCGAATACCATTTGTGGTATACCATCTTTTTTCAACCCACGGAAGAATTGCGGGCCTACACTATAGCCTACCGCAAAGAGGAACATGAGGAAGAAAACTGATTTTACATTGGGAGAGATATCGATCTTCATCTGACCGATCAACACACCTACCAACAATACAGCGGTAACGGTTCCCAATGAGAACTTCCCGATCTTCAATGGCCCGATCGCAAAGCCCAATGCCAACGTAAGGAAAATAGCCAGTTCAGGATATTGTTGAAATACGTGTACAAACCATTGCATAAGGAAATATTTAGGTTACAGCCACTGACTTCACATACAGCAAGCAGCTGAAGCAATCGTAGTTAAAGGGAAGTTGCACAGGCAATACTAACGCATATGCCAAACCGATAACTATTACCGACAGGCAATAGCACAGACTTTCAGGGAATAAAAAGATAAATTATTGAACGCTAAGGTTTCGATGACTGCAGAACGGCAGTCTTTTATGAGCTGGACGGTATAGGTTGGGGAGAGATAATCAGTACTTAAATGTAGTGATTATTTTTATTCAAGTGGTTAAAGATCAGGAAATATATTTTACTGTACAGGCTTGAGGATAAACAAATTCCCCTTTTTTACAGGAATTACGATCAGGTCATTCGCAGCTTCATACACCAGTTGTTTTCCGTTGTAAACCGCTACCTTCCTGCCTTTCCATGGGTTACGCATTCTCAGTACGGTATTGGCCTGTGCTGCTGCCTGTACATTTTCCACCTGTCCGTTAGCGAAAGATGCGCTGACCAGGAAACCACTTCTCGCCAATAATTTAAAATGGGCATTCCATTGTTCCGGCCAGGCAGGGAAAATATGTATGACGGGCTCCTCTCCCGGAGCAGGCGGAAGGCTTTGACAGAGCGCCATTTGCAAGGCTTCTGCCGCTCTGCCCAACCGCTGCACGCTGGTGGTTTGAAATCCTTCACGAAGGTCCATCCGGTTACGTAAAGGCGTTATCTCCGCGGTTCGCAATTGTGCCGGGATCAGGTACCGGGTGGCTTCTTTGATCCCCAGCATGGCGCCGGCCACAGGCAGTTTGGATAACACATATACTTTGGATCTTGGATCTATGCCCTGCGGATAATAATTGTGGTAAGTATTGCGGGCAATGGCCAACGTAGCCGGATCCCGGTTCTCCAATGTACAGAGATCGAAGAACCATACAGGCATGGTATTGCCATCAGGCCTGCGCTCCGCATTGCCTTGCTGAACCGGCAACAGGGAACCTATCCAGGCAGTTCCTTCTTTATTAACCGGCAAGGGGCTCAGGTGATCGAGCACATATTTCCAGGTCCTTTGCATCTCCTCATCCGTTCTCAAAATGGAAGCCGCCCTGATAGCGGCAGGAAAGATACCACGCATGGCCGAGATCTCTTCCACCGTATTATGCCCGTTCCATATCGATTCGTTATCGTTCACATGACGGATATGGAAGAGGCTGTCCGCCTCCTGCTGAAAATTGGGAAAATTGCGATAGAACTCCGCCACGCCCTTCAGCATGGGGTAAGCATACTGCCTGAGAAAAGCAGTGTCCTGCGTATACTCGAATTGCATCCAGTATTGATAAGCGATCTTGGCGCCCCTGGAGAATATATGTGAGGTATGACCGAAAGCGCCACCACCTTTATCCCCCGTATGCCAAACACCATCGCGCCAGCCTTCATCTTTTTTCCAGTTCCAGCGACTGATGAACGGCAAAACCGTATAGCTATAGTCCATGAACCTTTGTGAACGATCCTCCCATCTCTTCTTACACAGGTACAGCTCCCGCATTTCTGCTGCAATATCCTCCGGTAAAACAGGAGTAGGATCAAAGCCCGTCACTTCAGGGATGAATACGCCCTTGCTGCCCCATTGCTGTACGGCCGCTTCTCCGTAGCTCGCATAAGCATTGCTGTACATCCTGAACATGGGCTCCAGCAATTCCGTATGATTGGTGGCAAACAACGCATTGTACAAACAACTTTGATTGGCGCCCCAATAAAGGCCTCCCCATTTTCTATCGTCCCCGCCGGTTGTCCAGAGCATGCCATTGAACTTGGTGGGAT
>JAGIAP010000554.1 GCA_017744805.1 Chitinophagaceae bacterium | reverse complement strand
CATGGCCTCCACCACCTGCTTCAACCGGCCATCCGCGGCTGCCTTCCAGGTCCTTCACACTGATGCAGGTGGCAGTGGCGTCCACATGCCCTTGCACGATATGGCCATCGAGACGGCCATTCATGGGCATGCATCTTTCCAGGTTCACCTGGTGGCCGGCCTGCCATTGGTGAAGATTGCTTTTCTGCAGGGTTTCCTGGATGGCCGTAACTTTGTGGCGGCCGTTCTCAATGGCTTCCACCGTGAGGCAAACGCCATCATGGGAGATGCTTTGATCGATCTTTAACTCCTGCGAAATGGGGGATTTGATCCAGTAGCTCTTATTGGTGCCGGCTACCAGTACTTCCTCTATTTGTCCTGATGATTCGATGATTCCGGTAAACATTTGGCAAAATTCGGGATTTCGGAACTAATTTGAATAAAGATGGATTTTTTGGAAAAAACTATTATCTTTGCTGCCCTTAAGCATTAAAAGGAGGTATCAAACTATGCTGATCATCGACTCAAAAGATTGCGAAAACATCGACAAGGCCCTCAAAAAATACAAGAAGAAATTTGAGAAGGCGAAGACTCTGTTACAATTGAGAGAACGTCAATCGTATACAAAGCCGTCGGTTAGACGTCGCACCCAAGTGTTGAAAGCTATCTACAAGCAACAGATAGCGAGCGGTTCTATCGAAGGGAAATAGTTCGTTCTGAACTTAATATATTAAGATAGCTGCAAAGTTTGATAACTTTGTAGCTATCTTTTTTTATTTGACCTATGGCCAATCCTCCGGAAAATAACCAGCAGCCAGTTCCCCATCCTGCCATAACAGAGTTCCTGATGCATATCAGGGGGGAGAAGCGCAGCTCAGTGCATACCGTGGCCGCCTATGAGAACGACCTCACTGATTTCTTCCATTTCCTTCTCTTTGAGCGATACGAAAAGCGCGACAAGCGGGGCAACAAGGTGATCCGCGATGGCGGCTATGGCCTGGGGAGCGTGGAGCTGAGCGCCATTCGCCCGGATTATGTCCGCACCTGGCTGGCTACCCTCAAAAACGAAGAGCGGCTTTCGCCCCGCAGCATCAATCGTAAAATCTCCAGTCTTAAATCCTTCTTCAAATATTTCCTGCGCATGGGCCAGATCGGTAAGATCCCCATGGACAGGGTAGTGAGCCAGAAATTGCCCGGCCGCCTGCCCGTTTACCTGGAAGAGAAGAATACCGAGGAGCTGTTCGGCAACCTGAAGGCCATCAGTGAGAACCTGCATTTCGGGGATGCGGCGGAAAAGGACCCAATGATGCTGAAAGCGGAGCATAGCAGGGAGATCACCTGGCGGGTAATGACCGAACAATTGCTCCTGAGCATCCTGTACCAAACGGGCATCCGGAGGGCCGAGCTGATCGGGTTGAAGCGATCGGCCATCGATAAGGCCAGGGAGAGCCTGAAAGTGCTGGGAAAGGGCAATAAGGAGAGGCTCATCCCCGTCACGGAGCAATTGATGACCGCCATGCTGAAATACGATAGCTACAAAAAGGAATATTTGCCGGAGGAAGTGAGGGGCGCGGACAGTTACCAGGGCCAGGAAATGCTGTTGGTGAGGGAGGATGGAAAAGCATTGAGCCCTTCCTTTGTGTACACCACCGTCAGGAAGTATTTAAGCGAGGTAACGAGCCAGAAAAAGAAGAGCCCGCATGTGCTTCGTCACAGCTTTGCCACGCATCTCACCTATCATGGCGCCAACCTGGATGCAGTGAAGGAATTGCTGGGTCATGCAAGCCTTGCGGCCACGCAGATCTACACGCATAATACTATCGAAACGTTAAAAGAGATACACAAACAGGCCCACCCAAAGGCATAGGCTGAAACCCGCGTAATAGCTACGTTTTTACACAAATTAAAATTTGGAAATACATGTATGATGTACTATCTTCATAGTGATCAAAAAGCTGTGCATTTGTAACAGATTTTGCCCTCTGATATTCCTGAAAGTTCTTTATATATTGTTCACAGTTAAAATGCGATTGTTATGAACGTTAACATTCAGACCGTGCGGTTTAATCCCGATGGAAAACTTGTAGAGTACGTAAATAAGAAACTGCAGAAAATTGGTACTTTTCACGACCGCATAATCAAAGTAGATGTGTTTTTAAAACTGGATAACGTAGTACATGCCATTAAAGACAAAATCGCAGAGATCCGGGTTCAGGTTCCCCGTCATCAGTTCTTCGTAAAAGCTTCCAGCAAATCATTTGAGGAATCTTTTGACAGTGCACTGGACTCTCTCGTAAACCAAATAAAGAAAAAGAAAGAAAAGCAAGCCGCCTGATTAGCAAAAAATTTGAAGGCCGTCTCCCCTGAGACGGCCTTTTTTCGTGTATAGGGGGCTGGTAGGGGTGGGATGGGGAGGTGGCGATAAAAAAAGATATGGGCTATCATGTGGGCTGGGAGAGGGTTTGAAAGGAATAAGCGATTGATGCTTAACTTTTTTTGCATCAATTTTTTGTAGAGAATTTACTTTTTGTTTCCTTTGCAGCCGCTCAGGCGGGTAGCAGTGAATGCAACACCTTGAAAACAAGCAAAAAAAATCTTCTTCAAAGTTTTGGGATTTCACAAATTCAGTTACCTTTGCCTTCCCAAAAAATGACAGAAAGTTGAGAGAGTGGTTGGGAAGTTCTTTATAGCATTGAATTTCAAGATACTTTACCGGGAATATTTGGCCGGTAGCAGATAGGGGATTCATCAAAAGAAAGGATTAGCATAGATCATTAATAAGATTGGATATGCCACCTTAGCTCAGCTGGTAGAGCAACTGATTTG